>NZ_JBFBAV010000024.1:0-107606 GCF_040689505.1 Streptomyces sp. NPDC051211
CTTCTCAGGAAACTCCGCGGTCGATACGGAGCACGCGGCCAGGACTCGACCGAGTAGTAGCTCCGAAGCCGTACCAGGAGCCGGTTGGGCTTGTTGGGACAACGAGCCCAACCGGCTGACGTTCTCATTTCCACCGACGGTCGGCGACATGACGGCGCGGGTGACCATCTCGGCGGCGACGAGGTCTTCGAGGGCTTGGCGCTGAACGGCGTCGTAGCTGTCGATACGACCGTTGGTCCAGACACGGTAGGCCTGATGACAGCAAGGCTCCGGCTCTGTTGATCTCTGTTGCCACTCCCCTCATAGGCGGTGCATACCCCGCTGCGCTCATCGAGGCGGCAACGCAACCAGCAGGACGACCGGGACAACGTGACAGTTGTGGGCCGGAAACGCCCTCGGGCGGGCATCGCCAGAGGCCCAGAGGAGTGGTGCGCCCGGCGGGGCTGGAGGGGATCCGGGGAGGGCTGGGCAAGGGTCAGACCGGTGGGGGTAGGCCCGGTGCGGAGGTGGGGTGAGGGGGGCCGGCGGCTCGGGGTTTGGTTTCGGGCGCGCCGTCTGCGTCACCTTCCACGACCGGCGAGACGGGAATGCCCGGCCGGGCTGGAAGGGGCGTGAGCCGGCCCGACCGCGCCCGACTTTTGTCCGCGGACAAAAGTCGGGGGCCGCCAACCGCACGACCAAGTCGGTTTCGGCAGCAAGAACCTCCTGCGGTTGCGGCACGTTTGGTGATCCCCGCAGGCTCAGGAAGCTGGTCTCGGCGGCAAGTAGGTCGACCGCCCGTGTGGGTTCATCCTGGGCAGGGAGCAGACCTCCAGGTAGCTGAGGGTACGCCGGCAGCGGGTTCATCCCCGCGTGGGCGGGAGCAGGACGCCGGCGCGCTGAGCCTCAGCCTGATCCGGGGTTCATCCCCGCGTGCACGGGGAGCAAGTGAGGTAGCCGGACGCCTCCGTGATCACGTGGGGTTCATCCCCGCGTGCGCGGGGAGCAGCGCCAACGTCCGCGCCATTCGCAGTTGATCCAGGGTTCATCCCCGCAGGCGCGGGGAGCAGGCCACTACTGTGACGCCCCATTCGGCCCGATGGGGTTCATCCCCGCAGGCGCGGGGAGCAGCGATCGAGTGCGCTCTCCATGGCGGTGGGGCGGGGTTCATCCCCGCAGGCACGGGGAACCGGCTTGCTGAGCTGGGACTCTATGCGGGGATGCAGCCGTTCTGCATCACTTTCATCGAACTGGGCAATCGCCGCGCAACCGGCATTCGCTTGGAGCGGGGCAATGCCCCTCCCACCGACCCCCCAAAAGCCCTGACCCACCGTCATAACCCCCGTAAGGTGCCCAGTAGTGATCACCAACTCACGGACAGGGGCGGGCGCCATGGGGGGCGAGCGGAGCCGGCGGAGTCGGATCGTCGGGTACTGGCGTGCGGTGGAGCTGTTCAGCCCGCAGAAGATCCCGGCACTGTCTGTCCGGGACCGGGTGTATGCCGCCGAGCCCGGCCAGCCCATGCCATGGGAACCGGGCCACCCCCTCCGGACCGTGCCCCTGGAGCCGGGCTACGGCTGGCAGCACGTCGTGTACGGCGGCGCCTACACCCTCAGCGCCGTACGCGACACCCTGCTCCACGTCTTCGGCGAGAGCGGCGAGGACCACGACGGCCGGATGGACGGCGAGAGCGCCCTCTTCGCGTTGACCGTCACCGACGAGGGCCGGCTCCTGCTGGACTCACCGGTCTTCTCCTCCTGCGCCTGGGCGACCGGGCGCGCCGGCTCCCCCGGTCCTGCCCGCCGCGGCTGGCTCGACGGATTCGAGGAGGAGGCAGACGCCTGGGTCAGGCGCGCCTCCGAGCTCGGCGCCCCCATCGGCGGCCTCGTCCCCGGCGCGGCGGGAGTGCCTTCCGAGATGCCCTCCGAGATGCCCTCCGGGCAGGCGACACCCGACCCGGACGACGAGTCGCCCATCGGCCCGGGGCTGGTCACGGCCCGGCACCTGTTCGGCTTCGCCGACGAACTGGCCCGTGCCTGGGGCGTCGACGTCCCGCTCAAGCCCGCCGGCATCCGCGTCCGCAGCGTCGCCGTCCGCCTCGACCACGCGACCTCCGGTGGCGGCGCCGACCAGCAGGACTTCCTCAACAGCTTCATCGCCGCAGACCTGGATCTGGTCGCCACCGAGCTCGCCACCACCGATCCGGGCGCCGGACTCGCCGCCTACCTCACCCCCGACACAGCCTTCGACCGCACCCGCCGGATCGACCTGCGCCTGCATCCCGAAGCCGCCCTCGCCGGCGTCGCGCCCGGCCGGACTCCCCCCGGGCGCTGGCCCGCCAATCCCAAGCACCCGCTGGCCCTCAGCCAGCAGTTCGCCGTCAACGCCGTCCACTCCGAGCTCTCCCCCGCCGCCGGGGTCTTCGCCGTCAACGGCCCGCCCGGAACCGGCAAGACCACCATGCTGCGCGACTGCTTCGCCGCTGCCATCGTCGAGCGGGCCCGCCGCCTCGCCGCGCTCCGCCTGCCCTCCCAGGCCTTCGCCGAGCAGGCCCCGTACGTCTGGAAGAACGGCGACTACACCCGTACGGTCACCCCGCTGCGCCCGGAATTCACCGGCTTCGAAATGGTCGTCGCCTCCGCCAACAACGGGGCGGTGGAGAACATCTCCACCGAGATCCCCGCCCGTGCCGCACTCGGCGACGACTGGCGGGAGGAGGCGGACTACTTCGCCGAGCAGGCGACCCGTCTCCTCAAGGGCGAGCCCGCCTGGGGCTCGGTAGCTGCGCGCCTGGGCAGCAAGCGGAACCGCCTCGAGTTCGTCAACCGGTTCTGGCACGGCAAGTACCGCCAGACCGACGTCGGCGCCCCTCCCCCACCGCCCGTCCCGGCCCAGTCATCCGCCGGCCGCCGCACCCGCAACGTCTGGATCGACAGCGGCAGCGGCCTCGCCCACCTGCTGCGGCAGTGGCGCGACACCCCGCAGACCGGGGTGTGGCGCGAGTCCAAGCAGCGGTTCGAGGCCGCTCTCACCGAGGTCGAGCGGCTGCGCCGCGAGCGTGCCGAGGCCGCCGAGGCGTACGCCGACCGGCAAGGCGCGTACGAGAACCAGCTCCGGACCCGCCGGGCCGTGGAACAGGGCACGGCCGAGCTGGTGCGCGTACGGGAGGCGGAAGTGCCGGCCGAGGCCGCCCTGGCCCGTGCCGAGCAGGAGTTGGCGGAGGTCGAACAGAGGCATGAGGCCCACCTGGCCCGCCGCCCCGGGTTCACCGTAAGCCTGTTCACCCTGGGCCGCGCCGCGCGCACTTGGCACGCGGAGGAGGCGGAGGCCGCAGGGTTGGTCGCCGCCGCCCGCCGGGCCCGCGACACCGCTTTCGCCCGACTGAACGACGTACGCGCGACCGTGGGCGCGGCGGCCGCCGCCCTGCGCCGCGTCCAGGAGACGCAGCAGGCTGCGGAGGCCCGCGCCGACCGTACGGACCGGACGTTGACGGCGGCCCGAGCCCGCTGGGAGGGCTTCGTACCGGAGGAGTCGTGGCTCACCGACGACACGGCGCGCGAGCTCTCGGCCCCCTGGTCCGACCCGGAGATCACCCGGGCCCGCAGCGAGTTGTTCCTCGCGGCCCTCGACCTCCACCAGGCGTTCCTGCGCTGCACGGCCCGCACGATGTACGCGAACCTGATGGGCGCGATGGACGCCGTCGCCGGCGCGGTGCCGAAGACGGTGCCCGAGCCGCACCTGCGCGCCGCCTGGCAGAGCCTGTTCCTCGTCGTCCCGGTCGTGTCGACCACCTTCGCCTCGCTCGACCGGGTCTTCGGACGGCTCGGGGCGGAGGCGCTGGGCTGGCTGTTCGTCGACGAAGCCGGGCAGGCGACCCCGCAGATGGTGGTGGGCGGCATGTGGCGGGCCCGCCGGACGGTGGTGGTGGGCGACCCGCTGCAGCTGGAGCCGGTGGTGGTGCTGCCGTGGACGGCGCAGCGGGCGCTGCGGGACGACTTCGGCGCCGCGGAGGAGTGGGCGCCGGGGCGTACGTCGGTTCAGCAGCTCGCCGACCGGGCGAACCGCTACGGCACGCTGCTGCCCGCGGAGCTGCCGGACGGCAGCCACGAGGTGTGGGTCGGCTCGCCGCTGCGGGTGCACCGGCGGTGCGACGACCCGATGTTCTCCATCAGCAACGCGGTCGCGTACGACGGTCTGATGGTGCAGGGGGTCGATCCGGGTGCGCGCGAAGCGTACGTGTACCGGCCGGCCAGCAGCTGGGTGAACGTGGTGTCGACGGAGGCGGACGGGCACTGGATCCCGGAGGAGGGGCGGGCGCTGCGGCGGATCCTGGAGCGGCTGCGGGACGAGGGCGGGGTGGACCTGGGGCGGGACGTGTTCGTGATCAGCCCGTTCCGGCAGGTGGTGGCGGGCGCGAAGCGGGCCTGCCGGGACCTGATGCCGGCGGAACGGGTGGGCACGGTGCACACGACGCAGGGCAAGGAGTCGGACGTGGTGATCCTGCTCCTCGGCACGGACCCGCGGCGCGCGGGCGCCCGCGCCTGGGCCGCGTCCCGTCCCAACCTCCTGAACGTCGCCGTCAGCCGCGCGAAACGCCGCCTGTTCGTGATCGGCGACCTGGAATCGTGGCGCGACCAGCGCTTCTTCAGCACGCTGGCGGAGTCCCTTCCTACCCACACGTGGCAATCCCGCGAGGAGGGGGACCGCGCGTAGACCGCGGGTGGTCGTCCCCGCGGGCGCGGGGCACAGACAATGTCGATGTATCCAGGTCGGAGGATGTCGGGTTCATCCCCGCATGCGCGGGGAGCAGGGCCGAAACCCCCAATCTGGTCCCGTCACTGGGGGCCATCCCTGCACGTGCGGGGAACAGACCTCCAGGAAGAAGGTCAGGGTTGCCTCGTAGGGGTCATCCCTGCATACGCGGGAGAGAGCCTGTCAAGGGCCTGCCCGCAGTCCGGGTTGGGTTCATCCTCACGGGGCGGGGACCAGGAGGCACTATGGGTGCCCGTCGCATAGCCCGTGGGTCCATCCCGCATGCGTGGGGGGAGCCGAGCTCTACCAGGCTAAGCCGGAGCGGTGGATTCCTCCCTGCGCGCGCAGGAATCTGGCCACCGTGGACGGCAACACCCACCTCTACGGGGGTCCATCCCCACGTGCGCGGGGAACAATCAAGTAGCCGTCTCGACCCTTGAATGCCTCGGGGTCATCCCCGCCTACGGGAAGTGTCACTGCGGAGGATGCCGTACGCACGGCTGGCAGGTTCATCCGCGCACGCGCGGAAAGCAAACGAGCACCCTGGCCCTAAGCCTACGGCTCGCGCTTCTACCCGCGTGGCGGGGAGTAGACGAACAGCCTGACCCCTGTACCCGCGGTGGGACCATCCCCGCATACGCGGGAAGCGGACGGACTTCGCACCCTGTGACTTTAGACGCAGCGCGGAGCGTTCTCGCTCGGTTTCTCAGAACTGGACATTGCGGATGTTCCCCTGCGTGGACTGGCGCCCCCCATCCCCTCTGGCACTGGCGCCGTAGACACGGTGGGCGGCCCCGGCCCAATACTGCTGTCCGACCCGGGGCGCGGCGGATATAGTGGGGGCAACTTGTTACTCAGGCGCGAAGGGCCCTCCACCATGTGGAGGGCCCTTCGTCTTTCCGCGTCCGGTTCAGGCGACCTGGAGCTTCGGTCGGCCCGTCGGAGTCGGCGGGGCCTGCTGGTACATCGGCAGCTTCAGGTTGGGCAGGTCGCCCGCCTGGATCCGCGCGAGTGCCGCGCGGAACGCCGCCTCCATGGCCTCCGGGGTCTCGTACTTCGCCGCGAGCGGGTGGAGCCGGTACGAGTTCCCGTTGCGCTCCTCGCTGCGCGGCCGCAGCACGATGTTCAGGTCGCACAGCGGAGCGATGAGCCCGCTGACGGCCTGCGGGGTGACCCCGTACTCCGCCGCCATGTCCTTCTGCCGGACCTGCAGCGTTCCACCGAAGTCGCTGCGGGCGACCAGGTACTGGAGGAACTTGACCGCGGACCCTGACAGCGGCAGGGCCCAGATCCGTTCCGCGACGATCGGAGACATGACGTTAGCCATGAGACAGCCTTCCTCGTGAGCGGGCGCCCGCGCGGGGGCATGGGAGCACTATCACCCGGTACGCCTCCTTCCGCGAGAGCTGATCTCGGTGGGCCCGAAGTCGAGCTCCAGCTCTTCCTGGTGGGCGCCTTCCGGCCCCACCGCGTAAGGAAACGACTCGACGTCGTGTTCGTGCCGGTCAGCGAGCTCGGCCAGCACCTCGTGCTGGGCCGTGCTGTTGCCGTGGAACCACAAGCGCACGTTGATCTGGATCCGGCCGTTGCCGACCTTCTCCACCCAGTTGTAGCCGCACAGCGCCTGGACGGCACGGTTGACCGTGGAACGCGTGATCATCTTGCCGCCCTTCTGAGCGGCGATCTTGTTCAGCCCGTCCGTGATCTCCTGCTGCGTGTACGGGGTGATGCCGGTCCCCGGCACCTGCCCGCCGGCCACGAAGAGGAACACACAGAGCTGGGACTTGGTGATGCTGTTCGCGACGGCCAGCTGCGCGAGGAGCTGCGTGAACCAGTTGCTGGCCAGGCTGTAGCCGGCGCCTCCGGCCATGTCGTGGACGGCCTTCGGATCGGCCGCGTACTCGAAGTGGACTCCCGTGAGCCGACGACGGCCACCGGGGTCGGTGGTCTGCGCCACCTGCTCCCCCAGCTGCTGGCCGAGGACGGCCAGGATGTCTCCGTACTCGGCACCGTCCCCTGCGGCGGTGGGGGCCGGGATTGGACGGGGCCCGCGCTGTCGGCGACGTGCGGGCGGATCAGATGTCACAGGACCTCCTTGTTACTCAGGCGGTCCGAGAGTATCCAAAAAATCAACGTGTGCTTGTCTTTTGCTCTGGCGACACGCCAGACGGGGCCTCGGATCCCGGCCCCGTTCGAACGGGGCGCCAAAAGTACACGGCTCCTGAAGTTTTTCGGCCTCCAAGCCCCGAAAGTACACGACTCCTTGAGTTCGCGTGTCGTGATGGCGGCACACTTCGAGAGCCCTCCGTGTACTCACCTCGCGCCGGGCGCCTCCGACCTCAAGCCTCTGACCTGCAGCGATGCGCGAGCGCAGCCTGCGCCCAGAAACTCAACGTCTGCTTTACTTTTTCGCGAAATGTGCTCGCCAGATACACATTTCAGAGACCCAAATGTGTCCTGGGGAGCACATGGGTCTCGAAGAACCTGCAGGTCAGAGGCCATGTCGCGGCCGCGCCCTCTTATAAAAGAGCAACCTGACCGACGGCCTGTCACCACCCCCATCAGCGACCTCTGTTGGGCACACCGACGCCACGCAACCCCTCTGTCTGGCTCCGCAGGTCTCACTCAACCTCCGCCCTCGGTGACCCTCCTGAACCTGCACCACCGAAAGTCAGCCACAGTGATGCCCGCACCCTCAGGAGCAGGCGCGTGTGCACCTCAGCCACTTCCCGGTCCCAGCCACGCTGCTGCTTCTCCTAACCCCCATCGGCCCGTCCGCCGCCACGAAACGTGTCGGCCCCGGCGGGGCACCGCAAGCCCGCCAGGGCTGAGGAGCTACCGACCCGATGCGATACCCAGGAGCTGGGTGAAGGTAGGGAACTCGGGCACCCATCGGGTTCTGACCTCGTGGCGGGATGCCAGCAAGAGTGCTGATCCAGGAAGCAGCACCGAGCGTCTCAGGGATCACATCGACTCGGTCAGAAGCTGGATGTCGGCCGACAGTCAACCCGCACGGTATTCCCTAGCGACGACTCAGCAGCTCGGCGATGCGCATGAACCCGTCAGCGCCGTGGCCCTGTCCGATGGCTCGGCGGGCCAGACCTTCTGCCGCGCGCATCACGCCCGCGTCGATGCCGTGAGCCTCGGAGGTGTGGACGATATGGGCCATGGACGACGCCGCTGAGGTGAGGGGGTTGCCCTCGCCGGAGAACGTTCCGTTGTCCACGTCCTCCGCGAGCCCTTCGAAGATAGGCGGGAGTATGTCGCCGATACCCTTGGCGAACGGCGCCAGTTCTCGCGCCGTGATCCCTTCTGCTCGTGCCACCGCCAAGGCATGGGCATAGCCCGTCATGGCGGTCCAGAAGATGTCGAGCAGCGCGATGTCGTATGCCGCCGCCCGGCCAATCTCCTCGCCGAGGTGGGTATGGGTGCCGCCCAACGCCGCCAGGACGGACCGGTGCTCGTGGTAGAGACCTTCTGAACCGCTGTGAATAAACACTGCGGCCGGGGTGCCGATGGTCGTGATCGGCGTCATGATCGCACCGTCCAGGTAGCGAACGCCGTGCTCAGCCGCCCACGCTGCGGTATCCCGGGCCCGGTCCGGCGTGTCTGCGGTCAGGTTGACCACCGTACGCCCCTTGAGCGCGTCGGTGACCGCCTCGCGCCGCAAAACGGTGTCCACCGCGTCGTAGTCCACCACGCAGACCACGGTCAGCCTGCTCGAGGCAGCGGCTTCCTCAGCCGACCGGCAGCTGACCGCGCCCCGCGCGACCAGCTCCCGGTCCCGGCCCGGCGTCCGGTTCCAGACCGTGGTCCGCAGGCCGGCATCCAGGAACGCGCCCGCCAGGGATCGACCCATCGGACCCAGGCCGAGGACGGTGACGGCAGACTGTTCGGTGTGTAAGGACATGGTTCAACTCCATTGAAATATCGGCAAAATGTAACGAATGGGGCGAAGATGACACGCAGTCGTGCCCAGGACCCAAATGTCTGTGGGGTAACCGCCGCGATCGCTGTGATCGACGGAAAGTGGAAGACGACTCTGCTCTGGCTGCTGGAATCCGGTCCGCACCGCCCGGGCGAGCTGCGTCGGCGGCTGCCGGGCCTCAGCGAGAAGGTGCTGACTCAGGCGCTCCGCGAAATGGAGACCGACGGACTGGTGCACCGGGAGGTGCACGACGTACTTCCGCTGAAGACCACGTACTCCTTGACCGTGTTCGGCCGAGAACTTTCCGAGGCGTTGGCTCCCCTCTCCGACTGGGGCTACCGCCGTTTGGAAAAGCTCACCGACGCCCAGTCGGCTTCCTGACGCATCGCACAGCCACCTCACGTCTCACCCGGATCTGGTGGCCCTCCGACCGCCCTTCACCAGGATCGGTCGGCCGCTGACCGCCGCCAAGTACCCACAAAAAAGTGGCTACGGGCTCAGATCGGCGTCGACTGTGCCGTGCCTTCGGCGTACGAAGCAGTCCGGCGTATGGCTCACCCGGCGGACCCGGCCGCAGTACCGCCACGACAACCGGAACGGCTGCGAGGCCAGCCCGCACACCTCCGGCTCGGAGTCGAGCCCGCCCGGCCGTCTCAAATCGGACCGACAAAGCCAGACGCGCGACCAAATCGTTCAGATAGACCGAGGCTGGCCCACCTCCAGCAAGACAGGTCACAGGTCATACCGGACAACAGTTGGCATTCAGGGGCAAGATCTGCCCGCGTGGCTCGTCGCCTTCCTCGGGGAAAGTTAGTAAGGTACCCGCATGACCGCTCCATACGATCCGGAAGTCAGGGAAAAGGTAGTCGCGAAGCTGCCGGCCTCCCTGCGGCAGGAACTCAAGGTCCGCGCAGCCCAGTTGGGCGTGGACATCCAGGACGCCGTAACCGAGGGGATCGAGGCCTGGCGTATGGACGCCTCCGCCGCCACCCCTGTGGACACGTCCGGCGCCTCTTCCTTCTCCACCTACCTCCCCACCGGGCTCTACGGGGACTTCAAGGAGGACTGCCGGGCCCGGGAAGTCGCGTACAACCAGGGCGTGGCCCAGTCGATTCGGCTCTGGCTCGACACCCACCCCTCCCCCGCCGGGCGCCGCAGGCCGTCCACCGAAGGCGCGCGCCGGATCGTGGTCTGTAACCAGAAGGGCGGTGTGGGCAAGAGCGCCATCAGCAACGGGCTCTCGCAGGCCCTTGCCGAGACCGGTGCCCGGGTCTGTGTCATCGACTTCGACCCGCAGGGTCACCTGACCCGTCACCTCGGTGCGGAGATGCTCGGCATCAAGGAGCCCAGCCTTGCCAAGCACATGCTCGGCGAGAACGAGGGACGTATCAGGGAGCTGCTCGTACCCATCGAGCACGGGGTGTTCGCAGGCCGGCTGTTCCTGCTGCCGTCGTGCAAGGACGCCTTCCTCCTGGACGCCAGGCTGGCGACCACGCGCCACGTCCGGACGAAGGAAACCGCCCTGGAGAAAGCCCTGGAGGATCTGGAGAAGGAGTTCGACTACATCGTCGTCGACTGCCCTCCGAGCCTGGGCTACACCATGGATACGGCCCTCTATTACGCGCGGACCCGCGAGGGCGAGGAACCGAAGACCTCCGGCATCGTCGTCCCGGTCCAGGCCGAGGACACCTCCGCCGACGCGTACGACATGCTGAGCGAGCAGCTCGAGGACCTGGTCGACGACCTGGACATCGAGATCGCACAGCTGGGCTTCGTCGTGAACCTCTACGACAGCCGCAAGGGCTACGTGGTGACCTCCTCCCTCGACAGCTGGAAGGAGTTCGGCGACCCGCCGGTCATCGCGGTCATCGCCGACCTGAAGGAGCAGCGGGAAGCCGTGCGCGTCAAGCTGCCCCTCCTCCACTACGCCCCCGAGTGCGAGCAGTCCGACGCGATGCGCGAGATCGCCCGGAGGATCGCGGCATGAGCAAGAGCGACCTCCTGGGTACGGGTGCGGCCTTCAGCAACGCCCGACGAGGCAGCGGCGGCCGGAGCGAGCGCGGCCGGGCCAAGGCCATAGCGCAGGGCGACCTGCCGGCGTACGAACTGATCCGGATCCCGCTGGAGCAGGTGGCGGCCACGCCTCTCAACCCGCGCCGCAACTTCGGTACGGACGAGGAGAAGACGCGGTTCGGCGAGGAGCTGCGGCAGGCACAGCTGTCGGCGTGCGTGGCAATCAGCCGCAGCGCCTACCTGGGGCTGTGGCCGGACCACGAGTCCCGGATCGGCGCGGCGACGCACGTCCTCATTAACGGCGAGCGGCGCTTCCGCAGCGCCCTGCACGTGGGTCTGGAGACGCTGGACTTCGTCGTGCGCGACGACCTGGCCGGCTCGCGCACAGACTTCATCGACCACCTGCTCGCGGAAAACCTCGAGCGCGAGGACTTCGACGTCATCGAGCGGGCCCGCGGTGTGCAGCAGCTCGTCGAGACGTGCGCGGAGGACGGCCGGGAGCACGGTGCGAAGTCGCGGGCGGCGGAGCGGCTGGGCAAGTCCCCTTCGTGGGTGACGAACCAGCTGGTGCTGCTGGAGCTGCCCGAGGAGATCCAGGCGATGCTGAGCTCGGGGGACCTGCCCGAGCGCGACGGCAGGCTGCTGGCGCGGACGGCGAAGGACCGGCCGGGAGCCGGGGCTGCGGAGCTGCTGGACTTCCTCCGGGCGAGCAAGGAGCAGGAAGCCCAGGTCAAGGCGGCACAGCGGGAGATCCTGCGGAGCGCACAGGAGGCTGCTCCGGTGACCGCGGCCACCGCTGACGCTCCCGATTCGGGCCCTGCCGAGGACCCTTCGGAGCCTGAAGCGGGGGATGGCCGGCAGGCCCGACTTTTGTCCGCGGACAAAAGTCGGGAGCCGGAATACGCTCCGCCGGCGGTGTCGGAGACGCCTCGGGTGGCGAGCGAACCGGCCGCGGTCAGCCCCACTTCCCCGCCGGCTGCGGCAGCCACGCGAGCGCCTGCGCCTGAGGCCGAGCCTGCCTTCGCTCCCGAGCCGGAGGGTGTGATTCCGAGCCAGGGCAGCAGGAACACGGATGCCTCCCCGGTCTCCTGGCACGACCCGAAGGCGGTCTTCGACGCAATCCAGCAGAACATGTCGGCGAAGCAGCGTGCGGAACTGACGATGCTCCTCATCGACAACAACTAGCGGAGCCGAAGCGCTCAGCTCCTACGAGCCCCACCTTGACGTTCTGAGGTGGGGCTCGAGCCATGTCGGCGAGAGGCTGCTGCCGAAGCAGCGCAGACGCCCTGGCCGTCGTACCCGGTCTACTCGACGGCTTGCCGCGGGCCCTTCGATTGCCTGCGTTCTCAGCGCGCGGTGTACCGTGCTCGCTCACGTCGCAGTTGGCGGTGCCGGAGGGATGTCGGGGCGTGCGCGGCGCGGGCGGTGCGGCGGTCTCGCGGGATTCCGGCTACGTCCGCCCGCCTCCTGTCCGGCAACCCTTGCCGGGCCACTGCCCACCTTGGACTTCGGCAGCACCCGGGCCCTTTCGTCGTGCAGAGCACAACCATCGTCCCGAAGCAACTAGGACGGGTGCCGGAGCACTATGGATGAACTCCTTGACCTGCGGCAAGGGTCCCTGATCGTTCGCAGGCGTCCGACGTTGTCCACGCCGGATGTCACGCAGTTAGTCACTCAGGCCAACGACAGGCAGGGACCCCGCCCTACGATGCTGGGACGATCCATTCGGTAGCCGTCTTGGCGCTCGACGGGTGATAGACGATCTTCGCGGGCCGCTGGTTCTTGGGAACGGGGAAGGGGATCCTTCCGCGCAAGCAGTCACCTGCTTTCACCACGGTGGGGATCGTTGGGTACTCAGGCTTGGGTAGGTCCCCGCCGTTCAAGCCCGTCGTCTGTGTCCGAGTGCCGTCGGCGAAGGCAAGGGACCACGGCTGCTGATCACTGCTGATCTCCGCCCCTTGTTTATTGCAGATCTTCACCTCGACCGCAGCCCACACACCATCCACGACACCAAGTTCCGCCCCGGGTGGAGTAACCCCCTTGACGAAATGTTGGTAAGCCAGCACGGTCGTCGTGCCACTTGCCGTTTCGTTACCACTTTCTCCCCAAATGGCCTCCTGGCCAATCTGGAGCGGGGTAGCCGGCGTGGTCGGAACCTGGGTCGGCACTTCTGTCCTGGGCGTCGGAGTGCTGCTGGCCAGGTCAGTAGAGTCTGTCGATCCTGAGCAGGCCGTCAGACTAAGGAGCAGGCACACTCCCACGACAGTGCGTACGCGCATGGTGTCTCCCAAGCTGCTGATATGCAGAGACGATCATCTCGCTTCACTGCCCGGTGCGTCCTAGAGATTGGGCATTTACACACACGCAAACGCAGTTGAACTCGGGCGACAAGCCTGCTGGAGCATGCCTACGGCCAAGTGCCAGCCCCGCCATTCTTGCTGCTGCTGCGGGTGGCTTGCTTCCTAGGCGTCCAACACCTGCTGGCGGACACGCTTTCCAAGTCTGTTGATGCAGGTCAGAGGGGCATTCACTCTGGTTCATCTGCGTTCGCAGACATTGTCGGGTGGCTGCCAGTCAGCGCTCCAGACGGTGCCGAGCGATGGCGCACGAGGCTGAATGAGACGGAAAAATGAGACGGCGCTCACTGCGATGCATGCTGTGCTCTCTTGGTGAGGCCAGGTCGGTGCGTCCCTGCAGGAGCGGGGAGAAGTGGTCGCCTTCCTGAGTCTCAAGGCCCGTCACGGGTTCATCCCTGCGTACGCAGGTCTGGGGCTGGGTCGAGGCTTGCGCGATCCAGGGACCATCCCCGCATGTGCGGGGAGCAGTACTTCGTCAACAAGTACGGTGCGCGCTTCCCGGGGCCATTCCCGCATGTGCGAGGCATAGTCTTCTCTTGACCCTGCAAGATTATGGTGCTCTGCCTGTTCCTCGCTGCACTTTCCCCGATGCTGGCAGTCCCTCTTCCTGCAGATTGGCCGGCCGTCCGCGGTCGTGCCCCTGATGCCGGATCCCAAGGAACTGCCCGAAAGCAGCGTCTCTGCTCGTACAGTTGCAGGTCACGAAGCCTTCTTCCCGCGCGTGCGGGGATGGACCCGACATCCTGAGACCTGGATACATCGACGTTGTCTGTGTCCCGCGCCTGCGGGGGATGAGCCCCACCTGTGCCGCATCCGGGGTTGTTGCAACGCTGCTCCCCACCCCTGTGGGGATGAACCCCAGGTCAAAGGCGGCTTGCACGAGAAGCCGGAATGCTCCCCCGTGGGCGGGGGATGAACCCAACACCACCACCGGCGACGGGCCGATGTCGCTGTGTTCCCCGTGCACGGGGATGGCCCTAAAGCCGAGGACCTGGCAGACACGTTCAACGGCTGCCCCCGCGCCGGCGGGGATGAACCTGTCCAGGCAGGTGTCACAGGAGCTGCGCCGGATCCCCCTCCCGCTGCGAGCGCGCCGAGGAGGCAACTGCCTCTCCCTTAAGCATGGTTGGACTTTCCCGAAACCTGCCAGATCGTCCTCGTTCGCCTGCTAGCGTCCTGCCTCATTCCAGCAAGCAACCGTTATGAGCAGAGAGCGAACGATGCAACTTGGCTGAATCACGCACCCTGCGCGACGGGGCGATACGCCCCCGATGGGATCCCCGGCAGGAGGCATGCGTCACGGCACTGACCCTGGACGACCAGCTCGTCGACCTGAACCTCGTCGACCTGCTCCACGATGCCGACGAGATCCGGACCGTGGAAGGTTCCACTCCGGGGGAGAAGGTCGCGTTCATCGAGTTCCTGCTGGCCATCTGCTACGCCTCGGGCACCTGCCCGACGTGTGCAGAGGAGTGGCCGGCCTGGGTGGACGAGAAGCACTCCCTCCGCCCCGTCGCCGAGTGGCTCGCCAAGCGCCCCGACGACGAGGTCTGGGACCTGTTTCACCCCACCGAGCCGCTCGGGCAGAACTCGCTCCTCGCCCCCTTCCTCGACGAGCACGGAGCCGGTCCGGCGCAGCTGGTGATCGAACAGGTCGGGGACTACAACCAGTTCTTCGACCACCACCACCTCGAGCACCCGCGCCCGTTACCCGTCGCCCAGGCCTTCCGGGCCCTGCTCACCCAGCACGTGTACGGGCCGGCCGGCCGGGCCCGGATCTCCGGCAAGGAGACGCTCGGCCCCACCATCACCAACCTCGCCGCAACCCGCCTGGGCACTCGGATCCGGGTCATTGCGCTGGGCTCCACCCTCGGCGAGACCCTCCGCCTGAACCTGGCCCCCGTCGCCGGGCCGCCCGGCGAACTGAACCTCTCCTGGACCGCGGGCAAGGAGCGCCGGGGCTTCAAGACGAAGCCCAACGGCCGCCCCGTCAGCGGCCCGGCAGACCTGCACAGCTACCTCGGCCGGTCGGTCCTGCTCCGCCCGACGCCGAAGGGGGACGCCGTCGACCGGGTGCTGCTCGGCGCGGGGGAGTTGCTCTCACTCAAGGACGAGCACCTTCAGGACGCCGTCTACGCCAAGAAGGCGGACGGCACGACGAAGCCGCTGTGGGCATCGGCGTCCCGCGCCGTGTGGCGCGACGCCCACGCCCTCTACGCCGCGGTCGCCGAGGCCCGCTCCTCCAAGGACGCGAACGACGGCGACACCTTGTACCGGCGTCTCGCGCTCTTCCCCCCGGAGGACGTCGCCCCCGAACCCGGCCAGCAGCCCGCGCGCCGCGTCGAGCTGTGGACGGTCGGACTCGTGGCCAAGCAGACCACCGCCATCACCTGGGTCGACGGCGCCTTCCCCTTCGCCCCGGGCCTGGAGGCCAGGCTTTACCTCGCCTCCCGACGCGGTTCGGAGATCGCCGAGTACGTGGCCACGGCCCTGAGCAGAGCGGCGTACGCGGCCTGGACCGTTGCGTACCCGAATCCCAAGCCGGCCGATAAGGCCGGCCAGATCGCACGCTTCGACGCGCGCCGGATGCACTTCGAAGCCACGCGGGAGCCGTTCGACCTGCTGATGGACGAGACCACCATCGGGGAGCCCGTCCACGAGTGCCTGCTCGACTACGCCGCCACCGTGTCCACCGCGGCCCGCAGGTTCCTCACCGAGTGCCTCGACTCGCTGCCCAGGAACTCGCAGGGCGCCAAGGCACAGGCCGCCGCCCTCCAGCGGTTCGACGACGAACTGGCATCGCCGAAGGCCCCGGCCGAACTCCGAGGGGAGAGGGCATGACCACCCAAGCCACGTCCGAGTCCACGCCCGGACCCGAGAGCAGCGAGAGCAGTGCCGCCCTCACGGCCTGGCTCGCCAGCCTCGTGCACAACCGGAACTACGGGAGCCTCGCCGAGCTCCGCCGGCCCCGGGTCCGCAAGGAACCCCACTTCCGGGCCATCTGGTACAGCCCGACCGAGGAACAGTGGGAGGTCTACGAGCAGGTCGCCTTCCTCTTCGCGGTCTACCACCAGGGCCGGTCGAAGCCCGCGTACGGCTACGGCAGCCTGGGCGAAGCCGCCCGCCGCATCGGCAGCGGGGCTGGACGCGGTCCGGACGATCCCGGTGCGGCCCGACTCGTCGACCGGATCGTGTCCAGCCGCCGGATCCCCTGGCGCCACCTCCAGCACGCCGTCGCCCGGCTGCGCGCCTGCGACCAGCCGCCGCCGAACTGGGCCCGGCTCGTCGACGACCTCTGCCAGTGGCACGACCGCAAGGCCCGTATCTCCTACCACTGGGCCGTGGCCTTCCACATGCCCTGGTCCCGGTCCGCCAGCGCCCGGACCAGCAGCACGACCGCCGCCGACACGACCCAGAAGGGCACCACCACGTGACCAGCAACGCCTCTTCCACCGGCAGCCAGTTCCTCTCCCTGCACCTCCTGGAGACCCTGGTGGCCGTGCTGCCGGTACGCGATGAGAACGGCTCTCCGAAGTCGATCGTCTACGGCGGCGCCGAGCGCCACATGATCACGAGCCAGGCCCGCCGCCGCGCCGAACGGGTCCACACCCGCGACCGGGCCAACGCGGGCGTCGGCGCCCTGGCCGGGCGGAGCACCGGCATCCGGACCCGCGAGTGGGCCCTGATCACCAGCCGTGCGCTGACCTCCGTGCACGGCTGGGACTCGGACGAAGCCGTCCGTACGGCCCGTGCCGTCATCGAGGCCACCGGGCTGAAGTTCGGCGATCCGGCAAAGAAGACCGTCGCCAACCTGACCAAGGTGCTGCTGTTCGCCCCCTCCGACGCGGGCGCGCGCATCGCCGCCCACATCCACGCGCAGGCCGAGGAACTCCGGCCCTGGACGGCGGAGTATCTGGGGGTCCAGGCGGCGGCCGCGGCCAAAACCAAGAAGGGCGGCCGCAAGGCTGCCGACCAGGAGGCCGCCGACGCGGCGGACGAGGGAGCAGACGGCACCGCTGCGGGGGATGCGAAGCTGCCCGGTCTGCCGCCCGCGACCCGTGCCGCCGTCCTCACCGCGCTCGCTCCGCGCGACGCCATCGACATCGCCCTCTACGGCCGCTTCCTCGCGGAGATCGCCGATTCCCCCAACGTCGACGGCGCCGTCCAGAGCAGCCACGCCTTCACCGTCCACGAGGCGGAACAGGTCGACGACTTCTACGCGGCCGCCGACGACGCGAAGCTCGACCGCAAGAAGAACGCCCTGGACTTCCTCGACGCGGCCGACGACGCCGGGGCCGGCATGACCGGCTACCAGTCCCTGATCACCGGCACCTTCTACCGGCACGCCGTACTCGACCGCCTGAAGCTGCGGAGGAACCTTCAGGCCGCCGGCATGACCGCCGAGGAAGCCGAGGAAGCGTCCGTCGCGGCCGAGGCGGAGTTCGTCAACGCCTTCGTCGACGCCTTCCCCGAGGCGAAGAAGAACTCCACCGCCTCCACCGGATCGCTGCCCGCCCTGGTCCTCGCCTTCGAGGGGGAGCGGCCGTACAACTACGCGGCCGCCTTCCAGTCGCCCATCGACGAGAACCCCCTGGACAAGGGCGGCGAGGGGCCGGCCGGGCCGGCCGCGGTCAAGCGGCTGCTGAAGCACCACGCCTTCGTCAGCCGGCGCCGCCCCGACATCACGTCCGGCCGCGTCCTCACCTACGACCCGCAGATCGACGAACTGCTGGGCACCCTCAAGGCGCCCGGCGCCACGCCCGTGACCTCCGCCGAGGAGCTGACGGCGTGACGTACGTCCTGCTGGTACGGCTCGCCGCTCCCCTGCAGTCCTGGGGAGCGGGGTCACGGTTCTCCCACCGCGACACCCACAGCCGGCCCACCAAGTCGGCGGTGATCGGCCTGTGCGCGGCCGCCCTCGGCCGGGACCGCACCGATCCCGTGGACGACCTCGCCCGGCTGCAGTTCGGTGTGCGCGCCGACCACCCCGGCACCCCGGTGCGCGACTACCACTCAGTCGGCGCGGGGAAGTACCCGCTGCGTCCCCGGGACATCATCACCGACCACCGGCGGGCGGCCGCCGTCGCCAAGAGCATGGAGGCGGCCGACGGACCCGGCTTCGGCCACCACGAGCTGGCCGGGTGGTACGGGGCGCCGAAGAAGATCGCAGCCGACCCCGTCTCCGGCGCCCTCGTCTCGGGGGAGGTCTCCCGTACGGCGCTGATCACCGAGCGGCGGTACCTGTCGGACGCCGCCTTCATCGTGGGCCTCCAGCACGAGGACCAGGCGCTGCTGGAGGAGATCGCCCACGCCCTGGAGCATCCGAAGCAGCTGCTGTGGCTCGGCCGGAAGTCCTGCCCGCCCTCCGGCACCCTGGCCGCCGGCATCCTGCCCGGCACGATCGCCGAGGCCTTCGCGGCCAAGCGGCTGCTGCCCGGCCCGGACGGCCCCGACTCCTCCGGCCGGCGCCCGTGGGCGTGGATCCAGACCGTGCCCGGTGCCCGGGGAGCGTCCCAGGTCAACGACCAGCCGGTCAGCTTCGATCCCGCGCGCCGGGTCCATGCCACGCGCTGGGAGACCCGTACGCGCGTCACCATCGCCCCGACCGCCACCGATTGGGACATCATCCCGTGAACAGCACACGTGCCTCCACAGCCCGCTTCGTCGCCACCCACTCCGTGCTGTCCCTGAACGCCCGCCATCCGCTCGTCGCCAAGTCCCTGGTCGACGCCCAGGAGATGCACCGCACCGTGATGAGCGGGTTCCGCGGCTGGGTGGAGGACGGCGATCCGGCGGCCCGTTCCCAGATGGGCGTCCTGTCGACCTGGTCGGTGGACCTCAAGGCGGCAGCACTCGTCCTGGTCGTGCAGTCCCGGGTCCCGGGAGACTGGTCGCGCATACCCCGCGCGGCCTTCACGGCCCCGCCGCACATCATCACCGTGGACCGCACTTTCAAGGCGGGGGAGGTCGTGGGCTTTCGTACGGTCGTCAATCCGACCCGCAGCAAGCCCTCCGGCAAGCCGGCCGAGGAGAAGGTCCGCGGCACCCGGACCGCCCACACCACGCCGGACCACGTGAAGAACTGGTTCCTGCGCCGCCTCCAGGCCGACGGCGAGCCGGGGACAGCCGAGGACGGTGTGGTCCGCATCGGCGCCACCGCAGACCCCGACACGCTGGGGATCCGCATGCTGCCGACCGTCTCCAGCGCCCACAGGCGCAAGCCCGTGCGCATCGGCCGTGCCGAAATCCGCGGCACCCTGACGATCACCGACCCGGACACCCTGGCCACCACCCTCTCCAACGGCCTCGGCCACGCCCGCGCCTACAGCTGCGGTCTGATCCTGACCCGCTGAGGATGCTGATCTGGGGGCCGACTTTTGTCCGCGGACAAAAGTGGGCCTCCCCAAGAGGGCGCTCCGCAGCCCCTCCCGCTCCCGCAGGGATGAGCCGGTGGCGACCCCATGGTGTGTCGCCGACCTCGGTTGCTTCGCTTCCCGCATCCGCGGGGATGAACCCGTCGGCCTGGGCACGTTTTTCCTCGGCGGCGCCTGTCGACCTCGCACATGGGGATGGACCCGGCACCGGCCCGGCCCGGATTTGTCTCTGCTCGGGTGCCCGACTTTTGTCCGCGGACAAAAGTCGGGCACCCGGCACCCGATTTCCCTGACGCACGGCACGAGGCCACACCGCAGGTCACGAACGCAGCGGAGGCCAACGGGCCAGGGGGCCGGAGGAGTCGCCGCGGTCGCCGCCGTCACGGATACCCCGTTCGAGGAATGGCTCCACGGGGCGCTGGGCGCACGCTGCCTTCAGGTATCCGTCCACCAACGAACATGCGCCGACCAGGTGATCATCCGCCCGTACGGACCCCGCGTGGGACTGGTTTGGTCGTCGGGCGGACGACGCCCGCCGGGCCGGCGACCCCCGCGCTCACTGCGCCGGGCGCGGCGCTGCGATGCTCCTGTGGGCTGATGCCGTACACCCGCTTGAAGGCCGAGCTGAGGGCGAATCCGCTGCCGTAGCCGACCTGCCGGGCGACGGTGTTCAAGGTGGCGTCGGATTGGCGCAGCAGGTCGGCGGCCAGGGCCAGGCGCCACTCGGTCAGGTAGGTCATCGCCGGCGTGCCGACGGCGTTGCGGAAGGACTCGGCCAGCGTCGCCCGTGACACGCCGATCTCGGCGGCGACCCGCGCCAGCGTCCAGTCGTTCGCCGGGTCCTCGTGGAACAGGCGCAGCGCCTCGCCGGCCACCGGGTGTGCGTGGGCCCGGTACCAGGCCGGAGCCTCGGTCTCGGGCCGGTCGAACCACACCCGCAGCACCGAGATGAGCAGCAGGTCGAGCAGGCGGTCGAGCACGACGCCCTGGGCCGGCCCCTGTTTGGTGGCCTCTTTGGCCAGCACCGGGATGAGCGTCGAGTCCCACGTGTCGTCGGACACGACCAGCACCGGCGGCAGCACGTCGAGCAGGCGCTGGCCGACGGCGCCGACCTCCTCGTACACGCCGAGCAGCATCTGCACCGACCCGTCGGGATTGCTGCCCCACGTGCGCACCCCCAGAGCCATCCGCTCGCGCAGCTCGACGCCCTCGGGTGTGACGCACTGCTGGCCGGGGTGCACGATGACCTGCGGCGGGGTCGCCGCCTCGTCGCTCATCACGTAGGGGTCCGTTCCACGGACGATGGCGACGTCGCCCGGGCGTAGCCGCACCGGCTCGCCGTGGTCGGGCTCGATGCATGCTTCGCCGCTGAGCATGATGGCGAGGCACAGCGGTGATCCGTCCTGGACCCGGATCGACCAAGGGGGGTCCAGCACGATGCGGAGGAGGAAAGCGCCGCTGGCCCGCGGCCCCTCGAGTAGCGCTGCGAGTGCATCCACCCGACCGACACTAGACGATCGGTTATGGATCCTGGCATCTCGGCCATGGACCGTCCAGATCGGTGCCGTTCAGACTGCTGGCATGACAACAAACGAGCACACGATGTTGGTCCTCGGTGGTACCGGCCGGGTCGGCCGCCGGGTGACCCGGAGGCTGATCGAGCGAGGCGTGAACGTCCGGGTCGGCTCTCGCACCGGCGAGCCCCCGTTCGACTGGGAAGACCCCTCGACCTGGGCCGGCGCCGTCGCCGGCGTCCGGTCGGCCTACCTGATGTACTACCCCGAGGTCGAATGGCCCGGCGCCGGCGACGCCATCGCCGCCCTGGGCCGGCTGGCGGTCGACGCCGGCGTCCAGCGCCTGGTCCTGCTGTCCGCCCGCAACCAGGACGAGGCCGTCCGGTGCGAGAACGCCGTGACGAGCCTCCCGGTCGAGTGGACGATCGTCGCCCCGTCTTCGTTCAACCAGAACTTCGACGAGGGCGTGTTCCTCGAACCGCTGCGTCACGGAGTGCTGGCCCTGCCCGCCGGCGACAACGCCGACCCGTTCATCGACGCCGACGACATCGCCGACGTCGTGGTGGCGGCCCTCACCGAGGACGGGCACGTGGGCGAGCGCTACGAGCTGACGGGCCCCCGCCTGTGGACCTTCGCGGAAGGCGTCGACGAGATCGCCCGGGCGACGGGCCGCGCACTCCGCTACGAGCCGATCACCCGGGACCAGTTCGCCGACGCCATCGTCAACGACGGCGCCCCGCGCGATTTCGCCGAGCCGCTGGCCACGCTCATCTCCGAGTTCTTCGACGGCCGCAACAGCTCGCTGGCCGACGGCGTCGAGCGTGCCCTCCACCGCAAGCCCCGCGACTTCGCGGACTGGGTGGCCGAGATCGCGCCCACCGGCGTGTGGGACGCCGTCTAGGGTGCGCATCATGACCATGAACGGGGAATATCTGCGTGTTACACCAGCGGAGCTGGACCACGCACTCAGGGATCCGGACTGGGCCTACGGCCTCGCAGAGGAGGCGATGGATGCCACCGGGGAGGGCGACGACACCCCGGCGGACGCCCGGCACTTCACCACGCACCAGACGTGGGCTCTGCTCGACTTCCTGCTGCGACGCTCGGTGTTCCCCGTCGACATCGTGAACGGCGAGGAACCCCTTGCCGAAGCCGACGACTGGGGCTACGGCCCACCCCGCTACCTGCCGCCGGCCCGGGTGAGGCTGGCCGCCGACGCGTTGCGCGTGATCTCGTACGACCAGCTCATCCGCAATGTCGACCCTGCTGAACTGACCCGGGCCGACGTCTACCCCCTGATCTGGGACTCCCCGGACTGCCTTGAGTGGGCCCGCGATCTGTTCACGGACCTGTCGGCCTTCTTCGCAGCAGCGGCCGGCGCGGGTCACAGCTTGCTGCTCTGGATCGACTGAACCCCAGCTCCTGATTCTCCCGATACCGAGCCGCCCGGCGTTACGGACGGGGCTGTTGGGTGCACTCAACAGGTACGAGGGTCCCCATCCGCCTCCTGCGCCCCCCGGGTAGCATTCGAACACTTTCCGGGGGGATGGTTCATTCACCGCTCTGTCCGTAGTCCGCCGTGTGCGTTCGCGACAGCGAGTCAACGCCTCCCCCGGTTTCACCTGATCCAGGGGGGATCCCTTGTCTTCTTCGCGCTCCCAGCGCCTGGGCCGCATCGCGGCCTGCACCGCCCTTGTCGTCGCGGCGGGCACCCTGCTGTCGGCCGGACCGGCTTTCGGCGCCCCGCAGGAATCCTCGACCGCACCGGGCAAGTCCACGTTCGCTTCCAAGCCCGCCAAGCCGCGCCTGGACCTGGACGGCGACGGCTGGAGCGATGTGCTCTACCGCAACCACCGGGGCCTCTCCTACTCCGTCCAGACCACCAGCAACTCGCTTAGCGGCACTGGATTCAAGGTGTACGGGCAGGACAAGGAGGCCGTCCGGGACATCGTCGCGCTCGGCAACATCCGCGGCGGCTGGGGCCCTGAGCTGCTTCAGTGGTCCCGTGACGGCCGACTGTCGCTGCACCAGGCGTACAAGAGCGGCACCCAGGCTCCGACCTGGACCGGCACCGGATGGCAGATCTACAACAAGCTCATCGCCGTCGGCGACCTCACCAAGGACGGCCGCGGCGACCTCCTCGCCCGCACCCCCTCCGGCAATCTCTACCTCTACCGCGCCACCGGCTCTGCCTCCGGCAACCCCTTCGCCGACCGGATCAAGGTCGGCAGCGGCTGGGGCAGCTACGACCAGATCGTCGGTGCCAACGACCTCGACGCCGACGGCATCGCGGACCTCGTCGCCAAGAACCCCGACGGCAACCTCTACTACTACAAGGGCACCGGCAACGCCTCCGCCCCCTTCAAGACGCGCACCCTCGTCGGCGGTGGCTGGAACATTTACAGCAAGATCGCGGGCGGCGACGACTTGACCGGCGATGGTAAGGCGGACCTGTGGGCCATCGCTCCCGACGGCACCCGGTACATCTACGCCAGCAAGGGCAACGGAGTCTTCGGCGGCCGGATGATCGCTGGCGGGCCCAACGCCGGCCCCGGCTGGACCAACGCCGACCTGTTCGTCAACTCCGGTGTCACCCCCATCTACGGCAAGCACGGCGTGCAAGGCGTGGATGCATCGCGGTCCGTCTGGGAACACGGCAACCTGACCACCGGACGCTTCGCCCCTGAGCCTTTCCCCTACGCGGAGAAGCTCCCGGCCGGCATTACGCTGATCAACGCGGCCGCCGTGAACAAGTACAACTGGACCACCCGCTACGGCTGGAACGGCTCCACCCTGACCGAAGCGTCATCCGGCACCCCGATCAAGGGCACCTTCACCGGCAGCAACCTGATCCTCGGCCCCGGTGACCTGACCGGCAACGGCCTCGGCGACCTCCTGACCCGCGACACCGGCGGCACTCTGTGGCTCCGCGCAGGTAACGGCACCGTCGACTGGTTCGGTGCCCCCACCAAGATCGGCCCCGGCTGGGGCGCCTACAAGTCCATCGTCGGCGGCGGCGACATCACCGGCGACGGCCGCACCGACATCGTGGCCGCCGCCACCGACGGCAAGCTCTACCTCTACCGCGGCACCGGCAAGGCCACCGCCCCCTTCGGCGCCCGCGAGCTCATCGGCTCCGGCTGGAACACGTACAACACCCTCGCTTCCCCCGGCGACCTCAACGGCGACGGCCGCGCCGACCTCGTGGCCCGCGACGCCAACGGCGACATGTGGCTGTACAAGACCACCGGCAACGGCGGCAGCAAGACCTTCACCGCCCGCACCTTCCTGGACAAGGGCTGGAACGGGTACAAGCAGTTCAACTAACCGGTGTTGAGCAAGGGTGGGTGAGCAGATCAGCGTGTTGGCCGGCCTGCTCGTTACCCGTCTGGCCAGGTAGGTGCGGACTGGCTCAGACTCATCCGCCTGCTGGCGGTAGGGGAGCACGCAATCGAGCTGCTCGAACACGGCCTGTTCGGCCGGTCTCCGGCTGCATCCCCGCGCGCGCGGGAGCTGGACTGACTCTGCTCTTAACGGGAGCCATCCCCGCGCACGCGGGGTGAGCTGCAGGCGCAGTGCGAACACCTCTGACGGGCCATCCCCGCGATTGCGGGACATAGTGACTGCAGGTATGCAGCCGGAACACCTCTGACGGGCCATCCCCGCGATTGCGGGACATAGTGACTGCAGGTATGCAGCCGGAACACCTCCGACGGGCCATCCCCGCGATGGCCGGGAGCACCGTACCGGCCGAGGTTAGCGCCCTGCGGAGCACGCGACCAGGGTCTGCAACCATGCCAGGGCGCATGCAGCCCGGCATCTGCCTGCATGAACCGCACCCCTCGTCCACCGGTCTGTTCTAGGCTGGAAGGCGGCTGTGAGCCGGCCCGGATTCTTGCCTCCGACAGCTCTGGGCCGCTACAGAAGCCGTCCCTTCCGGAGTTGGCCCCCGACCCGCTGGAACGGGTCAGGGGCCCGGTGAGAGGGGCGACGATGGCTGCTCCTCGGCGTTGATAGCGCGCCGAGTAGCAGCCATCACCACATGGTGTCGACCAGTTTGGCCGTCAGCGCGGTAATGAATCCCGCGACGACGAGTGCCAGTAGCCACTTGACACCAGTCAGCGCAAGCCGACGCACGTCGGGCTTGCGCAGCCTCTCCCGTAAGCGAACCTGCATCTCGGATACCTCCTGCACCGAAAGCTCCTCCCCACGGTGGGGAGGACGTTTCGGGACAGGGCTCCTCGTTGAGGTCCACGGTGCTCAGCAAATCACGAAGACGGCTCTGAAGTAGGGGAGTTGGCGAAGGTCGCCACGAATGGCTAACTCCTCTGAGTCACCTCAAGAACTCGGATGTGTTCTCTCTCCATACCGTGTCGGCGGCATGGTGCATCGCATCGGGATTGTCAGTGTGGCCCGGGTGCCGTGGCGGTGCTGCGGTTGCGGGAGACTACGGAGGGCACGGCCACCGTGAAGACAGCGCTGGGGCGCCGTGGTAGAGGGCTATTCGCTTTTCAGTTAGGGGATGCGGTGATTCCGGAGAAATCTGCAGCGGACGGTGCGGACAGCGGTGGGACGGTGGACGGGAGCGCCCGGTTACCGGGCTTCATCAAGGACTGTTTGAACAAGCCCTCGGCTCTCCTGCCCGTGGCCGGTCCGGGTACGGGCCGCGCGCCCTTGTGGCTGCCCACCCTGGCAGGAGCACTCGTAGGCATCGACGCCACAGAGGACGCCGAGCTGCTGATCGGCATGTGGGAAGACCCGGCCGATCGGGCGCGGGCGCACGCCGCCATGGCTATGGCTTACGCAGACTTGGGCCTCGCACACGATGCGCGGAGGCACGCTTACCAGGCAACGGAGGGGCCTCCCGCCGAAAGTTGGGCGCACGCCGCGCAGGCGTTGGCCTGCGCGGGAGAGGGGCCGGCCGCGGTCCAACTCATCGAGCAACACACGATGCCCGCGGACCGCAGCCAGAAGGCGGCATGGAGGAAAGCCGACCGGCTCGCTCGCATTGCCGTAGCCGCCGGACTGGCGGACCGTGATCCGGAGACGTCGGGCGAGATGCTGATCCCGCTCCTCGACGATCTGCACGCCAGCAGGAAGGCGCCGCGCGGGCTGGCTGCCCTGCTGGCCCGGTTCGCCGAACTCCTTCCCGCTGCGGCCGATACCGGGCACCCGTACGAGGCGCGGCTCAATGAGCTGAAGGACGCCGGACTCGCCTACGCGGACAAGAACGGCCCGGAGACCTGGCTGCCCGAAACGGTCCTGGTGCATGCCCTATTGCGGATCGGAGCAGGGGAGGATCCAGGCCGACAGCTGGACTGGCTGACCCGTGACCTGGCGAACCGCGGGCCCGAACACTTCCCCACGGCCGCCCTCGCAGTGGTGCACGCGGCGCGGGGCGACGTCGAAGCCGCCCGGCGGGTGGCCGAACAGCCCTCGGCCCCTTGGACCCGCGCGGCCGCACTCGCCGCGGTCGCGGGGCACCTGGCCCGGGTGCCGGTCCGCCCGGTGCCCGGCACCCACCCAGGGCAGACGGATCCCCTCACACGCGCCGTCCAGCACCTGGCCCTGACCAGCTCCCCGTACACATCAGCCGACACCCAGGCAGTCACCGGGTTCCTCCACCAGGCCCTGGACACTGACGGCTGGTACCACGCCTTGCCGGTCCTGGCGCAGATCGAACCCGACGCGGTCGCACGCGTCCGGGACACCGCCCTCGTCCACGTTCGCGCCGCAGCAGGCAGCTGATCCGTGGGCGTCAGTCCCGCGGTCAGGAGCGGAGGCGGTCCGCGACGTTGAAGACGGTGATGCGGAGCATGCGGATGTCGGTGATGAGGCCTCATGCTCGCCGCCAATAGAACAAACTCCCCCCGCCCTGCACCGCCGGACCGGACGAAGGTGATGATGGAGAGGTGAACGCCCGCGACCTAGAACTCACCCTGGCCGCCGCCCGCGCCGTGGGCCCCTGCCCGCCGGGGGAGGAGGCCGCTTGGAGCGAACAAGTCCGGGCGCGGGCCGTCCACCTCTACACCCTGGCCGACACCGTCGGCATGGACCTGGCCCGGCTGGACGCGGCGAAGCAGTTCACCGCCACCTTGCTCTCAGTCCGGGTCGAGGACACCAGCACCCGCGGCGTCCTGCTGCTCCGTAACACTTCCGGCGAACTGGAGCACCTGCGCACCGACCGCGGTGACACCGAGGCCGGCCGGGCAATGATCGAGCGTGCCAGGACGCTGGTCGGCCACCGGCTGCGCGTCTACCGGCTCAACGAGCAGATGGCCTCCAACGCCAAGCTCCAGGTCCGCACCGTCGTCCACCTCACCGACCACGGCCCCGACACCGACCCGGTCCAGGAGCACAGCGCGAAGGAGAACGTGCTGGCCGCCGCCGAGGGCGACAAGGAAGCCGCGCGTAGCGCCTGGCAGGAGGCGGGCCTACCCGAGTCGGGCTCGGTGTCCGTACGCCAGCTCATCGACGCACTGACCCGCGTACCGGCGGCCGACGCCGCACCGTAGTAGCGCTACCCGTCCGATTTGGGATTAGGGCCTGTTGTGAAAGTCCTGGTCGCGTGGGGTCTGGCGTACATAGGGGGCGTCGTTGTCAGTGGTGCTGTGCATGATCGGCGCGTCAGGTCTTCGCGGAGGTAGGAAAGCGCCATGCCGATCACAAACCAGCAGGTGGAGGGACACGCATTTCTGCGACAGATGTACGACGACTCGTACTTCCCTGATCGCGTAGTCGACCGGGGGAAGGCGATCCTGCTGCGGCTGTGCGAGCGAATTGAGGCCGAGCAGCCGTCGGATCTGGGGACCCCGTATGCGCTCACCCAGGCTGCGACGGAGCAGTTCAACCTGCTGGACAGGGAGTTCGTGGCGGCCGGGAGCGGGATCGAGACGGCTGCGCGTGAGTGGATCTGTGACGAGTTTTGCTTCGTCGCGTCGGCATACGGGTTCACAGACGCGGATGTGGAGGTGCTGACCGCTGGCCGGGACTGGTGAACGATGGCGGGAAAGCCACCTCCGATCAGAGCCATTCGTTAAGGGCTGCGGGGAGCAGGCTTGCTGACCAGGGAGGTTACCTGGGAAGTCCATGGGTTTCGTACACTTTCATGGAATCGGGCAAAGGGGACAGGAGCGCCTTCCTCTGTCGCTTCCCGACGGTCTCGTTGCGCCACCCACCTTCGCTTCGGTCGACTACCCCGTTGTCTCCGCAGTCCACCCGACGCGCTTACGCCGGTGACGGCTGTGCACCAGGGCAGCCCACGAGCACCGCCAACATCAACCCCTTTCCGTGAGCGCCGCCAGGGAGCGCTCCACCCGGACCATGCAATCCGCCCTCCGCTGACAGCCCCGGCGGAGCCGGCCCCCGAGGCGCGCGACACCAGCCTGGCTGATAACTCGCAAACTCAATGTGACCTGCGAGAACACGGTCGCCTGATGAGTCCGGCCCGGTGGATGGTGCGGCTGCGCTACCGGAGGCGGGCGCGGCACGGGATAATCGGGGCATGGTTCCGCTGTCCCACTCGCTCTCCCCGTCCCCCGCCGCCGACGTCCTCCGCGCGCGGTACGCGGGCCGTCTGCCGGCCTCGCTCGACGACCTCGCCGGTCCCACGAGCGGTCAGGTGGAGCTGCCGCTGCATGTGGCCTGGTCGGGCCTGCGTACGTACGACCTCGACCGGCCGCGCCAGCGCATGAGCCTGTACCGGACGGTGCTGGCCGAGGGGCAGCACGACGATCTCGTGCGCTTCCTGCACCGCGATCTGCTGGCCGCGCAGTGGCCCGTCCTGCGCACCCTGGTCAGCCGGCATGTCCGGCAGGTCTGGGAAGACCGCTTCCCCGCACTCGCTTCCGCCGGCCGGACGTCCGCCGCCGCGTGAACCTCAGCGCCCTGCACCGCCGGCTCCTCGCCGATGTCCTGGCCATCGGCAGCCCGTACCCGCTCGTGATCACCGGCGGCTACGCCGTCCAGGCCCACGGCCTCGTCAGCCGCATCAGCCAGGACCTCGACGTCGCCACCGAGAACCCGGCACCCATGTCCGACATCGCGGCCGACCTGGCGCACCAGCTGGGCAAGCGTGGCTGGCACGTCCGTGTCGTCAGCACCGACCCGCTGTCCGCGCGCCTGATGGTCACCGACCCGCAGGACGGGGCCGAGTGCGAGGTCGACGTCCTCAAGGAGAACCTCTGGGCCGCACCCGAGCCCACCGAGTACGGGCCCGTGCTTGCCCTCGACGACACCATCGGCACAAAGGTCCGCGCCCTCGCCGACCGCGGCGCCGTCCGCGATCTCATCGACGTCCATGCCGCGTCCCGGCTCCGCAGCGACGCCGACCTGGAACGGCTCGGGGAACGGCACGGCCGCGACGCCTTCAGCCTCGACGACCTCCGCGACCGCCTGACCGGAGCGGACTGGTACGACGACGAGGAATTCGCCGCCTACGGTCTCGACGAGGCGGCCATCTCCGACATCCGCGGCTGGGCCCAGCGTTGGGCCACAGACATCGAGGAACGCCTGGCCGCAGCTGAATACGGCGACGGTACTCCGTAAAGAGCTGCTTCCCGACAGCTGCTTCAGGCCGGCACACCTCCCCGAACCGTCCATGCCAGGACCTGCGTGTACGCCGCTGGCGGCTTCGTACCACCTGCTGCCGTCGCGCTCGCGGAGGGCGGCGGCTCGGGGCCGCAAGCGCGGCGTCGAGGCGTTGTAGTTCGCGGAGCGGCCGACGAACAGGGTCGGGCGCAGCGGCCGGGAACCGGGCCTCCACCTTGAAGTACTTCAGCAGCAACGCGACCCAAGCCGGGTCGCCTCCGGCTGGAGGCGACCCGCACTTCTGTGCGGAATGATGGGGATGTCGAGTGAGCTAGGGAAGGTTCGCGGGCAGGGTGCGCCCTCCATCGGCAGGACAGATCTGGCATGGAGGCCCCGGACACGATGTCCGGGGCCTCCTGTCGGTTCCATCCAGGCCGCTCTACCGGCGGATCTGCACCGTGATCTGGATCCCGCCGAAGCCGAGGGCAGCAGCTGCAACAGCCCCGACGGCCGTCGCGGTCTCGCCCTGGCCCATGGCCACGAGCACCACCACGGCGATGACGGCGATGAGCCCGGTAACAGCGGTCATCCAGCCCAGCAGATGGGCTTTGGGGTGGGAGGGCGTTGGGGTACGGTCAAGTGACGCCAAGGGTCTGGTCTCCTCGCAAATGGGCGGCCGCCCGACGTAGGCGAGAGGGAGATTCCGCGAGGCCGGCCCTAGGAAGCATGGGCCTCAACGGAGTCTCCCTTCGCCGTTTGACGGGCGTCTGATGGGCCATAAGGCTACGTGGGTATCCCTACATGGACACGCGTGCCCACCCCCAACACCCTTTGGCGGCGGAGACTTTCATGCTTCTACGCCTATCTCACCGGCGCCTGAAAACCCGCCTCCGGTGGGCCCCGAAATCTGCTGGTCAACGCGGCTTCAAATGCAACTGGTGTCGCATCGCGCACTACGCAGGAACGAAGCCTACAAGTGATGCAAGTCACATGAATCACTCGGGGTCGTACGGCTTCTGGATGTAGCCGGTCGTCTCCCAGGTGGCGTGTCGGCTGGTGGAGCCACTGCCTGGCCCAGCTGCCGAGGACACCATGTCCCGGCCTTCCGGAGTCCGGGCATGCCGCTATCGAGACGCCGGGAGAGGGTTGGCGCGACCTCGGCGCGCCGCGCTCCGTCGGGAGTCACCCTTGGCGGGGCGGCACGCGGGGTAGTGCCCGGCCGGCGGCCACCGCCGGTGGCCGTGCTGGAAAAAATTTCGGCCCGTGGTTCAACCCCGGCCCACTTACGGCGCTGCAGTGGGCAGGGCTGCGGCAACGGGTCGCGGCGCGTAAGGTTCACAAAAGTTGAGCCAGCACCGAAACTCGTGAACATCCCGGCCAGGCTGCTGCCGCCAACCGCCTCTCGAACTGACGTCGAAGTGCCGTCCGTTCTCGGGTTCTGGCTCAGGTTGTGTGATCCGTGCACTGGGAGTGACGGCTGAACTCCCTGTGGCGCCTCGGGAAGTTGCCTCAAAACGAGCAGGGGCAGGAGTGGGTGGGCAGACAGTTCGGGGCTGTGAATGAGATCTTGCTCCGGCTGGAGGAGTTGTTGTTCCCGTCGATCGCGGTCGTCGCGGTGCTGTCAGTCGACGTGAACATCGCGATAGTGCGTGTTGATGTGCGGTGCACCGCCGCAGGCGCCTCGTGTCCGGGTTGCGGAGGGTGGTCCGCCCAAGTTCATGGCTACTACCTGCGGTTTCCCGCTGATGTTCCGAGTGCGGGGCGAAGCGTCGTGCTCCAGCTGCGGGTCCGCCGGTTCGCCTGCCGGAACGCCGGGTGCGGGCGCCGTACGTTCGTCGAGCAGATACCCGGCCTCACCCGAAGGAACGGCCAGCGGACCGAGCGGCTCCGCTCGACCCTGGCCGCGATCGGTCTCGCCCTTGCGGGCCGGGCCGGATCCCGGCTGGCCGCCATCGTCGGTGCGCCGGTCAGCCGCAGCACCGTCCTGCGGCTGGTCGACGCGCTTCCCGAGCCGGAGGTACCCGCTCCGCGGGTGGTCGGCGTCGACGAGTACGCCACCCGGAAGGGCCGCCACTACGGGACCGTTCTCGTGGACGTCGAAACCCACCGGCTTGTCGACATGCTGCCCGACCGGGAGTCATCGAGCCTGGCCGCGTGGCTGGCCCAGCGGCCCGGAATCGAGGTGGTATGCCGGGACCGTGCACCGTTCTTCGCCGAGGGCGCGACTGCGGGCGCCCCGCAAGCCGTGCAGGTCGCGGACCGGTGGCACCTCTGGCACAACCTCAGCGAGGCCGCCGAGCGGAGCATCGCCCAGCACCGCCAATGCCTGCGCGTCCTGATCCCCGAGGCGCCTGAACAGACCGAGACCAAGACCGACCCTGCGGAGGAGTCGTCCGGCTCGCCATGGCCGACCGGCCACCGCTTCGCCGACCGGACCCGGACCACGCATGCCACGATCCATGCCTTGGTGGAGGCAGGGCACAGCCGCCGCGCCATCCAGCGACAGCTGGGCATGACGAGCCGAACCGTCAAACGCTACGCGGACGCCGCCAAACCGGAGGATCTCTTCGCTGGGCAGTGGCAGACCCGGACCTCGGCCCTCGACGAGTACAAGAGCTACCTCGACGACCGCTGGAGCGAGGGCCGCACCAACGCCTGGAAACTATGGGAAGAGATCGTCCCACTCGGCTACCAGGGCAGCTACCAGCGCGTTCGCGCCTACCTCCGTCAGAAACGTACCTCGCCACGACCCATGATGGCCCGGCTGCCCTCGCCCCAGGCCGTCGCCGGATGGATTCTCCGCCGCCCGGAATCCCTCTCCGAGACCGAACACCTCCACCTGAAGAACATCCGGGCCAACTGCCCCGAGATCGACGCCCTCACCGGGCACGTCCGCTCCTTCGCAACCATGCTCACCGAGCGCCAGGGCGAGCGCCTGCCTGACTGGCTCGACGCCGTCCGGCAGGACGACCTGCCCTGCCTCCACACCCTCGCCGTAGGCATCGACCGCGACCGCGACGGCGTCGTCGCCGGCCTCACCCTGCCCTGGAACTCCGGAGTCGTCGAAGGCCACGTCAACAGGATCAAGATGCTCAAGCGCCAGATGTTCGGCCGGGCCGGCTTCCAGCTCTTGCGGAAGCGAGTCCTACTCGCGGGATGAACCCTTGTGCGCGGCGCGATAGATTACGGGCGACACGAGAGAAGAGCTCGCATGGACTCCCGCATCCCGCGGCTGCGACGCAAACTGGCACGCATCCCTTACACACCCAACCGAAGCCACTCCTTCGGCGAGGAACGGCACGAATTTCACCTCGGCCCCCGCCTGCCCAAAGCTCAGGCAGATGCCTTTGAAGCCGAGCATGACGTGGAACTCCCACAGCCTTATCGAGACTTCCTCACGAACATGGGTGGCAGCGGTGCGTCCCCGTACTACGGACTGATCCCGCTGGAAGGCTGCACCCTCTTCACGATGAACCCCGGAACTGACAACACCGGTTCAAGGGGATTCAGCCGGGCCTACCGCTCCACACGCGACGGTCACCTCTTCCTGCACGTCATCGAACGTGGCTGCAGCGATCTCGTCCTCATAGGCGTAACCGGCCCTCTCACCGGGCGCATGCTCATCGGCAACGCCGACGGCTTCTGGGGCCCGAACGTCTCCTCAGCCGCGGACTTTCTCGCCTGGTACGAACGATGGCTCGACCACATGGCCGCCGGACTGGACAACCGAGCACTGGAACTCACCTCGCCTCGGCTCCACGCTCACCCAAATCGGTACCGTCTCGCTTCGAAGATCTGACTGTCAGTGACCACTCCACAGAAGTTGAGCCAGAACCCGTTCTCGTGAATAGAGTCAGCGGATCAGAGTTCGCGGCCGTCGGCCGCGCAGAACTGTTCCAGAAGCAGTGGGGTTCCCAGGGCGAGGGCCGTGAGTTTGCGGTGGGCTGATTCCAGGGTGCGTACAGCCGCGGGTAGGCCGGCCGGGGGAGTGGACTGTCTGGCGCGGGGGCGGCCGGGGGAGGTGGTGACCCACAGTTCGTCGACGTCTCCGCCCTGGAGGACTTTGAGGTGGCCGGCGGTGAGGGCGTGGTGGGTGATGGTCCAGCGGACGAGGGCGCCTTGGGAGGTGGTGTCGAGGGGATGCCATTTGCCGCGTACGCGAGCCCGGGGGAGAGGGCGGTCGAGTTCGAGGTCGGCCCTGCGCATGGGGTGAAGGGCGGCCATGCCGTGTCCGGTGCAGACGGCGAGGGCGATGAGCGCGACGGTGCGTTCCCACGTGGCCTGCTGCATGCCGGCGGGGTGGTGGCTGGCGAGCAGGCGCAGGGTGCGGTGGGCCTCGGTGGGGGTGAGCCGGGTGGCGAAGGTGGGTGGGGGCGGCTGGAGCCCGAGGGGGCGGCCGTAGTGGCGGGAGAGGGTGTTGAGGCTTGAGACCCGGGCTGCCATGGAGTTGGTGGAGGCGGGAGCAGTAGGGCCTCCGAGGCCGGGCCTGCGTCTGGTCGTGCCGCGTTGGGCGGCGTCGAGCCAGCTGAGGGCGTTCTCCTCGTCAAGCAGGTCTTCGGCGGTGACCCGGGCGGGGGCGCACTGCTGGTGCTCGGCGAGCCAGGTGACGTACTCGTCTAGGAACGCGCGGCGCTGACGCCGGGTCGATGCAGCCTTGAGGGTTTCCAGGAAGCGCCCGACGGCGACGGTCGCCTGTGCTGGGAGAGTGGTGGTGTCGGGCACGCGCGCTCTTTCTCCTTCGTCCGGCGGGGGTTGTTGCCGCCCCCTCTTCCGGAACATAACAGCAATAGGCGAAGTGGCGGGTAGCCCGTTCGCAGCTGGCCCATCGTTCCGGCTCGTGTCGAACCGAGTCGGACGTGCCGGTCCAGTACGAACAGTGCGGGACTCCGGGCTGCCCGGCACGGGCGTGCATGGATGGGGCAGACCCCAGGAGCACGATTGAGCTTCTTGCTGTTATTTTTTCGTGACGCGGCTCTGGCGGACGACATCGGTCGGTCCCCGAAGCCCTCCGTCAGTACGCCCGCGCCTTCGCGATGCACTCGGCGACAGCCGGCTTGTCCAGGTAGCGGCGGACATCATGGGCGTTGAGCCTGCCGTTGTTCACCTTGACGTCCGTGACCCCCACCGCGAGGTGCGCAAGGCCTCCGCCCCTGTTCACCGGATCGTTCGGAGCGTACAGATTGGTCCACTCCACCGCGGCCGGCACCGACAGCGGTGTATTGGGCGTGTGCACGCCCTTCCTGACCGCCAGCCAGCTCAACGGCGAGCCGCACGTGATCAGGGCCCTCACCCCGGGCCCGCCGTCGGCGGCGGCCGGGACCTCGCCGCGGCTGAGCATGTCGTAGAACACGACGCTTCCCAGCGAGTGCGCGATGACCATCCGGGTGCCCGTGGCGACCAGCGCCGCCCGGACCTCGGCCCGTACGGCCGCCCCCGTCTCCTCGTGCCGCAGGTAGCCGTGGGCTTCGCGGACCAGCCACATCAGACGGTCGGTCACCCCCTTGCCGACCACCCGGTCCACGGCCTGGGTCCGCCGCAGGATCCGGGGCGTGAAACGGCCCCTCCCGAGGGTCTGGCCCGCCATCGGCGATGCGTCCTCCACCTCCACGGATGCCGGCGCGTACGCCGCCAGGGCTTGCAGGATGAACGCCTCTTCCTCGTCGTCGACCGGCGCGTCCCCGTCCCCGTCGGCGGCCTCCGGGCCCAGTCGCATGTAGCGGGTGGCCGTCTTCGGGTAGACACCCTGGTAGGAGGGGACGGTGAGCCTCACCGTCCCGACCGCCGCGGCGTGGCCGGGGGCGGCCAGCGCCTCGTCCACCGGTTTCTGCCAGGCTCGGCTCAGTCCCTCCGTCGTAGCGGACGAGCCCTGCCGGATGCCGTGCACACCGACGATCTGCAGCGTGTTCACGATGCCCCGTTCCCCCAGTCCTCCGGACCTTCCCGCCCGACTGTAGCCGCGTGCGGCCCACCGCGGAGCCCGGTTAGGCTGACGCCCCCGCGCGCTAGGCACCGCGCGGAACAGGGGGGAAAGTGACTGCGGAAGAGCTGGACGGCATCACCCGGCGGCGGCTCGTCATCGTCGCGGTCAGCGGCTACGAGAACAGCCCGCCCGGCTTCGACGAAGCCATCGCCGCCCAGGTCGAGCGCATCACCGACTGGCTCGCCCATCCCGACCTGGACGAGGACCGGCGCTTCGAAGTGAGCCGGGCCCCCGCTATGAGCTCCGTACAGGAGGTGCGAAACTTTCTGCACGGAGAAAACCTGGCTGCCGCCGAGTACGACGAAGCCGTCGTCGTCTACATCACCGGCCACGGCTTACGCCGCAACACGCAACGGCACTACCTAACGCTCGCCAAGACGGAAGAGAACCGGCTGCTCGCCACGGCGTTCCCGAGCAGCGAGCTCATCTCCGCGGTCCTGGACAGCGAGTCCGAGCATGTGCTTGTACTCGTCGACTCGTGCTTCTCCGGCACTTTGCACGCCGAGCTGTCGTCACTGATCCAAGACCTGTCCAACGACCGCCACGCCTTCGACGGGGCCGCTGTGGTCACGGCCGGGAACCACTACGAGCAGCCGCTAGTCGGCTCCTTCACCGAACGGCTGGCGCTGGCGTACGAGCGGATGCAGGACGAGGCCGCCGGGTACACGGCCTCGCACCTGTCGTTCCACGAGTGGGAACAGCTCCTGGACGAAGTCGGTCAGGACGAGGACGGCAGCGAGAAGGACCTCGTCAGCGCCGAGTGGATCGTCCCGCGTAAACGCAAGAAGCGGCTGAGCGCCTGCCTGCCGAACCCGCGCTACCAACCCGCCGTGAGCACGGCCGGCCCGGCGCTCCGCCAGCTGACCCTGACCACGACCGCGGGCACCGACTCGCTCTCGAGCCCCCTCGACGAGTTCTGGCTGGAGCGCGCGTCGGGTCGTGCGGCCGCCAACGACCCGGGCTGGTACTTCAGCGGCCGGGCCGAGCCGATGAGGGCCCTGACAGAGTTCCTTCGCGCCGGCGAGGTCGAGGGCGAAAGCGTCCTTGTCGTCACTGGCGCTGCGGGCTCCGGGAAGTCCGCGCTGCTCGCCCGCCTGGTCACCCTCTCCGACCCGGGCTTCACCGCGGATCCGCACTACGCCGCCATGGTGGCGGGCATCCCGGCGGAACTGAGGCCCGACGTAGGAGCAGTGGACATCGCGGTACTGGCACGCAACAAATCCGCGAGGGCGGTCGTGGAGGACCTCCTGACCGCACTCGGCACGACCGGGAACAACGACGGGGACGGGTCCGGTCCGAGTACGACACTGCCTCTGCAGACCCTGCTGATGCGTGTGGCGGCACGTACCGAGGGGGCTCCCGGGCCCGTCACCGTGGTCATCGACGCGCTGGACGAGGCCCAGGACCCGCTCGCCCTCGTCAACGACGTCGTCCTGCCGCTGGCCCGCCTCAACGGCCCGGACCGCGACCGCCCCGTGCGCCTCCTCCTCGGGATCCGCAGTTCCCCGCTCATGGGCCATCAGGGCGGAGCGGAGCTGCGCGACGAGCGCGCGGACCAGCTGCTGTTACGTCTGACCGACGCCCTGGGCAGCGAGGGCATCCTGGCCCGGATCCTGCGCAGCGACGGCCCGCACTGCGCCGACGACATCGCCGCCTACGCCGCCACCCTGCTGCTCGCGCCGTCCGACAGTCCCTATTACGGCGCAGCGGAGGCCGCCGCCGAGGCTGCGCGCATCATCGCGGACGCCGTCGCGCCCTCCTTCCTGGACGCCCGGATCGCCGCCGACCAACTCCGCAAGGCCGAAGGCCTCCAGGACCTCACCGAGGAACGCTGGCTGGAGCGTCTCGCCGACGGCACCACCGGACTCCTCCGCGAGGACATCAAGGCCGTCTCTCTCAGCACCGGAGTCCCGACGGACTTGCTGGTGACCGCCCTGCGCGCGACCACGTTCGCGCCGGGTGCCGGTCTGCCCTGGGCGGATGTCTGGCCGGCCGTCACCGTCGCGCTGGCCGCGGCCGAATACGGGCCCCGATACGTCAGCACCGACACCGCCGACCATGCCATCCGGACGCTCCGCAACAGCCGCCTCACCGGCTACCTGGCCACCGCCGAGGAGGACGCCCGTACCGTCTACCGTCCGGTCCACCAACGGCTGACCGACCTCCTGATCGCGGACCACGACTGGCTGCTGGCTCCGCCGTCCGCCACTGCCTCCCGCTGGTGGCGCCCGGCCACCGGCCCGCAGGCACTCGCCGCGGCGAACGCCGCGATCACCCCGGCTCTGGCGGGCCTGGTCGAGCGGTCCTGGCCGCACCCCGCCCACCCGTACGTCCGCAGGTACTTCCTGCACCACGCGGCGGCCGGAGGGTTGCTGTCCGACGCGGGTGTACCACTGCAACTGCTGTCCCAGGAGACATCCGGCACGCTCCGGGCCCGCCTGGGTTTGCCGCTGCCGGCCGGGGACTCGGAACGCCGGATGCTGACGGCCGCGGCGCTGATCGAGCCGTACGCCGACGAGACCGTGGACGTTGCTTCGCGTTCGGGCAGCATCGTGTTCCAGCGCGGCGTACAGGGTGAGTCGAGGGAGGCGCCGCCGGACGGGCTGCCAGCCGTACTGACCTGGGGCTGGTGGGCGGCACGCACGAACGTCCTCGCCCCGACCCAGGGGAACACGAAGAGTCTGTGCGTCGTGCCCACCTTGGACGGGCGGACTCTCATCGCGGTGCTGTCACCGGACGGGGACGTCGAAATCCGGGATGCGGCGACGGGCCGGCTGACGGCCGAGATCCGCTCGGAAGCAGATCCGGTGCTGTCCCTGCGCCCGATCCAAGCAGCCGGCGGGCGGACGTTCCTGGTCGCGCTGACCTCGGGCAGTGCCACGATCCACGATCCGACGTCGGGCCAGCCCATCGCCCACGCATCCTTCCCGCTCGCGGAGGAGGCACATGTCCTGAAGGACGGTTCCGCGGGCTGGGAGGTGTTCGTCCTCACCGGGCAAGGCGCCTTCCTGTGGAGACCCACCGCACATGGCTCACACGAGGCCGGGGCGGCGAGGGTCTTCGGGGCCGAGGCGTTCCCGGCGGTGTACCGGAACCCCCTTCAAAGGGCGACAGCCGTCGTACGCAGGGCGGACGGACTCGCCCTGGTGGCCGTGGCCACCACGGACGGCATCCGGCTCTGGGACCCCTCATCGGGACTCACGGCCCATCCCCCCTTCGGCGGCACGAACGCACACTCCCCGATGGTCGTCCCACGGCAGGGGGAAGACGACTTGCTCCTGATCAAGAACGGAGTCGCATCGGCTTCCCTCAGGCAGGTGTGGAATCCGTTCCGCGGCGAACGGGTGCCGCACCAACGGATCGACGGACGCGCCGCGACGGTGCTGCCGGGTGGCAGCTCACTCGCCTACGCCGAGAGCGGCCGCATCTCGGTCCGCAACCTCGACGGCACGATGTTGAGGTCCTTCGCTGTCGACGCCGCGTCCGTCAACGCCATTTCCGCGCTGGAAGGCCCGACCGGTCCGAGGATCGTGTCGGCCGGACTGCAGGGCCTCAGGCTCTGGGACGTCGGCAGGCAGGGGGAATCGGACGGCGCGCAGTCAGCGGAGACCGTGTACGAACCGCCGTTGGGAGGGCAGCTCCACTGGGGTGCGTGGCCTCTGTGCAGGTCGGAGGATGCCTCCTCGGGCAGGGGCGCCCCCGGCCTCGTCGTGGGGACCCGCAGGGGGCTCAACGTCCACGATGTCGCGACGGGAGCACCGCTGAGGCGGGTCGACACGGGCCCCGTGGTGTTGGTGGAGCCGCTGCCTTCGCCTCCGAGTACCTCGTACGTGGCGGTCAGAGGGCGGACGGACTGGTCGATCTGGGACCTCTTGTCCGGTGAGTCCGTGGGCCGTCTGCAAGGGGCTCGCTCCGCCAATGCGCCTTCCTGTATCGCCCGGACGCCGACGGGCCTGCCGTTGTTCGCCTCCCTGGCCAAGGACGGGGAGATCATTTGTACGACGTGGGATCCGGGGAGTCGTGAAGCAGCGATCTCGACCGTCACGTACCACCACCGCGTCCAACAGGCACGTGCGCTCGCCGCCCTCCCCCCGGGGAGCGGTGGTGGCACGACCGTCATCGCCGTGGCCGGCTCTGACGGGATCGGCCTCGTTGACCTGAGCTCTGGGAACCTCGTCTGTATGTTGCACGCCGAGGGGCAGCGCCTGGGTGCGTACACGTCCCAGTGCGTCGCCTTCCAACTGGGCGAGCGCACGCTGCTGGCCGCCGCAACGCTGTCCGCCCTCCACGTCTGGGACACCGCGGACGGCACGCTACTCGCCGCCTGCACAACCCGCGACACCCTGCCCCTGTCGAGCCTGCCCCTACCCGACGGCCGCACCCTGCTGGCTTCGGGGAACCCGAGCGGTGTCCGTATCTGGGACCCCCTGACCGGCGAACTCCGCCACACCCTGCTCACGGGTGCCCCGGTCCACGCCCTGGCCGCGGGCACCGGCCCGACGGGCACGGTCCTGCACATCCACGGCCCGGCGGGGCTGGCGACGCTCTCGCTGGACGAGCGGCTGTTGTGACGGCTCGTTCGCCCGGGCTCTCTTCACGTGTCCGGAAGGCCTCCATTCGCCAAGGCCAGGGGCACGAGATGGGCCTCAGAGGGGCAATGGGGGTGATCTTGAAGCCCTGAAGGGCCGGCCCGTCACTCACCTCGGGTCTGGTAGGCATGTTCAGGGGTCGCGTACTCGCCAAAGGTGCCGGTCAATCGTCACCCCCGTGTCGGTGCTCTGCGGCATGATGACCGCCGTGAACACCGAGATACTGATAGACGTCTGGCAGCGGCTTCTCGCCGACCCTCGCAAGTCGTGGGTGCTGTTCGAGCATGGCACTTGTGTCGTGCTGACCGCTCCGGATGGAGAGCTCGCTGAAGAGGCCACCGAGATCCTGAAGAAGTTCGGCCCGGCGCATGCCGGATCTTCGGCAGGAGACTTCGGGGTGATCGACCTCAAGGACGCCGAGGGATGGGTCGTCACCGGGCATCACAATGACGTCCTTACCTATGTCGGCCCTGATGAGCCTCACGATCAGTCGAAGATCGCTGTCGGGCTGTTCGGACGTTCCAAGCGCCATCGGGATGGCACCGAACTTCACGTCGTCCACGTTGAGGACAAACGAGGTTCAGCGAACCCAGCGTGAGTACCTGCGCTTCATCGCCGGTGGTCGCCGGGGCGTACCGGCTCCAGGTTCCGCCGCCTTCGGTGACGGCCCTGTTCTCCCGAGGCTGCCCCGAAGTGACAAGTAGCTCTCTGTAGCGGGTCTGGGGTCTGCTTGTCAGAGTTTTGGATCTTCCGGGCTCATCGAGCGCCGTGCTCGGCGAGGTTGGTCCGGTCATGACGACCGGAAGGAGCCTGGGGTGCGGGAGGAGCGGGAGCCGGAGGACCTGATCGAGGTCTGGACGCTGCTGGAGGAGGACCAGGAGCGGCTGCGGAACAAGTCGGGGGCGAACCGGTTGGGGTTCGCGCTGTTGCTGAAGTTCTTCGAAGTGGAGGCCCGGTTCCCGGAGGACGCCGGGGAGATTCCGGTACCGGCGGTGTCGTACATCGCCCAACAGGTGAAGGTGTCCGCGGAGGAGTGGGCCGCGTACGACTGGTCGGGGCGGGCGATCAAGCGGCACCGGACGGAGATCCGGGGCGCGTTCGGCTTCCGTGAGTGCACCAAGGATGGCTTTACTCACTAGTTTGAGCAGCGTTTGTTCACGAGCTCGGGAGGCGGTGCCGCGGCTTGGCAATTCGAACGACTGCGTTGAGGAGTCGCCCTCGGCCACCTCGCGGCTCCAGGAGTGTCGTGTAGCCAATCGCACCACGAGACCACCGACACGGCACCTAGCGTGATCGCGCAAGTTCAACAGGTGATCTAGCACGCCGCTAGGCGGCGCGGCCAGCATCAGTGCGGTGTACCCGAGGACGTCCATCCCCGCGGCCCGCGCGGCGAGGACGCCGTTGGGGCTGTCCGTCGACGACCAGGCAGTCCCGTGGCGCTAGGCCGGGCGACACCGTGCACATCTCCGAGATGTTCCGCCTCGTACGCGGCACCGGCCACATCCTCGACGTGCTCGACGTCCTCCACCGCGACCAAGTGGCGCTGCGCATCCACGACGGCGCGTTCTCCGCGATGGACCTCACCGCCCGCCACCCCCGCACCGGCGAGCTGCTGTCCACCGTGAAGTTCATGGTGCAGACCCTCGCCGCCGCCGGCGAACTCCAACGCGACCTCCAGCGCGAGCTGACCTACGACGGACTGCGCGCCGCCGAGGCCAAGGGCAGCAAAGGCGGACGCCGCCCCGCCGTCCCGGCCGGCAAGACCGCCGACGTGCGCACCGCGTACCTGGAAGGCCGCTCCATCGCCGCCCTCGCCCGCGACCACCGGGTCAGCCGCGGCGCGATCCGCACGGCCGTCGCCGACCTTCTGCCCGACCACACCGCCACCGAGGAGGACGCCCCCGCCCCGGAGTCGCCGGTCACCCTCGACATGCCGGGCAAGGTCGCCGACTTCCTCCGCACCGCCGAACTGGAGCCCGCCGAGCGGGCCGCGCTCGACCAAGGGGCGACCGTACGGCGCGGCCAGGGCTACACCCTGCGCGTCAGCGCCGTCCGCGCCGTGCACCGACAGCTCCTCGCCCGCTGCCAGCCGCTCGACGGCAGCCAGGGTCTCCCCGCAGTCCCGGCCCAGCGCAAGGCCCGCCGCGAGTACGGGAACCGGGTCAGCACGCTCACGCCCTGACCAAGATCGTTCTCACCGATAACCGCTGTACCGATGTTCCCCGAGGCCGAGCCCGAGCGGCGCCCGGCCCTGTAGGCGGGCTCGACATGTCCGAGCACGACGCCGCCGCCGGTGACGACTTCGTAGTGCCGGGTTTCGGCGTCCCTGAGGACCAGACGCGCGTCGTCGACGAACTCGCGGGCCTTCTTCTGCGACATCGGCCCCTTCGGCCGCCCGGCCGCTTCGGTCAACGGACACTCTCCTCGATCCCCTCGCCGGATCCGGCGGGCTGGGCGTCGCGGATGTTGGCGCGGCCGGCGGCCTCGCGCAGGGCTGCGGCGCGGGCCCGGGAGCGGGCGGCTTCCTGCGGGTAGTCGATCTTGGGGTGGAGGGGGAGGCCCCCGCGCTCACTTTCGCGGATCATGCGTTCCTGGAGTTCGGCGTGGAATTCCCAGAGGTCGGCCTCCGCATGGGGGTCGGGCAGCAGCTGGTCGATCCGCATGCGGAAGGCGGCGTCCCCGACGAGCAGCGACATCTCCCGAGTCGAGTACCGGGGCAGGCTGCCGCTGACCGGGTGTTCCTGGTCGGCCCAGCCGTCGTGCCGGCGCAGCCAGCGGTCCAGCGCGGCGGCGGTCTTCTCCGCGCTGCCAGCCGCGGGGACGGCAGCGCCCGGTGCGTAGCGGGCGCCGTAGGGGATGCGCCGGTCGTCGGCGGTGCCGTCCGGGTGCCGACGCTCGGGCTTCTCGAATGGCTCGGTCCATTCGTTGACGTACTCGGCGAAGCGGGCGTGGGCGGACTGCTTGGTGATGCCCAGGGCTTCGCCGATGTCCTCCCAGCTGGTGCCGCGCTCGCGTTCGTAGACGACGGCGCGGCGCTGGGCGTGCTCGGCGAGCCGGAGCAGTTCGGCGGCCTCGCGCACGAAGTCGCCCGGCGCGATCGTGTCGGAAGAGTCGTCGTGGGTTCCGACGCGGCTGAGCGCGGTCTCAGCCGTGTCGCGGTGCGCGTCGGAGAGCATGAGGCGCGCGAGGGCGCCCCTGGTATACGGGTGGTCCGGTTCGGCGTTCGTGTCGGTCTGCGGGCTCATCTCGGTCATGCTCGTCAGCATAGAACTGACACCCATGCAATGTCAGTCGGTGCCTGACTTTCGGTGAGCGTCAGTCCGAAGTGACCAGCATCAGCTAATGATTGATGCTGACCACACACATTTGCCAGAGGAAGCCTGACAGGGGATTCAAGTCAGGCGACGGCTGACGTGCAGAGCGCCGCCGTGAAGTGACAGGATAATTACGGTTATCCTGTGCGTATGCTGACGCCCGATCAGGATGTACTGGAATCAGGTGAATCACCCGACATGCCGGGGTCGGCGCTTGCCCGCTCCCCCCGCTCGACCCTCACGACCTTCCGGCGCGACCCTCGCGCCCTGTGGCCGGAGCACGCGCGCAAGCTGTACGACTACCTGCACGCCATCTACGGCGAAGACGACGTGCTGCCGACACTCGCCGCGGCGTGGATCGCCCACCAGCGATCGGCCAACACCCAGAAGTCCTATGCCCGCGGGTTCCGCGTCTTCGAAGAGTTCGCCCGGGAGCACGGCACGCACCCGATGACCGTGAAGTTCGTCCTCGCCGACACCTTCCGGATGCACCTGGAGACCTCTCCCACGTGGGTGCGCGTCAAGGGCGGCCGGCGGGGCGAGATGGTCCGCACCGGCAAGCCGTACTCCGAGGCCTCGCGAAAGAACGCCCTGTCGGCGGCCTCGTCGTTCTACGTCTACCTGGACAAGGTCAGCGACGACGGGGTGAAGAATCCGTTCGACGCGGTCCAGCGGCCGTACGTCGACCCGACCTACTCGCCCACGCCCGGCTACACCGAAGCCGAGTGGGCCCGGTTCGTGGCCGTCGCCCGCGACGAGCACCGGGTAGCGGCTTACCGCAAACGCGCGTACGCCCTGCTGCTCATCCTCTACACCTGCTGCCTGCGCATCGACTCGCTGCTCAACGCCCGCGTGGAAGACCTCGGCTACGACAAGGGGCACCGCGTGCTGCTCCTGGAGAAGGTCAAGGGCGGCGGCCGGAAGAAGAAGCCGATCCCTCCCGTGGCCTGGGACGCGCTCCAGGACTACCTCGACGGACGGGAGACCGGCTGGCTGTTCTGCACGGCGTCCGGCGCCCAGCTCGACGAACCGGCCGTATGGCGGCTCCTCCAGTCCCTGGCCAAGCGCGCCGGGCTCCCGCTGCGCGGCCCGCACGGCGTGAAGGGGGACGCCGTCACCCACGCCTTGGCGAAGCCGGACGCCCGGCCGGACAAGGTGCAGCAGTGGGCCGACCACAAAGACTCCCGCACCACCCAGCTCTACAACCGGCGCCGGGAACTCCTCGACGACAGCCCCGGCTACGGCCTCGCTGCCGACGTTGCCGGCGCCCTGGCGCGCGACATCACCTGACTCGACGACAGGGTCGGGCAGAGCTCGAACCGTGGCGGCTGACCTGTCACGACTGGTCCGGGTTTCCCTGGACGAGACGTTGCTGCCGATCGGCTTCCTCAGCCTCGGCGGTCATCTGCCACTCCTCCGTCTTCAAGTCGAACGACTCCTCGGCCTCCTTGAACGCCCTATTCGGCTTCGGGAGGTCCGCCTCGCCTCGGCGCCAAGCGAAGAGGCTCTGCGTCATGTCCTCGACCAGACCACGCAGTACCCATCGACGGCCGTGTTGGTGGGTCGCGTACTCCAGCATGTGCAGGCTCTCGCCGTACTTAAGGCTGTCGAGCAGTCGGTGCCGAAGCTCCTCCTGCTTGATTTGCAGAGCACCAACCCTCACCGGGTGTGCCTTGCTGCGCCAGATGCCCTCCCACTGCTTCTCTGCCTCGCGCTGGCGCATCCGGAACTCACGCACATCGTCGCCCCGCGGAGGATTGGTGTCCTCGGGCACGCGGCGAGCGTGGTCCTCCAGCGCCTCCAACTCCTTGGCCAGTGAGGCAACGACGTTGGCCCGCTCGGCGTCGGCGCGCGCCGTACGCGCGTCGCTCAACTGGGCCTTGAGCACGAGAACCGCAGTGACTGTGCTCGCACTCGCACCGAGGAGGGCGCCAACGAGGCCTGACACGGGGGAGATCCAGTCCATGGTCGGAGTCTCGCCGAAACGTGCAGCACGCAGGTCGGAAACCAATCAATCAGAGCGCGGCGTCTGGAACTTCGACTTCGCCATGGTGGGCCTGCGCCCCGGCCGAGGACCCCGAGTTCTGATGTCTCCGCAGCTCAGGTCCTTGCGGGCTCGGGATGGCATCTTATCCGAGGTGATCTGGGAGGGAGAAGCGACAGGGCAGGCTGGAAGGACTCCGGTCTGGTCTTCAGTACAACGGCGAGATCCGCCTCCCACACCTGCAAGTCGGTCTCACCGCTGTGGGGCGGGCGAAGTGAGGCGGTGGCTTTGAGTCCGCGGGGATGCCCGAGCAGGGAGCGCGGCCGTCCGAGGTGGCCCGCGGGTTACGGGTATCGCGCAGGTAATCAGCAGATGGCTCGCACGTCCGCCGCAGCCGCTCACAAGCTCTCAGTGGGCGTTAAGTCCGTTTCTGGTAGCGGCCTCGTCCGGGTTGAGTGAGGAAGCCTTGACGGGTGAGGCGTCCGAAGCGGCTGCGGGTGATGTTGACGGATGCCTCGTCGGTGGGCATGTCGAGGAGTTCGTGCAGATCGCGGGCCCGGGACACACGGTCGGGGTGCTGGTTGAAGGCGTTCACGATGGCCTGATAGGCGGTGCTCGACTCGGGCGGATCGGGGTCGGTCCCGGTCGGTGCGAGTTCGGCGATGATCTTGCGGGTGGTGGCCAGGTCCGCAAGATGGGCTTCCGTCTCGGTGAGGGCGGCAGTGAAGTGCGCGATCTGCTTGCGGAGTTCGTCCGCCCGGGCCGTGGCCTCATGCTCCCGGATGTGAAGGTCCACCAGGAGTTCGGTGATGTTCACGCGGCCAGCCCGATGGTGTCGCGCCAGGCCGGGGTGGGGGTGGTGAGGCGACGGGCCATGTTCGCGGTGGAGGCCCAGTAGACGCGTGAGTAACGGGCCTGAGCCCCACCCTGTGTCGTTTAGGTCGGCGAACTCGATAGCGCCTGCGCGGGCCTCGTGGTGATCTCGTAACGCAGCAGACCGTTGCGCTTGCCCGACTCCGGCGCTTGGCCTTGACGTCCCACCTGCCAGAGCAGTCGTCCGTTACGTGTTGCCACCATTGCTGCTTGAATGCTCTTGGCCCCGCCGGAACCACCGGCGGGGCCAAGAGCATTCAAGCAGGTTTCCTCTGCCGGAGAGCGAACCAGCATCGGGGAAACAGGGATGTCCTCTCGTACCGCGCGTGACCGCTACATCATTCCCAAGAAAGGACCGAACTTGGATGGTGTCATGGAGTTTCCGTCATCTTCATGCCACAGACAGTGTGCTGCATAAATATAGCCGGCACCCCCGTTGAGTACGAACCACTTACCAGGAATCCCCTCAAGGTCGAATGAGTCCAGGGATCGAAATTCCGGATCCACGCAGACCTCAAGCCGGCTCCAGTTCATTGGCGTATGAAGGAAATGAACGTGCGAGAATAGCACATCGACTCGAGTCGGAGATGTCTCTGCCAAGCTGCGCATGACCAGCTGGCGATAGCTTAGGGAGTAGTGCCAGATCTCGAAGGGGCGAGCCCACCCGGCAACGAATTCCATCAAGAACCTCCGAGATACCGAGAGCCCGAAAAGACGTCACCGGTGACATCCTTTTCTCCCATATAGAAGAAGAGTCTATCCTTGCCCAGCTCACCCACACGGAAGGCGCGCTCCAGTATCGCCATCTCCATCTGCGTGGTCCTCGGGTAGGCGCCCGTTCCGGCCATCACGGCGTGATCGAACAATTCGGCCGCTCCACCATCACTTCCGTCATTCTTCTTGAATCCGTCAAGACGGACATGTATACGAGTCTCGGGGTGCGAATTCGCGACGTCTCGAACTTCACCAACGGCATCCTGCCACGTCGCAGAATCCATGAAGTGGGTGTACTTCTTGTCTTCAGCAAAAGCCACTAGACCTTCTCGACTTAGCCCGAGGGCCACGTTCTTGATGTCTTTATCGCAGTTGTGAACCAGGACAGGCTTGACGCCCGCCAGTACATAGTACGTATGGAAGTCGCCGACGGTGATGTTATGCGTTGTGACTGCGTACGGATAGTTGCGGACGATCTCGACGGTGAGTGTGCGGCCGTCAGGCTGGATGAGTCGGTCGCCCGGGGTGAAGTCACCAGCGTCGACCCACTGCTTGCGGGTTTCGTTCCAGTGGGGGTGGTGACGGGTGGAGGTGAGCTGGGCCGGCGGGCCGCGCGGGTTTGCGTCGTCGGTCAAGGTGAGGTCGGTGAACTCCTTGTCGTCCGGAGTGGTGATCGTGCCCGTGACCTCCTTCGGGCGGGTCTTGCCAGTCTGCGGGTCGGTGGCCATGACGGTGTCACCGACCTTGACGTCCTGGATCTCCTTGGTCGTGCCGTCGGCCATCTGGACGCGCGTCCCCGTAGGGAAGCTATTCGTCTTGCACGCCGGACCGGACGCAGCTTCCGCGCCGCCTCGGGACTCGGCACTGCCAGCGCCCGCCTCGGCGTCGGCCTCGCTCTTCGCTGCCTTGGCCTCGGTGCCGGCGGCATCACCGGCCGACTCGTCCGCTGCCTTTACTTCTGCTGATTTCGCTGCTTGGGCTTGAGCAGCGCGGGCTTCGTCGCCCGCCTTCTTGGACCGGGTGAATGCTTCCATGGCCCTGGCCGCCCGGCGCTCGCCAGCTTGGATCGCGTCGTAGGCCTTGTTCAGCTGTTTGTAGATCTTGTATGCCTTGATGCCGATCTTGACGGCCTTCAGCAGCTTGCCCCAGGGGACCGCGTTGAGGGCGGTGTTGATGCAGGCCATGGCGTCGCCCTTGGTGAAGCAGTCGCGGGCGTCGTTGTAGCCGATCAAGTCCATGACGATGTTGATGACCTCGCGCTTGAGTTCATCCCGTCGCTGCTTGGCGCTATTGAGGGCGGCGTTGGACTCGTTGAGCTCCGTCTGTGCCTGCTTCTCGGCGCCCGTCTGTCCTGTCGCGCCGCTGTTCTGCTTCCTGTGGCGCTCGTACACGCCACCACATCCAGGGCCCAGGTCGCCGCAGGCTTCGCGGAGACCGGTCGCGTCCGACTTGTTGATGGGGCCGTTGCTGGAGTACGCGTAGGCGTTCCACTGCTGCGGGTTGCCCGGGTCGATGATGGGGTCGGGGCTGATGAAGCGGCCGGTGGTGGGGTCGTATTCGCGGGCGCCCAGGAGGGTGAAGCCCGTCGATTCCTCCTTGGTGCCGCCGACGAAGCCCTTGTCGCCGGCCCAGGTGCCGGGGGCGGGCTGGGTGCCGCGGGCGTTGCCGAAGGGGTCGGAGTGGCGGCGGACCTGAGTGAGGTTGGCGGAGTCGAACTGGACGCCGCCGGTGCCGTGGTGGTCCGAGCCCTGGTAGGTGAGCTCGCTGATGCCGCCGGTGGTGGTGCGGGTGATGGACAGGCCGCCGGGGGCCGCGTAAGTGCGGACGTTGGAGACCTTCTTGGTGGCGGTGTCCAGCGTGATCTGGTCGCTGCCGAGGTTCAGGACCGTCTTGCCGGGGTCGCGGCGGATGAGCTGGTTGCCGCCGGTGTCGTAGAGGTAGCTGGTGCCCGCGCTCTCACCGGTACCGGTGATCTTGTCGAGCTTGCCCTGGCCGTTCCAGGTGAGGGTCTTGGTGCCCGGGGTGCTGGTGATCGAGGCCGTGTTGCCGGCCGCGTCGTAGGTGTAGGAGGTGACCTTCGTACCGGAGGGGCTGGTCTCGGTGGACTTCAGCAGGGCGTGCGGGCCGCCCGTGCCGCCGCCGGTGGTGGGGTCGGTGGACGGAGTGTTGGGCCCGGTGCCGAAGGTCTGGGTGACCGTGACGTCCTTGGCCGTGGCACCGGTGGTGTCCTTACGGATCAGCTTCGTGCGGTTGCCGATCATGTCGTACTCGTACTGCTGCCAGTACGGAGCGGGGCCGCCGACGCTGGGCTTGCCGGTGCCGTCGATGGACGGGCCGCCGGCGTTGGTGCAGCCACCGATGCCGCGGACGGACGGCTGGGGCGCGGTGTTGGTGGTTCCGCTGTCGGTCCAGGACTGGGTGAGGCGGCCCAGGTAGTCGTGAGTGAAGCACTGCAGGTCGGTCTTCGCACCGTCCTCCACCGTACGGATCGAGGTCAGCGAGCCCGCCTTGTTGTACGTGTAGTCGGTGACGTCGACGCTCGCCGTGGCAGCGGTCTGCTTGTCCAGCGTGGTGCGGACCGGGCGGCCGGTGGCAAGGTCGTAGTCCACCGTCGAGACGACCTGCTTGCCCGTACCGCCGATGGTCGTGCGGATCGCCCGGCCGTAGGCGTCGTAACGCAGGTCCACCACGTACGGGGACTTGGCGAGGCCGATGGTTCCGACCATCCCAGCGAGCGTGCCGGCCGTGTAGTAGGAGAAGCCGAGCGTCTCCGCACCCAGGCCGGCCTGGGCGATGGCGGGCAGGACCGTGGATGTCAGCTGCCCGTGAGCGTCGTAGGTGTTGGTGGTCTGGTAGGTGCCGGCAAGTTCCTTCTCGACGGCAGGGATGGTCGTCTTGGCCCCGAGGGGCCGGTAGCCGGCGTCATAGCCGGTGACTTCGGAGACGTACGCCGCGCCCGTGGCGCCGCCTACGTAGCGGGTGGTGGTGGACGGCTTGCCGAGCACCTTGGTGTCGTAGGTGAAGCCGGCGACCTGCTTGGCCGGGTCGACGGCGGTGCCCTCGTACGTGGCGATGGTGCGGCCGAGGAGGTCGGTGACCGTGGTGGCGCTCTTACCCCGGGCATCGGTCTGGGTGACGAGGTTCTTGCTGTCGTCGTAGCTGCTCGTCGACGCGCCAGAGTCAGGGTCGGTGGACTTGGTCAGGCGGCCCAGCAGGTCATAGCTGAAGGTCCACTCATTGCCTGCGGAGTCCTTCCGCCACAGCTCCTTGCCCTGGGCGTTGTAGCCGTACCGCGTCTCGTCATAGTCGCCGATGGGTGTGTTGGCCTTGTACTGGCGCAGGGCGACGGTCTGGCCGAGCCCGTCGCTGATGGAGGCACTGGCGAATCCGCCGTTCGGCGGGATGGAACGGACCTCATCCGCACCCGGGTACTCGGTCTTCGAGCGCCACTGCTCAACGCCGTACGACTGGAAGACCGACGCCGTGGTCCGGCCCAGGCCGTCAAAGACCTGCACCGTCTGCGCAGGGATCTTCGAGTCCGGGTTCACTCCGCCGTTCGGCAGGAACAGCGCACCGGAGGGGGCACCCTCGTCGACCCAGTACGGGGCGCTGGTCTTGACCTGCCACCCGTGCGAGTCGAACAGCGCATCGGTGACCATCCGCCCCGTGTCACCGTTGGCCGGAGTGGCCTGGGTCTGGCGGACCCGGCCGAGGCCGTCGTAGATGGTGTAGGCGCTGATGTACTGGTTGTTGTTCATGAGCGTCTGGCTCAGAACGGTGGTCGGCGCGTTGGTGCCGTTCATCGTGTACGAGAACTTCCGGACCGGCAGGAAGCCGTCGACCTTCTCCTGGCCGGGCTGCCACACAGCCGTGACGCGACCGAGCGCATCGTACTCGCGTTCGGCGACGTGGCCGTTCTCGTCAGTGGACTTCAGCGGCAGGGCGCGGCCGATATCGAGGGTGTTGTACGACTTCCAGCCCAGCGGGTTGGTGTGGACGACCTCGGTCGGGAGGGAGCCGGTGGCCGGCTTGTACTCCGTCCTGGTGACCGCACCGGCCGGGTGGGCCGCGTCCTTGCGGACGTTGTTGGTGGTGGTGGTGACGCGTCCGTACGCGTCGTAGGTGGAGGTGACGTTGCGGCGGTAGACCGGATTTCCGGTGCCGTCGTACTTCTCCAGGACCTCGGTGCCGGTCTGGTCTGCGGTAGCTCCGGACTGGCCCAGCGGCAGCCCGTCGTAGTACGTACGGGTGTCGCCGACCGTGTTCGCAGTGTTCGGCGTCTGCCCGCAGGTCCCGGAAAGAATCAGGGTGCGGGAGGCCAGCTGAGTCAGAGCACCGCCGGGACCCGAGGCGTACTCGAACTTGGTGCACAGGCGCTGCTCCGGGCGCGAGATGTCCGCCCAGTCGTCCACGTGTTCCGGGCGGAAGAACAACGTGTCGTCGTAGGTGGAGGTCCGCACGGAGTTGCGCCAGCTGCCATTGGCGAGCTTGGCGCTGCTCTTGACCTTCGCGGTGTTCATCGCGCGGGCCGTGATCGCGGGCATGCCTCCGGACTGGGCGCGGGTGGCAGTGACGGGGCTCAGCCAGGGGCTGGAGACCTCGTCGGCGACCACGCTGCCGCCGTCGCGCTCATACGTCTGGGTGCGCAGGGCGAAGCCTGAGAGGACGTCCTCATCGGGCTTGGTTGCGCCCGAGGCGTCGATGTAGGTGACCGAGCGCTTGGTGCCGTTGGCCAGGACGTCCCCGTCCATACCGCGCAGGTAGGTGGAAACGGTCTTGGTGCGCGGTGCCTCGCTGGCGTTTCCGTTGCCCGTCCGGGTGGTGACGGTCTGGAAACCGCGGAACTGGTCCCATGTGCGGGTCTTGGGGTCGGGAAGTTCGGAGTCGTTGCGGTGCCAGGCGATGCCGCCGCCGTACTGGTACGTGGTCACCTTGGCGACGTTGGGGTCGCCGTCGGCGACGGCGTCCTGTTCGGTGACGGACTCGACGATGATCTTGTTGAACCAGTCGTTGACCGGGTCGGGGTAGGACTGGCCGGGCAGGTACCACTTGACCGGCATGCAGGCCATGGTGTTGCTGTCTTCGGAGGCCGGCATCGTGTTGTTGACGCGGGAGCACTCCGCTGACTTGTAGACGACGTTGATCCGTCCGCCGGTCTCGGTGGTGATGCTTTGGATGCGCGGCCGGTTGTAGCGCGGGGCGGACGCCTCGGTTCCGTCCGGGCGCTTGACGATGCCGTCGACGCGGTTGGGGATCTGCAGGGGCTGGAACGTCACCGGCGGCACGGCCAGAGTGGCCTGCCCGTTCTTACCCAGACGCTGAATGGAGTCCAGCCAGAGGGAGGGCGAGGTGCCGTCCTGCGGATCCTTGAAGGTCTGCTTGAGGCCGAAGGTGTCGACGCGGCGGTAGACGGTGCCCTCGAGGACCTCGGTGTCGATCCAGGTCAGCTTCTTCGTCGTGAAGTAGGTGGGTGAAAGGTTCAGGCAGGTGCCGGTGGACTTGCACTCCTGGTCGATCGGGACGTCCGGCCAGTACGCGGCGTTGGCCGTGGTGCGCTGGGCGGGGTCGTTGCAGTCGGGCTTGGCCGCGGTGTCGCAGCGCTCCGCGGTGCGGAACCACACCTGAGCGGCCGGCTTGGCCGTGCCCTTGGCAGCGATCTGGTCGGGCAGGCGCTGGCCGTAGCCGACCCAGGTCGGGTAGCTGCCGCGCTGGTAGGAGGTGAGCGTGCCGGTGCCGTTGTTCTGGCCGCCACCGCGCGCGTAGTAGTTGGTCTCCTGCGCGTAGCGGTAGGAGATCAGGTTCTGGTGCGGGTCGACGACGTAGTCGAGGTTCCACTGCCAGCCGAGGTGGTTCCAGGAGCCGGTGGCCGGGGACTGGGCCCCCATGCACTTGTCCTGCCCGCCGGGCCAGTAGACCGGCACGCGGGACACCGAGTTGGCGTCGGTGTCAGTGCCGTCGCCGCCGGGGAGGTTGTTGGCGCCGAAGTAGTACTGGGTGCCGTCGCCGGTGGTGACCTTCCAGGCCTCGCCGGCCCAAGCAGTGTTGTTGCGGCCGGTCAGGCGTTCGATCTTGCTGCCGTCGTCACCGCGAAGCCGGTAGACGCAGGAGGTGTCATCGCGGACGATCTCGCCCGCGTGGCCCGCGAGGTTGAGGGAGAGGACGTCGCCGCCCCAGCACTCGTCGCCCGAGTTCTCGATCCCCGCGTCCTTGCACGTCTTGTACGAGCGGGAGATCGAGCCCGGGTGCCAGTCCCAGCCGTCACCGATCCAGCTCGCCTGCGCGTTCGTGGACGCCGTACGGCCGTCCAGCGAGGAAGAGTCGTAGGCAAGCCCGACGCTCGGCGCCGGACCGGCGATCGCGGACGGCACCTCGACGGTGTAGCCGTACGTGAAGTTGGCCGCGTTCGAGCCCGCCTGCCACGACATCGACGGCAGCAGCGGCGACGCGGAGAAGTCACCGGCCGCGCCGGACGGGCCGCTCTCCACGCCCAGGACCACGCCTTGCGGGGCCAGCACCTGCGGGGCTGCTGCCGGCTGGGCCTTCAGTACGGACGGAGCAGGGGCCTGCGGGAGGTCGATCTCGGCGACCAGGCGGCCAGAGACGGCGTCACGGTGCGACGGGACAGGAGTCCGGGTGGTGCAGCCCTTCGCGCCCGGGCTGGTCAAAGCGCAGGCGGGGAGCTGGACGAGCCGGGCGCGGTCGGCCCAGTTGGCGCTGGTCTTCCTGGCCCAGGCTTTGACGTCGAAGCCGAGCTCGAGCTTTCCGGCCGGGCTCGTGCTGTCAGTGTCGGTGAGGGTGATCAGGGCGCCGTTGACGCCGGCCGCGCGGGCCTGGTCGGCGTCCTTCACCGCGACCTTCAGCGCACCCTTGCCGCCCGTGGCGCCGGCAGAGGAAACAGCCGCCGAACTCTTCACGCCGTTTGCTGGCGTGATCCACACAGGAAGAGATCCGGCCTTGAGGGAGGACTTGCCGAGGACGGATCGGGATGCCTGCGCATCGCCAAGTGCCACCGTTGCGGCGCCCGTTAGAGGTGCAGTGTTCGATTCAGGGACCCATTCCCGACCGGCCGGCGCCGCCGACGGTGTCGGGCGCTTTGCGTTCGAGCCCTTGACGGGCTTGGCGTCCGGCAGCGGAGTCTTGGGAGGTACCCACACCTTCGGTGGCTTTGCGGCCGCCTCGACCAGGGGAAGGCCCAGGCCGGAGAAGAGCACGGCGAAGGCTGCGGTGACCGCGACACGCGACCGCCCGCGCTTCGAGCGCACGAAGAAGCCACTCCGACGAGACAACAGGATCCCCCCACAGGAAACCAGGCATGGGAAAAACCGGGCCAACAGGGCCCGGATCGATGGGCACCTTACGGAGTGGATGTTCGACAAGTACAGCTAAACATTAAAAGATCCTTTAGTGATCAACATCACGCGCCGGGCACTCCGGGCTCATCGACCGAGAAGAGACATTTCCATCTGACGGTTTGTTGACGGCCTTGCACAAGTGAAGGATTCTGCGCCTGACTTCTGCCCGTTTCCTGCTCACAGCGAGGACTGCCACCGTGAGGCCGTCACTTCTTCCTTCGTGGATATCCAGACCGGGGGCGTCCCGCCGACGGCGGGCCTCAGGTGCAGCCCTGGGCCCGGCCGCCGGTGCCGTGGCACTCGCCCTCGGCATCGGCCTGATCTCAGCGCCGCCCGCGCTGGCCGAAGTGGACCGCGGCCACGGTCCTGCCGACACCGATTGGCCCGCCACTGCGCCCAATCCCTCCCCGAGCGAGGAGGAGAAGGCTCTTCTCGCCGCTCAGGAACAGGCCAGAAGTACCGGAAAGCCGGTGCTCGTCAGCCACCTGACCACGGATAGCTCCCAGACGTTCGCCAATCCCAGCGGCTCCTTCACCACCGACTCGACAGCGACCGTGCAGCGCGTGAAGGGCGCTGACGGGGGCTGGAAGGCAGTGGACGCGACCCTGCACCCGAACGCCGACGGAACGCTCGCCCCGGCCGTTGTGCCCTCACAGCTGAGGCTGTCCGGCGGTGGAACCGGCCCCATGGCCACCATGACCACCGCCGACGGCAAGAAGCTGGCCGTCACTGCGCCCTTCGCGCTGCCCCAGCCCGTGCTGGAGGAGAACAGCGCCCTGTACAAGTCGGTCCTTCCTGATGTGGACCTGCGGCTGACGGCGAACAAGCTGGGCGGATGGCGCCAAGTGCTGATCGTCCACACCCCCGAGGCCGCCGCGAATCCCACGGTGAAGAAGCTGCGCCTGGGCGTGGAGGCCGACGGGCTGAACGTGAAGGCCGACGCGGCGGGCAACATCACCGTGACCGACACCGACGGCACCGTGAGGTTCTCGAGCCCCCCTTCGCTCATGTGGGACTCGGCCACTTCGTCCACCGGTGCAGCCGGCACCGACAGTGCCGAGGGGGGCATGCGCACGATGATGCTGTCGGCTCCCTCCGCGGCCGCGGAGGACGAGGCCGTTGCTGCCTCGAGCCCGGACGGGCCGGGTGAAGGCGCCGCCGTCGCACCCATCGCCGTCACCGCGACCAACCAAACCATCGACCTCGTGCCCGACACCGGCCTGCTGAGCCAGGGCACCGGCCCCTGGTACATCGACCCCGGATTCAATCCCACGGCCGACAACACACGGCAGGCGTACTCGCAGGTGCAGGAGGCCTACCCGGACACCAACGGGTTCAACGGCACCGTATACGGCCAGGACAAGCCGGCCGCCGGATACTGCGGCTACAACATCGGCGACCCGCCCTGCACGGAGGAAGGCCGCACGCGCGCCTACTTCAAGATCGGCATCAATTCGGCCATCCACAACAAGGCCGACCGTGAGGTCACGGTCCTCAACGCCCGCTTCCACGCCACGATCGTTTCCTCCTCCAGCCCGTCGACGAGCACGCCGATGGGCCTGTACGCCACTTCGGTGATCGACAACCCGACGAGCTGGCGGGACCAGCCGTGCGGGACAGCGTCCCGCATGGGCGGCTGCGCCAAGCTCGGAGCGAGCGTTCCCGTCTCGGGTACGGGGGACATCTCCTTCGACGTCACCACCACCATGCGGGCCGCTTCGCAGGGCAACTGGACGTACCAGACCTTCGGCCTCGCACCGGATGACGAGTACAACAAGTACTACCGCCAGCGGTTCGCCAACAACCCGCACATCGTCGTCGAGTACGACGTCAAGCCCACCATCTGGTGGCCCCGCACCCGCCCGACCCCCGGCTTCGCGCAGAACGGCACCTCCAACGACTGCCGCACTCCGGGCACCGTGAACCCGTGGGACAACCCCGGCTGGGTCGGCGCCAACAGCAACATCACCCTGACCGCCAGCACCTGGTCGCCGGTTCAGCGGCAGCTGAACACGACCTTCCAGCTCTGGGACGACGACAACAACGGCCACACCACCTACCACAGCACCGGCTGGCTCGGAGACTACGGCGACGTGACCGTCGACGTCGGCCCGCTGTCCGACGGACACCAGTACGGTTGGACCGCCCGCACCACCGACTCCACGCTCACCAGCGGCGATTCCGACTGGTGCTTCTTCCGAGTCGACCGCACCCCGCCCACCGCGGACGTCAACTCCACCGACTTCCCCGAGTCCGGCACCATCGGCGCCCGGCCCAAGTACGCGGGCCAGGAGGGCACCTTCACCCTCACCGGCACCGACCCCGCCCCGGCGGGCGGCGTCCGCACCTCCGGCCTCGCCTGCGCCCGCTGGACCACCGACCCCGTCCAAGCCGCAGCCACCAACTGGAACTGCACCGACGCCGCCACCGACTCCCGCATCATCACGATGATCGGCGGCAAGGCCACCGTGAAGATCACGCCCCCGCGCTGGGGCACGAACTTCGTGTACCTGCAGACCCAGGACAACGCGGGCAACATGTCCCAGCCCGCCGTCTACAGCTACTACGCCCCCTCCAACCTCAACGGCGCCGCCCCCGTCTTCGGGGACATCACCGGTGACAGCAAGCCCGACATCGTCCTGCCCGACAGCTCCGGCACGCTGCGGACCATCGAAGGCCGGGCGGGGGACCGCGACCCGTCCACAGCCGTAGCCTCCAAGATCAGCGCAGCTCCGGCGGGCAGCGGCTGGAGCAACATACAGATCGCACACCGCGGCAACCTCGCATACAAGAACGTCGACGATCTCTTCGCACACGACCCGAGTGATCCGCAGAACCTGTACCTCTACAGCAATGCCAATATCGATGGCGTCTTCAATCTGCGCGACCGCATCACGGTCGCCAAGCCGGCCAACTGCGTGAACACCAGCTTCACCGCCATCAACTGCTCCGCCTACTACGGCAGCGACTGGTCCAACGTCACGAAAATCGCTGCGTTCGGAGCGCCGACGGGCGATGCTCCGGTCAACGGAGCTCTGCCGCAGTCGTCCCTGCTCTTCGTCGAGAACGGCAGGCTCTGGCTGAGCAAGGCCGCCGCCGCGAGCATCAACCAGCTGGACACTCAGGCCATCCTCCTCTCGGCCAACGACGACCGCTGGAAGGACTACACGCTGATCGCGCCCGGTCGGGCGAAGGGAACCAATTTCCCGACCCTCTGGGCCCGCTCCAGCAACGGCAGCATCCACTCCTTCGCCATCACCGGCACTCCGGAAGCTCCCGTGCTGACCGGCTTCACCGATCCCACCAAGGGAGCCATCCCCGGCATCGACCTCGATCCCGCCGCCTACCCCCGCGTCGGCTCCGACGGCGACATCACCGGTGATGGCATCCCGGACCTCTGGGCCGTCGACACCAAGCAGCAGCTCGTCGCATTCCGGGGTACCGGAACCGCACCCAACGGGACCACTGTCCTGCATCCCACCGTCACCGGCTTCGAACCGGCCCCGGTCTCCCTCGGCAACATGAACAAGCCGGCCGGCCAGTGGAAGTTGACCACCGACGACGCGACCATCGACCCGACCGCCGAGGTCACCTGGCCAACCGCCACCATCGGCGGCACCAGCACCCCCTATGCAGGGTTCAGCGGCCCAAGCTCCCGCGCGACCCTGGCCGGCCCGACCATCGACACCCGCACGAGCTTCACCCTCAGCGTCTGGACGAAGAGCTCCGGCTCCAGCGGCGTCGTGGTGTCGCAGGACGGCAACCGGTCCAGCGCCTTCACCCTCTACCCCGACGGCGGGTCCAAGGTATGGCGGTTCGCGCTCGCCCGAGGTGACGCCGACGGCTGGAACTACGACTGGACCAGCGCCTTCAACGACGCCGCCCGCGTTATCCCCAACGCCTGGACCCGGCTGACCGCCGTCTACGACGCGCCCACCGGCCAGATGCGTCTTTACGTCAACGGCACTCTCGCGTCCACCGGCCACCACAAGGCCACCGACAGCCCCGCACCGGCGGGCGTCCTCGTGCTCGGCCGCTACAAGCGGGACGGCTCGATCGACACCGCCGGCGGCTACACCGGCGGCATCGGCAACCTCGCCCACTACTCCTACGCCGCCTCCGCCAGCGCCCCCGGCGCCACCGGACCCATCACCCTCGCATCGTCCGCCACCAACTGCGTCGACAACGACAACGGGCGCAGCACCGACGGCAACGTCATCCACCTGTGGACCTGCAGCGGGATACCCAACAATCAGCAGTTCCAGATCCACCACGACGGCACCATCCGTATCCAGGGCAAGTGCCTCAACGCCGAGAACGCGGGCACCGTCAACGGCACCCTCATCCAGCTCTGGACCTGCAACGGAACCCCCGCACAACGATTCCTGCCCCGGGCCGACGGCAGCGTCCACAACCCCGCCTCGGCTCGCTGCCTCGACCTGCCCCAGGGCAACAAGACGAACGGCACCCGCCTCCAGCTCTGGGACTGCAACAACACCGGCGCTCAGCGCTGGACCATCCCCACGCTGAACACCGCCGTCCTCCCGGCCCCCACGTACACGTCCTAGCCAACCGACGACACCAAGCTGTGCCCGCCTCCGCCACCATGGAGGCGGGCACAGCCGTGTATTCGGAGCTTCCGCCCCCGGACTGTCCCTGGGGCACCACTGCCGCCTCATCACGAACCCGCAACTTCGCCGCCCGAAGCCTGTCAACAGAAGGAAGCACGGCCCGTCCCCGCCATCCCCGCATGCAGGGAGCAGTTCGACGACGCCGTCGCCCAGGTCTTCCCTCTCGGTCGCCGCATGTGAGGGGAGCGGGTTTGTTGCGGTGCCATGTTAGGTGGGACGTAGACAGTCGGGAGGTACTTCCGTCGATCAAGGCGTCTGCCGCGAATAGGCCTGATCGGTTTAGACCAGTGTCTCGGCAGCCCATCTGGTGCTGTGACCGGGAAGGTTCGCCGGGTTGAGTACGCTGAGCCCCGCTGCGGCGCACGAGGAGGCCTGCATGATGCGGAGACCGTCGATGGACGAGGCCGTGGGACTGCTTGAGGGCGAACTGGGTGTCGGGCGGCGGTCGCTTGCTGACCTGGACACGGAAGACGCCTGGCCTGCCTTCCTCCGCTTTGGCCGACTGCTGTTCGACGTTCCGGACACACCCGATACTGATGGTCTGCTGTTCCAGTACGGGCCCTCCTCGTTTGACGGTCCTCCGACGTTCACGCTGGACCTCACCCGACAGTTCGCGATTGCCGACAGCGACGGCGATCACGACCACTACGTGCAGGTCCACTGCGAGCTTCGATACAGACCCGCCCCCGCCCTGCAGGCCCTGGGAAGCTTCGACTCGTGGTTCTTCCATGGTGGCGGAGACGATCTCGACGCGTGGGCCGAGGGACTAAGCAAGCGAGCGGCCTGGGCAACGATCCGCACACTCAAGCCCGCCGAGATCAGGGTGTACCAGGAGCAGGTGTAGCCGCTCAGGCAGCCGTCGTGGTGGGGCCCCCGACCCAGCTGGACGGCTTTCTCGCTGCGGATGCGGGCACGCTCGCGTCGTTGAGCGGCCAGGACATCGGGATGGCGGGTGTTTCGGTTGCGCCAGCGCAGGTAGGCGTGCAGGACCGCGTCTGGGCGGTGTGGTTGGGGTGGTGGGAGTTGGCGAGGGTGAACTGCCGCAACGGTTCCGAAGTGCGCTTCGATGGGGTTGACCCGGGAGGCGTAGGTCGGGGTGCAGCTCCGCTCGCCCTTGTTCTTCACCGCCCACCGCCTCATCCGCCAGTTCGTGTGGGCGGAGAGGTTGTCGAGGGTCACGTAGATCGGGGCGCCGTTGGGTCGGGCAGCACGGATCTGAGGTCCATCCCCACATACGCGGGAAATAGCCGAGCCAGCGCGCCACGTTGACGCTAACCGCAGGATCATCCCCCCTGTGCGGGGAACAGTACGAGTCTGGCAGGTCGCCGATTTTGCACACCGGGTCATCCCCCGCATCGCGGGGATACTGCGCCGTCGGATCACACGGCCCCATGCGCTGTGAGTCATCCCCGTGTCTGCGGGGAGCAGGCGTATGGATTCCGCCGCGCGCACGCTGTGGCTGGGGCATCCCCGCGACGCGGGGAAGTAGCATCGGGCCACGGATCCCTGCCGTCACCCCATGAGACATCCCCGCGTACGCGGTAAGCAAGCTGCCTGCCTTCCATGATGGGGTATAGGCGGCTGGAAGGTACGTACTTCCGTTGGGTACGCCATTCTGACGTGATCGGCCTGGTTGCTCAGGGCGATCTCCGACAACCGACATCTGGATCCTGAGATACACGGTGTCTCAGGGCCTCGCCGGTTCCCTCGGTTCCTGACCGACACTACTGGGACGCCCTCTCACTCGCCCCTCATCCTCCTGCGCCGGACGCTCACCTCCCCCGCTGCGGTGCAAGACCGCGAAGTCCCGTGGGAGGGCCCGGATCGCGGGCAGCATCCCGCTGTCGATCCGGCAGCGGCGGCCGCGAGGGGCACGAGGGTGGGCTGACAGGTATCGCCATTGGCGACGGGCTCACGGCGGAGGACGCCCTTGCCGACAGCCAGTCGGGTGCCTGCCGTGTCCACGTCGGGTGGGCCGGACTAGTGTTGGCCGTCCAACCCGGGTGTTTGATGCCGCTGCCGAGGCATGTCCGCATACAGAGCCTCGGCCTTGCCGTTCTCTGAGGGGTTGGGCACTTGTTTCTTCCAGGGGGTCTTGTTGCGTTCTCTTCACTACCGGCGGCTGAGCCAAGTCGCGGCCGCCACCGCGGTTGCTCTGTGCGCAGGGATGTTGTTCTCTGGCCCGGCCGTGGCCCTCGACGAGCCCATCCTCCACCCGCAACACACTGCCAAGCCCCAGTTGGGAGGCAACGCGGCCAAGCCGCGCCTGGACCTCGACGGCGACGGCTGGAGTGATGTCCTCGTCCGAAATTCCAAGGGCAAGAGCAGCAGCTTGCTGTCCACTGTCGGGAAGACCGGCGGCTTCACGTTCAACGGGTCATCTCAAGCCGTTCCGCGCGACGTCGTCGCGCTCGGCAACATCCGGGGCGGCTGGGGCACCGAAGTGCTGCAGTGGTACAACGACGGCCGGCTGTCGATGCACCAAGCGTTCAGCAGCAGCACGCAGGCACCGACCTGGACCGGCCACGGCTGGCAGGTCTACAACAAGCTCATCGCTGCCGGCGACCTCACCAAGGACGGCCGAGGAGACCTCCTCGCCCGCACCCCGTCAGGTGACCTGTACTTGTACCGCGCCACCGGCGCAGCCACCGGCAATCCCTTCGCCGGCAAGGTCAAGGTCGGCAGCGGGTGGAAGATCTACGACCAGATCGTCGGCGCCAACGACCTCGACGCCGACGGCATCGCCGACCTGGTGGCCAAGGACCTCAACGGCAACCTTTACTACTTCAAGGGAACCGGCAGCGCCTCCGCCCCGTTCAAGCCCCGTACCTGGGTCGGCGACGGCTGGAACGAGTACAACAAGATCATGGCCGTCGACGACCAGAACGGCGACGGCAAGGCTGACCTGTACGGGGTGGCACTCTGGGGCCAGCTCTACTTCCACGCCTCCGAGGGCAACGGCAAGTTCACTGCTCGCAAGCAGATCGGCCACTACTGGATTGACTCCGAGACGTGGGTGAACTCCGGCGTGACCCCCGTCTACGGCAAACACGGTGTATACCTGCTGGACTGGTACGACTGGATCCGCGAAGCCGTCAACCTGACAAACGGCCGCTTCGCCGGCCTTACGCCGTTGGATCAGAACCCCCCGCCATTCCCCTCCTCTGAGCTGGTGACCGTGGCGGGACTCGACAGCAGTAACCGCAGCTACCCGTTCAGCTTCGACCGCTACGCGCCGAAGCTGATCAACACCACCAAGGGCAAGTCCGTCTGGACGCTGCCGACCACCGACATGGTCATCGGGCCCGGTGACCTGACCGGCGATGGCAAGGGCGACCTGCTGTTCCGCGAAAGCAACGGCCGCCTGTCCGTCCGCGCCGGTAATGGTGACGGCGTGACGTTCGATTACGCCGGCAGCGCCGGTACAGGCTGGGACACCTACAAGACCATCGTCGGCGGCGGCGACATCTCCGGTGACGGCCGGCCCGACATCGTGGCAGCGTCCCACGACGGCCATCTCTACCTCTACAAGGGCACCGGCAAGGCCTCCGCGCCGTTCACCGCCCGCGAGTGGTACAGCCACGGCTGGAACGGCTACAACGGCATCGCCGTCCCCGGCGACCTCAACGGCGACGGCCGCGCCGACCTCATCGCCCGCGACGGCGACGGCACCATGTGGCTCTACCGCTCCCAGGGCTGGGGCGGCGCCCACACGTTCGCCAGCCGGGAATGGCTGGACAGCCAATGGAACAGGACCGACCGAAGCTTCAACTGATTCGGTTCGCCGGGCCGGGCCCGTGACGGCCGAGGCGGGCTGGCCTGGCCGGCGTACGGCGCCGGTGCTCACGGTTCGCCGCGACGGCGGAGTCACCACGGCATGGGCCCGCTCGGCAAACGGCCTTGATGAGGCAGCCGCAGGCGAACGTGAGGGCATCGTGCGCGGCGCTCTCGCACGTGTGATCGACGCCGTGGGCTACCTCGAAGCGCCCGAATCCGAAGAAGCCGTAGCTGCTGCCGCCCTCGTCGCCGCGCAGTGGGCCGGAGGTGAGCCTGCCGATTCCGTTTACGGGCCGGAAGAGCCTGGCTGCGTAGGTGAGATGCGGCTCTGGCTCAAGTTTTGTGGAGCAGTTACGCTCCGTGCCGCCGCCACCCCGTTCATCAGACCCGGGCCCCAGATGGATCCCTTCCGTCCCGGGATCACCGCAGGCGTATTCCGGCCCCACAACCTCAGCTGTGTGCTTGTTGCGAGAGGATGGGGTGGTGATCCGCCACGACCCCGAGATACAGGCCCTGTACCGCCGCTATTGCCTCCCCGGGCGTCGCTATCTGAAGCTCGGCGGAGCGGTACTTCGTATGTCGCGCGAGGAGTACGAGCCGTTCGTTCGTGCCCTGGCCGCTGATGCGAAGGCTGTTTCCGACTCCGAGCTGACCATCCTCTTCGAAGGCAGCTGGCGCGAGCGGCGGACCGCGGCATGGCTCGCCGCCGTCTCGCGCCGTGACCACTTCCGCGAGCGTCTGGGGGCACTGCTGCTGGAGAGCGAGGTCTGCTGCGCGGGTGGGGCCTACTGTGTGGCGCTGGCGAGTTTCGGCACTGCACGAGACGCCGACCTGCTCGCCGCATACTTGAATCGCTACCTGCGTCGGCCCGACCTCGCCTACGACCAGCCCACGGCCATGGGCGCCCTCGCTTACACCGACTCCGTCCTGCACGGCGACCGGGCCCGCGACTTCCTCCAGGAGGGCGGCCTGTGGCCGCAGTGGTTCCAGGACGCACCCCACATGCACGGCGATGACGGCATCTCCAACGACCTGGGCGGCATCCGCCTCGCCTGCGCAGTCATCGAGGAATGCGCCGACAACTGACCCCATTAGCTTTCACGTCAGGCTCTGGCTGAAGGTCTGTGGCGCGGCCGTTCCTCCGTCACGCCAGTAGGACCCGCTTGCGGAGAAGGTGGAAGCCAGCCCGCCCGAACATCTGGCGCTTGAGCATCTTGATCCGGTTGATGTGACCCTCGACGACGCCCGAGTTCCAAGGAGTGGAGAGCCCCGCGACGACCGCTGCCAGGTCGCGTTCGAGGCCGTTGGCGAAGCTGTGCAGGCCGGGTAGGTCATCAGCACGAACAGCCGCGATCCAGTCCTGAGTGAGATGGCCTTCGCGTCGGGTGAGCATTTGTCCGAAGGAGCGAACGTGCCCGGCGAGAGCCTCCAGCTCAGGGCAGTGGGCGACGGCGATCTTCATCCGCAGCTGGTTCTCGTCGGGCAAGGCGTCGGGATGCGTGAGGATCCAGCTGCTGACAGTCCGTGCCGAGGGTGGTCGGATCGCAGGGGTATGCGGAACTGTTCGGAGTGGACGGAGGTAGTCGCGCACCGCGGCGTATCCGCCTTGGTAGCCGCGGTCGGTGATCTCCTCCCAGAGCTTCCAGGCGTTGGTGAAACCGTCCTGCCAGCGTTGGTGGAGATAGGGCTTGAACGTGTCCAGCTTGGTCGGGCGGTCTTGCCACTGGCCTTGGAAGAGCGCCTCTGGAGTCCTGGCGTGGGCGAATCGCTGGACGGTGCTGAGGCCCATGCCCAGCTGTCGGGCGATCGACCTTCGGCTGTGGCCGGCTTCGAGCAGAGCGTGGACCTGGGCATGTCGTGCGCGGGTCCGGTCCGCGAAGCGATACCCCGTCGGCCAGGGCGAAGTGTTTCGCTCCTTCGCCACTAGTTCTGGCTCTGCCTCAGTTGCTGCCGGGTGGCCGCGCAGGCAGCGTCGGTGCAGTGACACGCACCGCTCGGTGGCCTGTCTAAGGTTGTGCCACAGGTGCCAGCGATCGGCCACCTGGAGGGCCTGCGGGGCGCCGAGCGTGGCACCTTCGGCGTAGAACGGGGCGCGGTCCCGGCAGATGACCTTGATCTGCGGATGCTGGGCAAGCCAGGCTGCGAGTGTCTCTGGTTCCCGGTCCGGCAGGAGTTCCAATGGCCGGCGCGTCTCCACGTCTACCAGGACCGTGCCGTAGACGCGGCCTTTGCGCATCGCGTACTCGTCGACGCCGACCGCTGTCGGCTGCGTCGGGTTCGGCTCGGGGAGCGCATGGACGATGCGCAGGACGGTGCTGCGGCTGACCGGGACGCCGATCAGTCCAGCGAGCCGTTCGCCTGCTCGCCCGGCAAGCGCCAGGCCCAGCGAAGCAAGCTCCGATCGCAGCCGCTCGGTCCAGCTGCTGTGCCGGCGCGTCAGTCCTGGTATCTGTTCCACGAAAGTCCGCCTCGGGCCCCCAGGCCTCCTGCAGGCGAAGCGGCGCACTCGCAACGACAACACGACAGGTCTGCCCGAGACCGGCAGATCGCCGGGAAACCGCAGGTAAGAGCCATGGAGGCGGGATGACCATGCTCCACAGCCTGGGCATGAAGCACCGTCGGTCGTACTGCGGATCTCGACGCATAGGCGGTCGTCACCTGGGTCGACGGAGGTCACGGCAACGTCGGCGAGCGGCGCGAACAACATCTCTGAAAGGCATGTCACGGTGCTGGAGCCTCACCCTGCCGGGCATCAAGCCCGCCCCTTTTCAGGCAACTTCACGTTCGAACAAACCTGTTCCGGATGCCACGGAAAGTTACTACGTCACAGAAGTTGAGCCAGAGCCTGAGATGCAGGAACGAATGCTGGCGAGTGTTGGCAGCGGTTCCAGCCCAACGGGGCATCGAATGTTAGTCAGTAACAGAAACGGTCGGATGGTAAGAACGTCGATTCCCCGCAGACGCACGGGGCCAGGTGCGTCGCCAACGGTGGGTCTTCAATGGCTTCCTGCCCTGAGCTGCGCAGCGAGCTTCTCCGACTTGAGGACTATTCGTCGCGGAGTGATGTGACGGTGTGTCCACATGCCCGTCACCGGCCTGTTGTGGCTTGATCGTCGGACGGTCCCAGGCAGGGTGCCGTAGCAATCCACCCAGTTGGTATCACTGGTCGAGGAGCCTTGAGCGTGAGACTGACCATGCATCATGCGGTATCCCCGCGACGTGGCGCCGAACGGCTTCGGCATCCGGTCCGGCGCAGCACCCTCTTCCTCGCCATGGCGGCGCTGCCGGCGGCTTTGGTGGTGCCCCTGGCCACGCCCGCCGCGGCGGCGCCTGTGACCGTCACCTTCACCCCCGGCGCCAACCAGCCCTTCACCGTCCCGTCTGGCGTCATCCAACTGACCATCACTGCCACCGGCGCCTCAGGGCAGAACGGGACCGACGGAGGAGTGGGGGGTGACGGCTCCACCGTCAGCGGCACCGTCAACGTGCCGTCGGGCACCACCACCCTCTACGTCAACGTCGACACCGGCGGAGGCGCAGCAGGCGGCAACTTCGAAGAGGGCGGTGCCGGCGGCGGAGCCAGCGACGTACGCACCTGCGACTCCACCAGCCCCAGCTGCTTCCTCACCGGCAACACCGCCACCGACCCCCGGCTGATCGTCGCGGGCGGCGGAGGAGGCGGAGGAGCCGGCTTCGGCCCATACCCGAACCCCGAGGCCACCGGAGGAGACGCCGGAATCACCGGTCAGACCGGCGGCAGCAGGCCCAACAGCGGAGGAGGAGGCGGCGGGGGAACTCAGACGACCCCCGGCGCCGGTGGAGCCGGATGCCCTTCCACCGGCGGCCCCGTACCCAGCACGCCCGGCACCCCCGGTGGCGGCGGTACCGGCGGCACCGGCGGCGGTCCTTTCTCCGCCGGAGGCGGAGGAGCCGGCTGGTTCGGCGGAGGCGGCGGCGGCGGCTGCGACTTCATCTCCGCTGGGACGTATGGGCCTGGTGGCGGCGGTGGCGGGTCCAACCGCGTCCCGGCGGGCGGTACCTCCGGACCCGCAACCGGTCCGGCCTCGGTGACCATCACCTACGAACAGACCAACGGGAACAACGGCGGAGGCAACGGGTCGGGGTCGATCCTGCCCATCAACCTCAGCGGCATCCTCCCGATGTTCAACAACATCAGCACCAACAACAACATCAAGAGCCCCGGCGCCAGCAACACCACCACACAGAACCTCGGCCTGAACACGCCCTGATCCGCAGCACGCCGCTCCGGAGCGTGCGGTGCGTAAGCGGGCCCATACATGCCGGTCCCGGCGAGTGCCGCCGGGACCGGCATCGGTCTCTCGCCTCGTGATCCGCGGTGCCAGCGGCGACGAATACTGTCCGACAGCGACGGCAATGTCGCGGCGAACTTTCCGGCTCCACGTGGTCCATTGAACTCAACATCGGCTCAGAAGACCCGGTGGACTCGATCATGCTCCACATGCGGGGCTCCGGCGACGACGTGCTGGCACACGTCTTCCGCCTTGCCGAGGCTCTGCGGTGCAAGGTACTCGACTGCGCGGAAGGGGACCTGATGACTCCGGGGCAAACGTCAGGCTGGCACGCTTTCCAGGAATTCCGCGATCGAGTGGTCGGACCCTCTCGGTGATGCCTCCCGGTCGCAGCACTGGCATCCACCCCATGCACCCTGAAGCCCGATTGAGTCTTGAGGGCCCGCTCCCGCCCGGTCGGATGGTCACGTCCGATGAAGGCGACGGAGGTGTACAGCCCCTGTGGCTCAGCGACGGGCCGGCCACGACTGAGCTGTGGACACAGATGCACGCCGAACACACACGCTCCGGCTTGTGGCCGTTGCTGCTCGACTCGCTGGATCCGAACGATGGCGAATTTCGCCCATGGGGTTCCGGGGAGGTCTTCCCCGAGCAGATGTCCTCCCCGGCGAGCCACGACCCTGCCGGCCTCCTCGCCCAGTGGTGGGTGACCTACACGGCCGTCGATGAGGACGACGACATGCTCGACACCGACCGGCGCCTCGCCGTCACGGCCCCCTTCGGGCAGACCTGGCCCGGCCTCGCGCCCAGGCGAGATACGGCCACGAGCCCCGGCCAACCGGCCTCAGAGTTCGCGCAGGCGTTCCTCGCCGACCGCCCACGGACACGCCTGGGGCTGGTTGCCGCAGAGTCCGGTGCCGAGGCGTTGACGGCCGCGGGCTGGAGCGGACCCTGTAATTACGACAACGACACCGCGAAGTTCTCCGCGGTCGTCCGCGATTGGGAGCACCGGTTCGGCGCCCGTGTCGTCGCGGTCGGCTTTTCCACACTGCACCTCAGCGTCGCCACGCCACCGGCGAACGAGCACGAGGCTCTCCTGGTCGCGGCCGAGCACTTCGCGTTCTGCCCGGACAACATCTGGCAGGGCAGCAGGCCGTACACCCTGGCCGCGTACGCCGAGCGGATCACCGGTGCCCACCACTGGGACTTCTGGTGGGACTGATCCGTCCCTCACCTGGCAAACGGACCGCATGGCCCGGCCACCAGCAGGCCAAGGCCCTCTGGCGTGGGATGTGTGGCTGCCGGGAGATGATGTCTCCTGCATCGGAGGCCGTGCCTGGGGAAGGCCGGCCCCCGATGCCGGGGGCGGGCTACTGGCCGAGGAAGGTTTGGCGCCACTGCAAGGGGGACATCGTGAGCGCGGCTTCGGCGAGGGCTTGGGCGGAGGGGGTCTTGAGGCTGTTGAGGGAGGTGTCGATCCAGTCCTGGACCAGGGTGTTGCCCTGGGCGCGGTACTCGAGGGCCTGGAGCAGGCACTCCAGCTTGTCGGCGTCGTGGGCGACGGTGACCTCGAGGCTGTCGCCGTTCTCGTACTCGTCGACGACGCGCTGGACGCCGGCCTTCACGGCCGGGTGGGTGGCGGAGACCTGGTCGGCGGTGACCCTCTCGTTCGCGGCGGCGTCGATGTAGCGGCGTCCGATGTGGGGGATGTCCCCGATCCGAGTCTCCTGGGTGTCGTGGAAGAGGCACATCAGGGCGACCTTGGCGGCGTCGGCGCCTTCCATCATGGCCAGGACGGATCCGACGATGCCGACGCGGAAGGAGTGCTCGGCGATCGACTCGGGGTTGTTGTTGCCGGTGAACCACCAGCCGGTGCGCTTGGCGTTCTTGAGGACCCCCATCTCGAAGAGGAATCCGGCCGTACCCTGCGCATTCGCCGTCTCGTCTGCCATGCGGTGACCTCCGGTGGGATCATGTGCGGTTCTGGCGTAGAACGTAATGGACGGCGCTCAGTTCGCGCCTGGCCCTTTTGGAGAGAACTCCCTCGCTCAGGAGCCTGTCCGTCCGGGTGTCCAGGGATGCGGCCAGGGTCGGGGAGGCGAGCGGCAGCCAGGGATGGGCGGTCAGGAGTGCCCACAGCGAGTGCGTGTACAGGTCGACGTAGCCGGGGGCCAGGTGGAGGCCTTGGGTGAGGGCGCGCAGCAGCGTGATGGGATCCCATCCGGCGTCGGGGTCGCGCATGAAGGTGTCGTCGGCCTGGGGCCGGCGGGCGGCCCCGAGCCAGTACGCCCAGTAGTTGAGGTTGGCCGTCTCACCGGTGTCGTCGTCGGCCATGGCCCGCTCGATGAAGTCCAGCAGGGGTACGGGATCGCCGAGGCGGGCGAGGGCGGTGGCGGTGGAGCGGGCTTCGGCCCACTGGGGGCTCCAGCCGCGCCCGGCCAGGACGCCGCGCCGCGCGTGGAGGGTCTGCGCGGTCCAGGAGACGGCCTCCGGGCTGCGGTCGTAGGAGGAGAGGTAGAGGGCCTGGCGGTGCAGGAGTACGCCGCGGTTGTCGGTGCGGTGTGCGGATTCGGCGAGATCCCGCAGGTGGGTGAAGAACGCGCGGCGTTCCGGGGCGGGCAGCAGCGGTGCGGCGGCGACCGGGCCGCGGCGTGCGGGTGCCGGACGGCCAGCGAGGGCCGGGGGCGGGGCGCCGGTCAGGGCCCAGGCAAGCATGTGGGCGGTGTCGCGGGTGTGGACCCACTCGCCGAGCGGATGCAGGAGACGGGCGCGCCCGTCGGGATGCAGGGAGGCGCTGATGATGCGGTCGGCGTCCATCGCCGCGTCGAGCAGGGCGACGAGGTCCGCTTCCGCGCCTAAGACGGCCAGGTGGCGTCGCAGGTCGAGGAGGGCGGATGCCTTCATGTTCGCCAGCGGGCGCCGGCCGGACTCCCAGCCCTGGAACGTGGTGAGGTCGACGCCGAGGGCCTCGGCCATGGACCGCTGTGTGTGAGGGGTGCTCTCCCGGGCCGTGCGCAGCACGAACCCGCTGATGGTGCCGGAGACCGCGCGTGGCCGGGCGGTTGGTCTGGCGGTCATGACGCTCTCCGAGGGGGCGTGCCGCGTGCCGCTGCCTTAACTCGTACCCGTGGTCAGTCCTACCGCATTCCCGGCGACCGTACGGTCACTACGTGAAATCGACCAGGGTGCGGGCAAGGGGCCCGGGTTGACGCCACTCCACTGACGGACGTCACGGCCTTCTGTGCGCGCTCGGCCCCCTCCCGCCCATCCGAGCCGTCCGGTGCCACCAGCTCCTCCCGGCTGCCCTGGGTCGGCCGCCGTCAAGGCCGCATACGCAAGGAGACAGAAAGGTAGGACTGCTCATGTCCCCGAAAAGCCGCAGCCGTCAGCGCCAGTCCGTCCCGAGCTGGGTCAGCGAAGGCGCCCGCATCTTCGATCCGCTGGAAGACCGCCAGGGGATCGTCCAGTTCATCGGCGAATGGGAGAACCCCACCACTCGGACGGTGGTCGCCAACGCCGTGTTCGCCCGCCCCGAGGGCGGCGGCCGCGAATGGATCGTGCAGGACCCCCGCCGCCTCGAACGAGGCTGACCGATCCGACCCTCTTGCCCCCGGTGCCCCGCCCGTTCCACGTCACGGGCGGGAGCCTCCCCTCCCGCTTCTCCCCTCGGAAAGGAACCCGCATGGCGCTCACCGAAGAAGACCTGCGCGCGGAACTGTCCGGCACCACCGTGGTGGTGACCGGCGGTGGCGGACTCGTCGGCAGTCGCATCGCGGTCCGGCTCCGCCGGCTCGGTGCCCGGGTCATCGCCGTCGGCAAGCTGGATGCCTACCCGGCCCGGGTCTACGGCCAGCTGTTCGGCGTACGCCCCGAGGACCCGGACGTCATCGTGGGCGACATCGCCGACACCCAGCTCATGAAGGCCGTCGCCTCGCAGGCCGACTACGTCGTCCACGCCGCGGCCGTCGCGGACGTCGCCTTCTGCACCCGCAACCCCCTCGCCGCCCTCCAGACCAACATCAACGGCACCCAGATCCTCCTGGACGCCGTCCGCCCGCACGCCGACCGCATCCGCCGCTTCGTGTTCGTCTCTTCCGCGGCCGTCTACGGCAACGGCGACCCCGCCGAGCCGGGGATGCAGTGCTGGACCGAAGACCGACCACCGGCGCCACTGTCCGTGTACGCGAACACCAAGGTGTGGGGCGAGCACCAGAGCGCGCTGGTGATGGACGCGGCCGGCATCTCGCACACCAGCGTCCGCTACTTCTCCGTCTACGGCGAGCCACAGACGGTCAAGGAGAACTCCCACTCCTGGGTCGTCGCCTGGCTCGCGCAGCGCGCCAAGCTCGGCCTGCCGATGCGGCTCAACGGCGGCGGGCGGCAGGTCCGCGACTTCGTCCACGTCGACGACATCGCCGAGGCCACGATCCTGGCCATGGTCGCTCCTCGGGCGCACCGGCAGGTGATCAACGTCGGCTCCGGGGTACCGACCTCGATCCGCTCGATCGCGGAGGAGATCCTGACCCACTACCCCGACACGCGGGTGGAGGAGACCCCGCTGCCGGAAGGCGACCCGCTGGGCGGCTTCGCGGACACCACCCGCATGCGTACCCTGCTCGACTGGACGCCGTCCATCAGCGTCAGCGCAGGAGTGGCCCGGTACGTGGCGTGGCTGGACGACAACCCGTACGCCCTCCCGGACTTCCTCGTCGCCGAGGCCGCCCGCGTCCGGCAGGGTCACGGCAAGCGGCCCGAGCCGGCAGCCCTGCCAGCCTAGCCGTGGCCTAGCCGTGGCCTAGACGATCGGCGGGCGCCCGAGCCTGGTCAGCCGCCACACGGTGGCCCACCGGATCGGTTTGCGCCGCCCGCACGGCGTCCGTACTCCTTCGACGAAGCCCGCCGCCCACGCCTTCAGGCCCGACAGCGGCGGGCGCCGCACCAGCGTCAGCACCGTCCACACCCCCAGGTACACCGGCACCAGCAGGGCAGGAAGATGCCGCCTGGCCAGCCAGACCCGGTTGCGGGCGACCATCCGGAAGTACATCGCGTGCCGGGCAGGAGAGGTACGCGGGTGCTGGAGCAGCAGCTCGGGCTCGTAGCGCACCCGCCACCCGGCGTCGATCGCCCGCCAGGCCAGGTCGGTCTCCTCGTGCCCGTAGAAGAACTCGGTCGGCCAGTCGCCGACCTGCTCGAACACCTCGCGGTGAATGGCGTGCCCGCCCCCGAGGAACGTGGTGACCTCGCCCGCCTTCATCGGGTCCGACGCCCGCAGCCGCGGCACGTGCCGGCGTTGGGTGTGGCCGGTCTCGTCGGCAATGCGGAAACCGACGATGCCCGTGCGCGGATCGGCGGCGAGGATCTTGCGGAGCCGCGCGAAGGTGTCCGGATCGGGCAGGAGGCCGTCGTCGTCCAGGTCTACGACGACGTCCACGTCCTCGTGCCGGCGCAGCGCCTCCCAGCAGGCGTTGCGGCCTCCGGAGACGCCGGTGTTCGTCTCCAGCGCCACCGTCTCGACACCTTCGCCGAAGTCGCCGAAGTCGCCGAGGTCTCCGAGGCCACCGAGGTCCGCGGGATCGCAGCCGTTGCCGACGACGACCGTGCGCACCGGCTCGCCGTGCTGGGCGCGTACGGATGCCAGCAGGGCGAGCAGGTCGTCGGGGCGGTTGCCCATCGTGACGATGGCCACCCCCAGGCGCGGCTCTGCCACGGGTCCCTCATCTCCCTGTGCGTACGTCGAATCCCGCGATCGTAGCGGCCCGTCCACCTTCCGTTCACCGCGAGCACCCGTGCCCGTGGCCCACCCTTCGAGGCTTCTCATGACCGCCACACCCCGCGCCGGCGACGGCCCCCAGACCGCCCTGACCGCCCTGGCCTCGGCCGGGCTGCTGCCCGACCACCAGTTCATGGATGCGCCCACGCTCGACCGGATCGCCGCCGCCCGCCCGGCAGGCCTGCCGGCGCCGCGGCTGCCCTACCGCCTGCCGCCGCCGCTCATTCCGCTCGGCGAGTGGTTCGTACATCCCCGGCAGGCCGACTCGCTCCACGGCGTCCTGCACAACTCCCGGGTGGCGACCCTGGCCACGATCCTGGCCCGCACCCACGGCCTCACCCCGGCTGAACAGCGCACGTTGGCCGTCGCGGCGGCCGTACACGACTGCCGGCGCCACAACGACCGCGACGACCCGCACCACGGCCGCCGCGCCGCCGACTGGCTCGACCGGCACCACCGGGACATCACCGCACACCTGGCACCAGGCCCGGGTGCGGCCGACGACGAACCCGCCGCCCTCCGGCAGGGCGCCGTAACCGCGGTGGCCCTGCACGACGTCCCGTACGCCGCCTTCACCCGGGAGCAGACCAGCGCTTACGGACGGGCCCGGCTGTTCACGGACCTCCTGAAGACCGCCGATGCGCTCGACCGCTACCGCCTGCCCTGCACCCGCTGGTGGCCCAACCCCGCGCTGCTGCAGGTCGTACCGCCCGACTGGCTGCACGCCGTCGCCTTCGACCTGGTCCTGCACAGCGAACGCGCCCGCCTGGACGGCGCCGACCCCCACCAGGCCCTCACCCACGCCCACACCCTCGTCGCACACGGACCGGCCCATGCCCATGCCCATGCCCATGCCCATGCACGCTGAATGGGACACCGCCCACACCGACCACACCACGACCCCCCGCCGACCCGAGCCCCGGCAGCTCGCCGCGACCAGCGCCCAGTGGGACGACCGCCTCAAACACACCACGCCGCACGGCTGGCTCCTGGCGGGAAACTCAACCACCGCCGCCCTGACCAGCGGCAGGCCGGTGTACCTGCTGCACACCACCAACGGGATCGACGCCATCAAAGCCAGCGGCCAGCTCCACGCCTCGACCGGCTGCCTCATGGCCGCCGTCTACTGCGCCCCTCTGACACCGCTCGCCGCTGGCCTGCGCCCGCACAACCTCGCCCGCTACCTGCTGGAAGCCAAGCGGCACACCGAGACCCTCGTCTTCGAGGTCACCCCCGACCGGCCCATGCCGCCCAAGGGCATCGACTACCTCCGGCTCGGCCCGATCCACCTGCGCACCTTCACCACGTACCAACACCTCCTCACCGAGGAAGAGCTGGCGTTGCTCCAGAACGCGGTACGCGCCCGCGTCCGAGCCTCCGCCTCCTTCCTCGCCACGACCCTGAGCATCGCCACCGGAGGACCGGGCCCGTCAGCCGCCGACTTCGTCGACCAGCTGGCCGCCGCCGTGCCGGGCCTGGGACTGCTCGGCTACCTGTACTTCGAGGTGCTCTCCGAGTACCTGATGCTGAACTCCACGTCAGATGAGACGTGCCGGCTCGCAGACCTCGCGGAGATGAACAACCACCTCTACAAGCGGCTCGCCTTCGCCGCCGTGGCCGACATGGGCAGACTCTTCGACCTGGCGAAGTTCGCCCCCGACCAGGCGACACTCGCCCGCCTCCTGGGCCGGGTCGACCCCACCCTGGACCCGGCCGCCGTGACGACCTACGTACGCGGGCGCCTCCCGCACCTCTTCACCTCGGTCTTCCTCGCTCCCGACCAGGACCCGACCGCCCTCACCCTGAGCGAACTGGACTACGTCGACCTCGCCGCGACCGCCCCCGGCCTCGTCGGCCAGCTCGTCTTCCGCGAACTCCGCACGATGAGCCGCTACCCGCAGCTCTACGCCTGCTTCGAACAGGCCAAGGCGCTGGAAGCCTGGGCGTACTGGGGCAGGGAGCGAATCTCCGTCCCGTTCAACGGATGCATGCCCAAGGGCGAACTGGGCCTCAACCCCGCCTACCCCGGCCTCCGCTGCCGAATCTGGACAGCCGAGACCAGCGCCGACGGCCTCGTACACCCAACTGCCGAACTCGACGTCACTCCCACGCCCCGCATCGTCGACCTGAACCTGACGGCCATGCGTCGCGACGAACACGGCAGACCGGCCGGGCACCCCGGATCTACGCAGGCTCCTGCGGGAACCTGGGCAGGGTAGGCCTCGGCTCTGGGCGCGGCGCCCTGGTGTGCCGAGAGCCGAGGCGAAGTCCGAAGTCCCCCACCCGATGCCCTGCAAGGGCTCATCCCGGTACGCGCGGGGAGCAGCCTGGCGTGTTCGGCGAAGACCAGACACGCGTGGGTTCATCCCCGCACGTGCAGGGAGCAGTTCGCCCCGTTCGCCTGATCCTGGTCAGCGCGGGTTCATCCCCGCACGCGCGGGGAGCAGAGGTAGACGTGCCCAGCATCCGTCGGGTGCACGGGTTCATCCCCGCACGCGCGGGGAGCAGAGCATCAGCCCGGCCGAGCACCTCGGCAAGAGGGGTTCATCCCCGCACGCGCGGGGAGCAGTCCTCGTGCAGCCGTTCACCGAATCCGTCGAAGGGTTCATCCCCGCACGCGCGGGGAGCAGGGTACCTGGCCTCATCCCACGTACCCAGATGAGGGTTCATCCCCGCACGCGCGGGGAGCAGGCTTACTGAGCTGTCACTTTAGGCTGACCAGTAGCCTTATCGAAGCACTTTCGCCGAAACAGACATTCCACTACATTCCCCGCCTCTCAGCGGTACGGCGAGGTGGCGCACCGGGCGCCTCGTGCGACGCGGTCAAGTATCGGACACCACCCGGACGAGCGAACGCCGGGGCCAGCGACTCGACTGATAGAGATGGCGGTCGCCGTGCACAAGACGGTTCGCCGGGGCCGAGACCACCATCCGGACCAGGGTGAAGGCCAGGCCGCGTGTACATCGGCAGGCGCAGCGGTCCGCCTTCCTGAGCACGGCGGCGCGCGCTCGGCCGGAGGGGCCGGTTGTCCACATGCCCGCAGCCGTCCACAGGCTTCCCCCGAGGTCGGGTTCCGGATGGGACCATCACGCCATCCGGACATGAAGGAGGGGATGCTGATGTCCACGTCAGCCCTGACGGACCTCGGCGCGCAGCTCGATTCGGAGGACGCCGCCACGGTACTGGCAGCGGTCTGGGACGTGCTCACCCTGACCGCGGAGCTCGCGGACGCGATCACCTTCGAGGAGGGCAGCGACGAACTACAGGCGATGGTCGTCGCCCAGAAGTGCTCGCAGGCCCGCGACCGCCTGCCACTGCCAGCCCGGGGGGAACCGGTCCAGGCGACGGCACCGCCGCCCGGTGCCGTCGGTCTCGAGCCGTACGTGCACCTGTTGGAGCGCGCCCGGGACTCCGTGGTCCGGCTCGGCACGACCGCCGACCAGGTGGGTGAGGGCGCCAAGGGGTCGCTGGACGAGGTCGCTTCCCTGGCAGCCGGCGCCGCCGTGGCGCTGGCCGCGGTCCGGGAGCGGTGACGTGACCACGTTGGGCGAGCTGTTCGACGTCGCGGTCGCGCAGCTCCAAGAGGCCGCGCAGACGCCGCTCGCGTCGGTGGGCCCGGAAGAGCGGGTGGCCTTGACCGAAGGCCTCGTGGATGTCCTGGGGCAGATCAGGAAGGGTTTGGGGCCGGGCGCCTACACCCCGGTACCTACCAGCGAGGAACGGTGGCTCACGGTCCCCGAACGGAACCTCGACGAGTACCTGGATCAGGCGTCGGCGGCGCTGTCGACGGCGCAGCGGTATCTGCGGACCCCGGCCGCGCGGGATGCCGGCCCGGCCGGTGCGCGGATCGACTCGGCCGCCCGGACGCTGGGGGCCGTACGCGACACGATCGGCAGTCATCTGGGCCCGGACCGGGCGCCGCTGACGCCGTACGCCTATCTCCTTCGCCACCAGTCGGCCTTCTACTACCTCTCCGGACGGTACGCCGAAGTGGCGTGGCAGGCCGGGCAGGTCGTGCAGCGGCTCGCTCAGGGCAGCGAGCACCCGGGAGCTACCGAGGCCTTCGAGTCGGCCCGCACCCACCTCGACAAGGCGTCCGTGCTCACCCGGGTCGCCACCCGCGAGACCGACGCGCACCTGGGTGCCTTCCCGCTCGCCCTGCCCGTGGAGCCTGTCCGGGCCTCACCGGCCGATCCGACCGACGGCGTCGTACTCCGGCTGGGCGAGGACAGCGAGCGGCTGTCCCGGGCGGCCTACCTGGCCCTCCACGACCGCGACGAGCGGCGGCTGAGCGGATCGGATCTCCAACAGCTCTCCCGCTGGACCTCCATGGCCCGCCTCCTGGTCGGCCGCGTCCTGCTCCGGGTGGCGGAAGGGCTGCCGGACGGGGCGGTGGCCGACGGCGCCAGAGAGGCGGCCGCGGTGCTGCGGGAGTCGTCCCAGGCCTGGAAGACCGCCGCCGGCGGGTGGCGGCACGTCGTCGACACCACCGATCCGCGCGAGCACCCCGACCTCCCGCCGCCCGGCTATGACCTGGTGCAGCGCGGCCAGGTCGTACGGCTGCCGTCGACCACCCCTCACCCGGCCGTGGTGATCTCCCATACCTCGACCACCCGCGTGGGGCAGCTGCTGTTCGGCCCCCGCTGGACCGCGGATCAGGGACCGGGGACTGCCCGCCCGGCGGCGGACATCCTCGCGGACGCCGGAGGGCCGGGCCCGCTTGTGGCTGCGCTGTACCGGCTGCCGTCGTCCGGCTGGCAGTTGGCGGCCGCCGCCCCCTGGGCGATCCGGCGCGCCGGCGCCACCTTGGTGTCCGACGTCGTCGAACACCGCCCACCGGGCCTGGACAAGGCACAGCGCTTCTACCCCGTCCACCGCCGAGAGGTGGAAGCCCTCACGGGTGCGTACTCCGCGGTGATGGCTGCCGAGCAGAAGACGGCGGGCGCTCTGCTGGAGGCGGCCCGCCGGACCGGTACCGCCGTCCCGCGGGCAGTCCTGGACGCGTACGCACACCGGGCCATCGCCCAGGAACAGCGGTGGGCACCTGCACAGCAGGTCCAGCCGAAGCCCCAGCAGGTACCCAGGGCGTACGTGCCGCAGGAACTCCTGGTCCGCCGACCGGGCGCGCGCCGCTGACCCCAACGGTCCACGCCGGGTGCCCTTGCGCCGAGGAGCACAACCAACGTTGGTCTAAGCAGATGCCCGGGGGGTACGGGCTGCAGGCAGCAAGGGGGCGGCGACGGCCGGGGCCGGGGCGGCGGCGGTTCTTTGGATCTGCCTGGCGTCGGGCGGCACGGTTGCCGAGAGGCGGGCGGAATGGTGGTCGGCCGCCTCGGCCAGCACGCGCAAGGCCTGGACATCGCCGGGGGTGAAACGCGCTGAGCCGACGGCTGCGGTAACCAGGGATTTGGCCCGTTCGGCGACGTCGGCGTACGGGCCGACAGCCGGCCCCGGTCCGGCGTCGTGCGGCGGCAGCTTCTGCCAGGCGTCACGGAACGCCGCCACCCTGGGGTGACCGGAGCCGGCGAGCTCCTGGCCCATGGCGCTGCCGAGCCACGTCCGGAAACGCGCCGTCACCTCTTCTGCGGCCCGCACCGCATCGTCGCGGGTGGGGTACGGCTGCGTCTCGGGGCGATGGATGATCCAGTCGGTGGCGCGGAAGTGGGAGGAGAGAGGGCGGCCGAGCCGGGTTGCGTCGAACGGGCCGCTGGACTCGAAGACACCCAGGGACATGGGCCGGCCCAGGGTCTCTTCCCACTTGTTCGCCCACTCGGCCAGTGCCGGAAGGGCTCCCATGACCGTCTGCTTCTCGAGGTACCCGTGGCCGCCCATGAAGTCGCCCGGATACCGGTCGGAATGGTGGGCGTTCCAGTGCTCGCGGGCGGCCCGGACGATGGCGGTGCTGTTGATGTCGAGGTCGAAGTCGCTGGGCTCCGACTCGATGCCGAGGCGCCACATCAGGTCGTAGGGGCGGCGCACGGGACGGTCCTGGCTGTCGCCGACCCATTCCTGGAGTCGCCGCGCCGCGTCGGGGTTGCTGCCGGCCAGGTCCTCCTCGCGCGGCACGGTCTTGTGGATCCCGGAGAAGAAGCCGGCGCCGGTTCCCTTGAGGCGGATGTCGACGTCGGACGGTTCGATGCCGTCCCGCTGCAGCGCCTCCAGCATCTCCGTGCGGAACTGCTGGTAGAGCTCGGGGGTCATGCCCATGGGCGCCTCACCGGTGAGCATCCATCTGACCTGGACCGGGTTGATGCCGAGGAAGTCCAGGTCGCGCTTGGTGACGGCGTAGCCGGAGTCGTCCCGCGGCCACCAGCCCGGGTAGTCCTCCTCGCCGTCGAGGATCCGGATGATCTGGTTGTCGAGCTGGTCGGAGGGGTCGAGCCGGGCCGTGATCGTGAGGGGCTGCCATCGTTCACCGGCTTCTTCAACCGCCGGCGTCGGGCCTTCCGCCGTCCGATTCGCCGCGGTTTCCACGGCGTCGTCCAAAGCGGGGGCTCCGAGGGCGACGCTGCTCGCCGCCGTCTGCTCCACGGCAGGGGTCGGGGCTCCCCCGGTGACGACGCCGTCCAGCGTGACCAGGCTGTCGCCCGGCAGGAGCACCCACTCCTTCTGCCCGAAGTAGCCGATGCCGGTCATGGGGATGGCCAGGATGTCCCGCGCCGGTGTTCGGTCGACCAGGACCACCCCGCTTCCACCGCGCTGCTCCAACCAGTCCGCGACGATCCGGCGATCGGCCGACCAGCTCGCCAGCGGCCGCTGGCGGGCCTCGAAGGTGTCGCCGACGTCCAGGCCCGCCCAGTCCGGCTGCCCTGCCCCCTCCGGCCAGCTCAGCGCCCGGTAGGAGAGCACCTCGGTGACGCCGCGCGCGGCGAGGACCTCCTGGGTCATCTCGTACTGGGTGCGCAGGAAATCCCGCAGCGCGTCGCGGTTGTAGTCGAGTTCGAGGTCGACGCCGAAACGCGTCTTGGAGTCCATCCGCCACTCCAGCACCCCGGTGAGGCCGAATTCCTCACGGGCGGCCTCCTGCAGCGCCAGCACCCGCACGTTGTTGTTGGAGCCGTACGCCCAGGACCCCATCAGCTCGCTGACCGCGATCGTGCGGACCAGGGTGTCGGCCTGCGGGGTGTCCATGCGCACCACCCGGTCCGGGGCGTGCCGGGGATTCCCCGGGTCGAGTTCGTCGACGCGGAGAACGCCGGCCCCCATCGAGGGGTACTGCGGATTGTGCGGGACCAGCACGTAGCGGCCGTCGCCCAGATGGTCCGCCATGTCGTTGCCGATGTTCAGGCCCATGGCGGCGAGGACGAGTTCGGGCGTGGACGACCGCATCCGCTCGGCAACGGCCCTGATCGCGATGGTCTTGGCCTGGGGCGTATCGGTTATTCGGCCGTCGTCGGTCAACAGGGCCTCGCCGATCCGCTGGTGCTCTATCCGCTCCTCCGAGCCCAGCGGTGGCGGCAGGGGGTAGTGCCGCTCGGGTGTCGGATCGGGCAGCGTGACGGGCTCTCCGGGCGGCCGCGGCAGCAGCGGCGCGGTTCCGGTGGCATGTTCCGCCACCTGGCCGAACCGCTCCATGACCGTGTCGTGGAGGGAAGACCGGCCGAGGTGCTCGAAGAGCGGCCTCAGGCCCTCGAGATGGCGCCGCATGATCTCGATGTCGGCCGGCGGGACCGGGTTGTCCACCCAAGAGAACACGTGCGGCTCGACCTGCCGGAAGAAGGTGCGGACGAACGGGTTCGCCGCGTCGGGGAGCTCTCCGTACGTGGCGATGCCGTCCTCGACCGTGATCAGGCTCTGCTGTTCCCCGAGGACGACCTGGTTCACGGTGAGGCCGTGGGTGGCGGACAGCGCATGGTGCAGGCCCAGGAACACGCCGTCGCGGGTGGCGGCCACGCCGCGCTCCGCGAGTTCGGTGAGGCTTTGGTGGCGGTCGGAAGCCGGCTCCCCGGACATGTGATCGGTGTAGACCTCGCCGGCACCCACCGGGTGGGACAGCGGGACGCGAGAGCCGACCGCCCGGCCGACGTAGGAGTCGAGCACCTTGCCTGTCGCGTCCTCGGCCCGCCCGTACTCCGCGTAGACGGCCCGGGTGCCGTCGGCGAAGGTGGCCAGCTCTCTTCTCGTGATGTTGTCGCCGTGGTCGAGCGCCTCGGCGGCGACGACGTGCGCGCCGGTGACCGGGTGCGCGGGCAGCGGGAGCGCGGGCAGCGGGAGCGCGGGCAGCGGGAGCGCGGGCAGCGGGAGCGCGGGCAGCGGGAGCGCGCCGGCCGGGGGCGTGTCAGCACGTGCCTCCGGCTCGCCGTTCAGCACCACATCGAGCGCGGCCCGGACCCTCGGCCAGCTCGTGGCGAAGCCGGGATGCAGGTTGATGTCCGGGACCTCGGAGAGCGGGACCCAAGCCAGCGCCAGGGACTCGCCGTCCACGGGTTGCACGACCATCCGCTGATCGACCGAAACGATCACCGTGTCGTACGACCAGCCGCCGTGGTCGTCCCGGACCACCCGCTCCACGCGGACCCGGGCGGGATCGAGGTCGCTCTCCTCCACGGCCTCCCGGATCGCAGCCTCGGCTGCCGACTCGTGGCTGTCGCGCGCGCCCCCGAGCACCGACCAGGTGTCCCCCTGGTCGGTGTCCGCGCCCCGGTGGTGCAGGAGTACGTACGCCTCACCGTCAGCGCCGCGGTGTACGGGCAGCAGCCCGGCAGCGCCGAACCGGCCCCAGTGCCCGTGGCCCTGGGCACAGTTCACCCAGCCGTCTCCCGCCATCGCGGGCAGCGCCGCGGCCTGCACGTCTGCCCCGCCCGCCTCATACGTCGGCTGCTCACTCATCGCAGTCCCCCCTCTGCTTGTTTCGTTCTGTTCGTGCCGCTGCCGGGCGCCGTCCCCTGCGCCCGCTCCGCCGGCCGGGTCAGTTGCCTCGGAGGAATTCCTCGGCCTGGCGGCGGAGGGCCTCGGGCGCGTCAGGCCAGGCCGGGGTCCGCATCAGCTCGCGCAGCTTCACTTCCTTCACCTCGCGAGGGGCGTCCTCGCGCAGGCCCAGGTGTGGCCACACCCGGTCCAGCTCGTCGTACGGCAGGTCCCAGTGGGCGCCGAAGGCGGACTCGGGAGCGCCGACCGGTGCCGGGGGTGCCACGAGGACCTCGTCGGCGGTGGCGGCCGGGGTGATCTCGACGAGCGTGAGGCCGAGCCGGTCGACGGCGTCGCGGAACAGGGCCCGGTGGGCTTCGACGGTGCCGGCCGAGGGCCGCTGCCCCGAGTAGAAGAGGGCGAACACCCAGCCGGACTCGCCGGTGCGGGCGAGGTCCAGAACGAGGCGGCTGCCCGAGTCGTCGGTGAAGGAGCGGTGCGCGATGCTCTTCGCCGCGCCGGGCCCCTCGGTGCGGGGTGTCTCTTCGAGCTGGAACGTACCGAGGAGCCACTGCACCTGGTCGGGTGTCAGCTCACCGTGGGAAAGCGCGCGAAGTGCGGGCCAGAGCATGAGGGAAGTTCCCTTCTCGAGGATGGGGTGTCAGGGCCGGGAAACGTCCCGGAATCGATTCGTCTCTTGAATGTGCGGAATTTTGATGCTCGGTGGGTCTGTCGCCGAAAGAGCGGGGTGCTCGGCGCATCGGGACGAACCCCCCGTGGTCGAGATGTTCCGGGCTGCCTCGCTGCCGCCTAGAGCGGCGCGTTGAGCTCGGCCTCGCGGCGGCCGAGTTCCCCGGCAGCCGGGTGGACGGCCGTGGCGGACATCGAGTCGGAGAGGGTGAGGTACAGCTCGAAGGCCTCGTCGCTGCCGGCCGGCGGTGGAACGACGGGCGGCGGTTCCTGGTGGGTGCCGGTCGCGCAGGCAGCGAGCTGCAGGCGCGGGACGAAGGCGTGCAGGGTGTTGATCCAGTCGGCCTCGGCGAGCTCGCGACCAGGGGCTTCGTCCCCGGCGTAGGTGCGCATCCAGCCGGCGTAGAGGGCGGTGAGGTGTTCGACGACCGCAGAGTGCCGGTACCAACAGTGGGTGATCTTGTTGTGGAGCTCGAAGGTGGTGCGGAGCCAGTCGACCCATGCGCCGAGCTCGCGCATCCGCACGCCCCGCTCGGTGGGCTCCATGGCCGCCCACACCCAGCGTTGTGGTCCGGCCTGCGGGGCCTCACCGCCCGGCGTCGGCCAGAGATCGGCCGGGTTCAGCGGAACCGTCATCGTCAGCCGCCCTTCTTTCCGGCCCCGGCCTTGGGGTCAGCCAGGAGCTTTTTGAGGTCTTTGTCGCGGAAGGTGAGGCGCATCTTCACCTTGATCGGCGGCAGGTTGGTGTACTGGGCGATCGCGGTGAAGTCGGGGAGCTGTTGCAGGGAGTGGACGGGCGCGAGGTCCGTCTCGGTGGCCTGCGTGTTGGAGGAGTACTCGCCCCGTGACCGGCCGTGGCTGGTCTTCATGACCTCGGTCCGCCCATAGAGGCCGGAGAAGTAGCGCAGGGTCTCCAGGTCGCCGCAGCCGGGCAGCAGCATGCGCAGGCCGCTCGCGGACAGGACGGTGTTGGCCTTCTGGGTGCCCAGGGATTCGCGCAGCTGTGACAGGTCGTGCCACACCGTCAGCATGGTGATGCCCATGCCGCGGCCGGTGGTGAGGATATTGGGCAGGCGGGGGTAGCGCAGCATGTTGCCGGCCTCGTCGACGAGGATGCCGACGCTGGGGTCGATGGGCTTGCCGTAGGTGTTGTAGCGGGTCTCCGCAGCGTGGATCGCTCCGGCGATCAGAGAGCTGATGAGCGGGGCGAAACGGTCCGCGTCCGCCTCGGAGGCGATGACACAGATGGTGCCCTGCCTGTCGAGCCATTCCTCGAAGGTGAAGTCGGAGCGGGCGCAGGTCTCGCGGACCTCCTCGTCGGCGAAGACGCGGGCCAGGACGTTGAGGCTGAACTGGATGGATCCGATGCCGTCCTCGTGCAGGCGCAGCCAGGGCGATGCGTAGTCGTCGGCGACGTCGTTGCAGCCGTGCGCGAGGAGGATGGCGCGTACGTGGTCGACCGCGTCCTTGCCCAGCGAGATCCAGCGGCGCAGGTCGGAGATGCCGCCGCCGGAGAGGTGGGCGGCGAGCAGGATCCCCTTGAGGACGCTCTTGGCCTGGTCGACCCACGGGGCGGCCCGCTTGTCGCCACCGGAGGAGGCGGCCTCGGCCAGCCAGGCGGCCATCCGGTCCGCCGCCTTGGCATCGGTGCAGTACTCGACCGGTGACCAGTGGTCGCCGGCGCGGCCGGGGATGCCGGCCGGTGCGATGACCCAGACGGGACCGAAGCCGCGGCGGCGGGCGTAGATGACGTCCAGGTCGGCGGCCTTGGTGGTGGTCACCACCAGCGGCCCTTCCCACTCGGCGGCGTTCGGCAGGACCAGGCCGGTTGTCTTGGACGAGCCGGGGACACCGAACACCGTGGCGCTGATGTTGGGCTGAGCAGCCACGACCTTCTTGGTCCGCAGGCCGCGTCCGGCCGTGATGCGGTTGACCCGCTTGCGCGGGTCGTTGTGCGCGGACATCTTCCGCTCGATCTTCGAGCCGCCCCACTGGGCTCCACCGGAGCGTCCACCGAACGACAGCACGCTCGCCGCCTTCACGACCATGGCCCCCAGGGCGAGGACCAGGAACACCGTGAGTCCGTAGAAGAGCCAGGCGGGCGGGGCGGGCTGGTAGACCGATGCGGGGCCTTTGACGAGGGCGGAGACCACGGTGGCGGGGACACTGCCCGTGCGCTGCGCCCATCCGTTGCCGGACAGGAACGCGGCGAGCGGCCCGGCGAGGAGGACGGCGCCTCCCACGGTGACGACCAGGCCGGCGCCATACGCTGCGAGCAGGGTGTTGTCGTCGAGTCCTGCGGCGGACGGACCGGTGCGCCCGGACATCTCAGACCACCATCTTTTCGTCCGTCTCGAACAGCGTCTTCTCCGTGTGGCTGAGCATCAGCTGGACGGCGTGCGATCCGCCGCCCCTGCCGACCTTCCAGAGGGCGCGGCCGCGCTGGCCGGCGCCCCAGCTGCTGATCAGCTCGCATTCGGCGTCGGTCAGGCCGATCGCCTCGCGGGTGATCTGGAGGGGGGCGGTGTCCTGGGCGAGCTGGATCCGGGTTTCGCAGGACGCGATCAGGTCCTTGGCGATGGCGACCGCCTCGGAACCGGAGGAGCCGACGCTCTCGAAGTCGCTGAGCCGGTGCGTGGCAAGCACCTGGATGGTTCCGGTCGCCCGGGAGAGCCGCAGGTCGGCGTCGATCTTCCGGACCATGGCGGCGCCGCCGCTCCGCATCTGCCGCCACAGCTCGTCCCGTACGACGACCCACGGGCGCTCGCCGGGCCGGTCGATGGCGCTCTGCGCCCAGGAGGACACGCAGCTGAGCACCATGGCGACCGTGGCATCGCCGTACTGCTCCAGTGCGCTGATGTCGACGCTCTGGATCGGGGCGTCCCAGTCCAGGCCGACGCTGGTCTGCTCGTCGAACAGGCCTCCGAGGCTTCCGGTGATCATGCCGCCGAGCGCAGAACGCAGGGATGCCATCTGTTCGCGGGCCAGCTGGATGTCCTCGCCCCGTACGCGGAGCTCGCGCGCCATCGCCGGGGTGGGATCCTTGAGGACGGCGTAGACGGCGGGCAGGGTCGGCACGTTCAGGCGGCTCTGACCGTGCAGCTCGCCGGTCAGCTCGCGGACGGCGATGTCCAGGCTCTCCTCCTCCTCGGGACGAAGGCCCCGCCGCAGCTGGAGTTCCAGCAGAGCAGTCAGGAGGGTGAGGCGTCGGCGGTGGATTTCCTTCAGGCGGCCCTTGAACACCTCGGGGTCACGGACCTTCTCCAGGTCGAGGCCGAGCGGTCCGGAGTCCAGGGGGTTGAGCCGGCCGGGCAGGCCGGGGCCGAGACGGACGGGGTCGACCCCGAGGTGCTCGCACAGCGCCTGGTACTCGCCCTTGACGTCGCCCGCGATCAGCGTGCGGTGGCCCAGGGCCATCATCCGGAAGGCCAAGGCCTTGACGTGGGCACTCTTACCGGAGCCAGGGATTCCGGTGACCATGACGTTCGGGTTGGTCGCCAGCCCCTCCCGGACCCAGGCAGCCGGGTGTGCCGAGAAGGCCTGCATGGTCAGCGTGTTGTAGCCGATGTAGACGCCGATCGGCGGCAGCGAGGCCGCGTGGAGGAACGGGTAGATCCCCGAGGCCCGCTCGGTGTCCGCCCGGAACACCTCGGCCTTCGCCATCGAGGCGACCCGGCCCGCGAAGGGCTGGCTCCAGCCCTTCCGAGGGGCGACCCGCATGGCCGTCGCCGGGTCCTCGAGGAGCCTGGAGCGGCGCAGTTCGCGTGCCGTGAGCTGCCGGGGTGCCGGTACGGGCGCGCTCGCGTCGATGACGTCGGACAGCGCCTTGGACTTCAGGCGGGTATCGGTGCTCCCGCGCCTGCCGAAGAGTCCCATCAGATTCCCACCCGCCGCTCGGGCAACCCCTGGCCCAGGGGCAGGGCGGAGACGGTGAAGGCCGCGTCCTGGGCTCCCCACACCCGGCGGACCTCCAGGTTGGCCGCGGAGGCATCCGCCTGGAGCTCGGCGCACGCCGTCTCCAGTTCCTCCCGGTCGGTGACGGTGACAGCCACCAGTGCGGTGAAGCGGACCACGCCGTGGCCGGACGCGCGGGCCATGTCCTGGGCGGCGGCGGTCATCGACTCGCGGCGCTCGTCCTCGCTCTCCGCCCGGCCCGTCTTGGCCCGCAGCTGCCGGGCGGTCTGCCGCTTGGTCTTCTCTCGTGCCAGTTCGGCGCGGGCCTTGCCGGGGCCGATCGGCTCGTAGACGAGGCTCAGCATACGCCGGGCGTTCGACCTCGGCCTCAGGAGGGGCTGGAGGAACGTGGCGTACACGTCGCTGCGCGGGAAGCCGCGCACTTGGTACGTGACCGTCCACGCACCGTCGTGCCGGTACACACCCCACCCGGTCTCGGTGGCGGCGGGGCCGGCGAGCTCGGGGGCGACACCGCGGGGCGCGCCCTGCCACGCGGGGTCCTCCGCTGCGGTGTTGCGCGCGCTGAGGGCGAGGTGAGCCTCCGGGTCGTACGCAGTACGGATCGACTGTGCCATTGCCCGCGGATCCAGCCACTCGACGACTTGGAGGCCGGCGCTGCTCAGCGAGCTGTGCATGGCGTTGATCTCGCGGACGAGCACGGCGGCCGCACCGATCTGGCCGCCGCCGGCCCCCTTGACCGCCAGCCGCGCCCGGGAGGCGGACAACGTCACCGCCAGGTACGTCTCACGGATCGTCGCCGCCGGGCCCGCTCCCTCCATCAGCTCGCTCAGTGCCTGGACCGCGGCCGGCGGGGCGTCCGCCGAGGTGTGGCGCTCCGTCCAGGAGCGCAGAGCGGCGCCGTCGTCGGGAAGGGACCTCTGGTGCACCGAGATCCGGACGATGGCGCCGTCCTCCGTGCACTGGCTGCGCAGGAACGCGGCCCAGCCCTTGACCCGGGCGTTCTGCCGCTCGGTGTCGATCAGTGCGAGACCGGGGTAGGTGACCCGGCAGACCGCGGTGTAGGTGTTCTCCACGGGGTTGTGCATGACGGCGAGTTCCCCGCCGAGTCCGTCCGGCGCCTCCAGGAGACGCAGGCGCGCGAGCGGGCCGGGAAGGTCCATCGGCTGGGTGTCGTCGGCCGCTCGCCGTGGGGCGAACAGGCCGGAGAAGAAGTAGTTCTTGTTCGTTGCCACGGCGATCTGGTGCCTAACTGCGAGAACGATCCACTCATCCGCCGTCAGACCCAGCACGCGCCCGTACGCCAGAACGAGGAGGAGCGCGGCCAGGGGCAGCGCGATGAATGCGGCGCTCCAGGAACGGGTGTAGATGGGGATGAGCGCGATGATGGAGGCCGCGGCGACCAGGGTGAACCCCAGGCCGCTGAGGTTGCCCATGAAGCCGCTGCGCTCGGCCTGCCATCCGCTGTAGACGGCAGGTTCGGTGCTGGACACGGTGCGTCAGCTCCCTGGGTTGATGTCGGGCTGCGATGAGCTGAACTGAGATGGCGCCGCGGGTGTCGGGGGCGGGCTCTCCTCGGTTCGCGGCCGAGGAGTTGTGGCCTTCTCCGGTTCAGGTGCGGCGGGGGCAGCGGGGGCGGGAGCAGGGTCGGAGCTCTGCCGCGGTGCGACGACGGTGTGGCGGCCGCCCGCTGATCCGGGCCCCAGCCCGGCATTCGCAGCCTGGTTCGCGAAGGCCCCCTCGGCGATGTCCTTGCCGACGGCGGCGACCTGGAGGCCGAGACCGACGGAACCGCCGACCTTGGAGGCGAACGAGCCGCTGCCGCCCTTCATGGCCTTGGACCAGAACCCGCCACCGCCACCGCCACCGCCTCCGCCGACGCCGCCTCCGTGATTGGCGTTGTCCGCTTCGAGGGCCTTCGTGTAGCCGCTGCCGCCGCCGGCGGTTCCTGCCCCGGACGGCGCCGCCTGGTTTCCGCCGAAAAGGCTGGACACAGAGGAGCCGACGCTGGAGATCATTCCGGAGGCGGCCGAGTTTCCGTCACCGTTGGACGTGAACACGATGAACTTCGCGAGCACCGGCCAGGACGTCGCGGCGATGGCGAAGATGATGAAGCCGACGATGACGTTCCTGACGCCCTGCGCCGTCGACATCGCGGAGAAGCCGATGCTGAATACCAGCACGATCACGGGCTTGGTCAGGATGACCGCGATCAGGGCGTTTCTCGCCTTGGGCCACCAGTCGCGGGTGCTGTCGGCCATTTGGCCGGCGAGCATGATCGGCATGGATACCAGAAGAATCATGATGGCGGCCTGGCGGACCAGCATCTCGATCCACAGCGCGCCGATCGCCAGAATGCACAGGATGCTCATGATGATCACAAAACCGACTGCCGCCGGCGCGACGCCGCTGCCGGTGATCAGCGCACCGCCGGCAGCGGCACCGGCTCCTGCGCCGGTGAGGCCGGCGAAAAGAGCTCCGATTCGTTTCTTCATCGCCTCCGATGCGCTGGCTTCCGTTTCGCCGCCGCCGTCGAAGGTGTAGTTGATGAGGCTGGTACTGAGGGTGTCCGACCAGTTCAGCGCCACCTGTGTGGCGAGCAGGTAGACGGACAGGATGGCCGCCCACTTCGCCAGGCCGATGATGGCGGTTGCCGCGGGACCGCCCTGCTGGGAGACGCCGACCTTCCCGAACTGCACCAGGAGCAGGAAGGCCGCGACGAGGACCGAGATCCCTGTCGTGATCCCCAAGGCTGGTCCGATCCCCACCTTGGTCAGGTCGATGGTGGACACCTCGTTGAAGGCGTCGGCGAACTGCCGCAACAGCCAGATCACCGAATTGCCCAGCATGACCGCTGCTTCTTCGAGTGCATCGGCAGCCATCTTGGAAATCTTGCCCGCCACCCAGTCGCCGAGATCCCAGCTGGCCGGATATTTCGCTTCACCTTCCTGAAGGCAGAGCTGGAACGACTTCTTCTGTTTCTCGACGCACTCTGTCAGGAACGTGTTGAGCTTCTCGTAATTCTTGGCGTTGTGGTCGGCCTTGTCCCGCCAACGCTTCAGCTGGCCCTGTTCGTAGCGAAGGGCATCCTCGTCATCCTTGGAGCCTTCTCCCACGCACACGGTCGAGCCCGCCGGGTAGTCCTCGCAGTCCTGCGGAGGGCGGCAATTCTCGCGGATCTTCTGATCCTGCGCGTACAGGTCGCAGTATTCCCCGGTCACCTTGTGGATACCGACCGTCAGTCCTTCGAGCTCCGGGGGGTAAGGATCCGGTGGCTTGGCGCCGGCGAGCGCCACCGAGGTCCCCGACGCCATCAGGATGAGCAGGGCAGCCAGCATCGTCACGAGACGTGTGAGTGCTCTAGCCATGGTCGACCATTCGCCAGCCGTCGCTGAAGGCGTACTTGCTGTCGGGGTCGTACGCACGCGGCCCGAACGGCTTGCCGCTGGTGTACTTCGCCTCTTCGGTGACCTTCCAGTCCCCGGCCTCCCACTTCAGGATCAGGTGGGTCACCTCGTCCTTGAGGGGGCTCTCGTCGCCGCCCTTGTCCCGGATGACGGCATACCGGTCGTAAACCATCCAGACGTCGATGACGTCGCCGGACTTGTCCATGCTCCGCGTCAGTACGGCCTTGACACTCGTGCTGAACGTGATGCCGTCCGGGTTGCCCCCGGAGGGCGGCAGCCCGGCGCTCTCGCGGACCTTGCGAACCTCCGAGACGCCTCGGTCGACCGTCCCGGGTGAGTCCTTGGAAGCGATGGCTGCCCACTGCCGGCGGGCGATCGAGTCGTCCAGCAGGCTCAAGTCCTGCCAGTAAGTGACCGCGGCCGACGTCGCGCCGAGACTCGAATGTTCGAAGCCGCGGCCGATCCCTTCGGTGTTCGTCTTCGGCTTCAGCAGCGGTACGCGGGCAGCCGTCGCCGGGGTGAACTCCTTGGCGGGCGACGGACGGGCGGATGTGGAGGCGGTGGTACTGGGCGTCGGCTTCGCGTCGGCAGCCGCGGGCGGGCGGTCGTCGTCGCCGAATCCGACCAGCGTGACGACACCGCCGGCCACGACCGCCAGGACGGCGATTCCGATACCGGCCAGCCTCAGCCGGGCCCTACGGGCCTCGCTCTGGTAATCCATGACCGCGTCAGCCCTGCGTGATGCCGTAGAAGGCTCCCACAAGAGCCGCGGTCACGCCGATACCACCGCCGCTGATGAGGCTCCACAGGATCGCCTGCTTTCCACGAGCGGCGAGGCCCGCGCGCTCGGTGTTGTGGCCGATGGCCACGCAGGCCCAGCCGGAGAGGCCGCCGAGGGTCGCCAGGGCGAGACCACCGCCCGCCGTCCAGCCCAGGATCTGTCCTGTGGCCTTGCCGAGCGGGCCGGGCACGCTCGGGGTGTAGGCCGGCACCCCGGGGGCGGCGTCGGCCAGGACGAACGTGTTGGCGACTTCGAGCAGAGCGCTCATGCGGGCACCTCTTCTTCTACTGGAGCGGTTCGGGCAGGAAGGGCAGCAGTGGGGACCGCGGGTGTCGCGGTTGCTGCGGCGGGGATCGGCGCCGCGGGCAGCGGCTCCCCCCATGTGCGGTGCGCGGATTCGAGAACCGCCCGGACGAGGGAAGCCGCCGCCTCCCTCGTCTTGCGGGCGCTGATCCGGTGGGACTCGGCGAGGCCGTGCGTGCGGATCCGCTCGTCGAACGGAACGTGGACCACGGCCGAGACCTGGGGCTGGAGCATGGTGGCCGCGGCCCTGACCACGGCAGGGGGCCGGCCGTCGCCGAACTGGATGAGAGCGACGACCATGCGCTGCAGGGGCAGCCCCTCGGCAGCGGCCGCGCGTACGGCTCGCTGCAGGGCGGCTACGCCCGGCCCGGTGGCCGGAGCCGCCACCACCGGAACCGAGTACGGAAGCGAGCACCAGTCCGCGGTGAGGCCGGTCCGGCCTTGGACCCGAGCGGAGACGACGTCGTGCGCCACCGGGTGGGCGGTGTCGGCGACCACGGCCTGCCACCCGCCGGCCGCGGCCAGCTGGAGCCATGCGGCCGGTGCCGTCGGCAGGGCCAGCGGCGCAGCGCTCCACTCCTGATGGTCGGTCATGACATGCCAAGGCCCGCTCGGCCCCGTGCACACCGATGCCGCCGCACGCACTTGGCCAGGCGTCATCCGGCGGTCCGCCGGGACCGACGCCAGGCCCTGCCCCGGCTCACCGACCCAGGTCGGCCAGTGAGAGGTCAGGCGAGGAGCCGTATCGAGAACGACCGTTGTGCCGAGCGGGGCCAGGAAGGCTGCAAGCAATCCGGCCACTGTGGATCGGCCGGTCCCCCCGCCGGCCCCCAGCACGGGCACGACAATCCGCGCCCGGTCCGGCAGGACAAAGGCGTCATGAGACTTTCTCGCCAACACTCCCCCGTGCATTTGCAAAAGTAACCACATCAGTCGTGAGCTGATGGGTAGTCGAGCGGCAGTCTAATCACACCCGCCGACAACTCCAGTGATGCCATCGCGGCTGTTGAAGTGTCAATTCTTTTAGATCAAACAGCGATTGAGGCCTATGCGCGTTTCTGATCCGGTTTCAGACGTTTGGCGGGCATCTCGCCATGCGGACAGCACCTCTCCCTCGAGAAAGTTTCTTTGGGGTAGGAAATCCGATGTGGCAGGGTAAGCGGCGGGGGTGACGGGCGACTGTTGGGCCAATTCCAGCCGCTGTCCGAAAAAGACTGCGCGATGAACGCATGGGGGAGCGCATTTGAACGCCAAGCGGGGGATCCTCATCCTGGCCGCCCTTCTCGCCGGCAGTCCGCTGGCTCTGGGCGTCGGACTGGTCCTCTTCATCGCGGCGAGCGACAAGGACGACGACCTCGGCTTCGGCGACGGATACGTGCCCACGGGCGGCTCGCTCAGGATCGGGCCCGGCTACGTGCCCGCCCAGTACGCGGGCCTCATCGAGAAGGCGGCCGCAGCGTGCAACCAAGGCCTGCCTGCCGCTGTCCTGGCAGCTCAGATCAAGGCCGAATCCGACTTCAGGCCGGACGCGATCTCGTACGAGGACCCCAAGACCAAGACCCGCCCGATCGCCTACGGCATCAGCCAGTTCATCCCGTCCACCTGGGCCACCGAGGGCATCGACGGCGACGGCGACGGCGACCGCGACGTGATGGACCCGGCGGACGCCATCCCTTCCCAGGGCAGCATGATGTGCAAGCTGCTCAAGACCGCCAAAGCGCACCCCGGCTACAACGGCAGCCCGATAGAGCTCGCACTCGCCGGCTACAACTCCGGGTGGGGGTGGGTCGACTACTACAAAGGCGTCCCCCCGCCGCGCTTCGCCGACGGGCAGACCTACAACTACGTGCAGTTCATCATGAAGGAGGTCTCCCGGCTCACCGCCCCGGACACCTCCGGCAAGCCGCCGATGAACGGCGACTGGACCAAACCGGTCAACGCCGGGATCGGGACCGGGTACCACGTCCCCGGCGGCATGTGGTCGAGCGGATACCACACCGGCATCGACTTCCCCGTGTCCACGGGCACACCGATCCACGCCATCGGCCCCGCCACCGTGGTCTCCGCCGGCTCGGGCGGCGCCTACGGCAACCAGGTCGTCCTCCGCCACGCCGACGGCCTGTACAGCCAGTACGCCCACATGAGCCGCCTCGACGTCCGCGCCGGCCAACAGGTGCAAGGCGGGCAGGCCATCGGCCTCTCGGGGAACACCGGCAACTCCAGCGGCCCCCATCTGCACATGGAGGTCCGCACAGGTCCCGAGTACGGATCGGATGTCGACCCCGTGGCCTACATGAGGTCCAAGGGCATCAAGATCTGACCCTTCCGTCCAGCAGGAGCACACTGCATGCACCACACCCCTTTGCCCGACGACACCGAGCTGCTGCCCTGGGGTGAGGTCACCCCTGCGTTCTGGCAGCAGCCGACCGAGCCGACCGGACATCTGTCCGCCGAGCCGGCGCCTGCAGAGCAACAGGCGCCGTACGCCCCACCCGCGGGGGAAGCCGCCGTGGCGCCGCCGCCGGCGAAACCAGGCGCCTCCCCCGAGCTCCCTGCCGCCGCCGAGCCCTCCGAGGCAGCCGAACCGGGTCCGCTACCCGGTTCGCAGGCAGCTTCGGACGATGCGGTGCCGGACGAGTACCGAACCCGCATCGCCGCCATCACCGCGGCCATCGCCTCGCCCCACGAGGGGTCGCGCCTTGCCGAGGCGGAAGCGGAAGCCGGACGGCTGGACGACGAGCTGGCAGAGCGCTTCGGGGCGGGCCATGTGCACACGATCAACCTGCGCGAACTCCGCGGCTGGCTCGCCCTCGTCTCCGGCCGACCGGCTGCCGCCGCCCGCTGGTACCTGCACACCACGCAACTTCACTCGGCCGCGCACGGGCCGACACACCCTGCCACCGAGTCCTCGGGCATGCGGGCTCTGCACAGCTGGACACAGATCGAGGACGACCGGGAGGTCCTCGAACTCGCTCCCGAGCTGGAGGCCATGCTCACGCAGGTAACCGGCCAGGACAGCGACCCCGTGCGGTTCGTGCGGACCCGAGCCGAACGCCGACAGGCCGCCGCCCAGCCCTAGCTGCATTGATCGCTACGGTAGTCAACGCGCCAGACGAACTGCCGCGGATCCTCCTCGACACAGCCGGGCAGTGACCGCGGTTCCATGACGAGGGGCCGACCCAGCCCCGCTCGGTGAACCACGGGAGTCACCCGAATCTGAGGTGACTCCCCATCTGCATGCGGCCGTCGTACGGTGCTCAGCCTCCGGTGGGGTAAGCGAGGAGCTCACGATCCACCAGGACCAGGCCCTGATACTCGTTCACCAAAACAGGAGCGACCTCGGGCCTGGTCGGCATGTCCTTGCCGGTGCGGGCGTCGAGCGTGACCGCACTGGTCGACGACACCCGGGTATAGATCCTGCCGTGCCAGGACGCTGTGACCTCCGGGGCACTACGGCCGTCGGCCTGGTCGTCCTTCAGGCGCCAGAGCTCCTTGCCGCTGGTGGAGTCGAGGGCAACGATGATGCTTGAAACTGCGCAGACGAGGGTCTCGGCCTGATCGTACGGGCAGCTCACATTCGCCAAGCCGTCAGGTACGTCCGCTTGTACCTTGCCGGTGTCGGGGTTCAGCAGCCGATCGAAGTGCCGGCCGCCCTCGGCGTAGCCGCGCACTCGGACGAGGGACGGGCCGGCGGAGGCGACGCTGGTCGACCCTGCATTCTCTGCCCGCCACTTTTTCTCGCCGGTGGACGGGTCGAGACCGACCACCATGTCGGGGCCGAATCCCTCGAGGATGTCGACGCCTACGGCGGCCCGGGCGGTGACGGCCCCCAACCGGATGTTCTGCGCTGTCCACCGCAACTGGTGGGTGGTGACGTCGATGCCGACAGTCATCGCGTTGTAACCGGTGTGCACCGTCACGATGACGGCGCCGCCCGCGAAGCCGACCACGGACGCCTTGGGAGTGGAGGAGTCCCGTTGGGCCCACTCACGCGGGATCAGGACCGCCGTACTCCAGGCGACTTGTCCTGTCTCCGGCGTGGCAGCGACAACCTCCAGCGTGGTCGAGGAGGACTGTGTCCCGGAGCCTGGCTGTGTGACCAGGAAGGGCGTCACGACGGGGCCGTCGGCGATCAAGAGTGGCGCGGTCGCGTCATCGTCCTCGCCCAGGGCCTTGCCGTGGGGGCGTGCCACCCCCACCACGCGCCCCGTGGTCAGGTCCACGGTCTGCACCCGGTCGGCGGACGCGACATAGGCCGACGTGCGGTGCATGGCCACCCCGAGGTCACGCACATCGCCCAACAGATTGGTCCGCCCGTCCGTCGCCTCCGGCGGCAGGGCCACAGCTCCCCGGGCGTCGAACCAGGCCGGCGGGTCATGCGGAACGCGGGCCGGCTTCGCGTCCGCTGTGGGCCCGGTCGAAGCAGACGCCGATGGCACGGGGGCAGTCGGCGCTCGGTCCTCCGACGAACCGCAGCCCGCCAAGCCGAAGGCAAGGAGTGCAACAAGACCTAACCGCCGAGTGCGCACGAACTCCCTTTCCTCCCGCAGCGAGTGAACGCTGCCGTTAATGATCAAACCGCAGCATGTCATGCCTCGTGCATGGTCGGACGTGGATGTTCGGACTTTGGTCCCTGCTACGCCCCGATCCTCGCCTGGGGGCCGCTGGGTGGCGGTGGCAACGCGGGGTTATCACCTGCGCTGGACCCGTGGCGGGACTCTTGGCTTTCGAGTGAGGCTGGATCCGACCGCTCGCGCATGGGTGGGGAGACTTGGGTTCATCCCCGCGGCCGCGGGGAGCAGGTGCACCCTGCACGCCATCCACCCGTCGGTCGTGGGTTCATCCCCGCGGGCGCGGGGAGCAGAGGCGAGATCGAGCTCCCCACCGCTCACCCACGGGTTCATCCCCGCGGGCGCGGGGAGCAGCTGTGCTCCTCGTTGGTCAGGCGGGTGGAGTGGGGTTCATCCCCGCGGGCGCGGGGAGCAGAGGTTGTGCCAATAGAGCGTGAACCACACGACGGGTTCATCCCCGCGGGCGCGAGGAGCAGCGGTCGTGGTGAGCCATGGGGCTCTCCCTTCGGGGTTCATCCCCGCGGGCGCGGGGAGCAGCTCTCGTCCAGGTGCTTGGTCAGGAAGTCATGGGGTTCATCCCCGCGGGCGCGGGGAGCAGTTCAGTGCCTGCGCGACCTGCCAGTCCAGCTCGGGTTCATCCCCGCGGGCGCGGGGAGCAGCCGGACGCGGAGATGGCCACGGCCACCGGGTCGGGTTCATCCCCGCGGGCGCGGGGAGCAGTTCCGGTCGGCCGTCCTGGCCCGGATCACCGCGGGTTCATCCCCGCGGACGCGGGGAGCAGAACCATGCGGCGGACGCGTCGGCGGTGGCCCGGGGTTCATCCCCGCGGGCGCGGGGAGCAGTCGTCGAGTGACATGAACAGGTCGCGGATTCCGGGTTCATCCCCGCGGGCGCGGGGAGCAGACTTGCTGGCCTGCCACTTTAGGCTTGCGGGTAGCCGTTCTGAAGCACTTTCACTGAAATCGACAATCCGCCATATTCCTGACGAATCGCCCTGCCTCAACCTCTGCGCACAGCTCGCAGCATTGTTCTCGGCTGCAGCGAAGGGGTGGCAAGCCAGCATCGCCGTGACAGCAGTACGGCGAGACGTTCCGCAGGCGACGGAATCGACCGCCGCTCCACCCGGTCCACAGCGTCATAACGGACCCGGTCGTGCTGGTACAGCAACCTGTATCAGGCCCCGTCGGCCGCCTCCCAGTGCGCGAAGTACGCCGCCTGCCGCGCGCCACAGCACTCGGGCAGATTACGCCGCGGCGCCTATTCCGTAACCGCCACGGCCGCCACGGCCGTCCAGCACCGAGCAGCGGTATCCGCTCCTGCGGCAAGGGGCGGCGAGGAGGGCTGACCGACGCCCGCTGCGCGCTGGCCCGGGCCGCTCCCTGGCCCGAAGCGCACCCAAAGCTGGCGAACCTCTCGAGGCCTCCGCCCCTTAAGCCGCTCATCCGAACCGCGGTGGCGGGGACGTCTACACCGATATCACCTGGCGCCTTGCCCGCGCTTGATCCGCACGAGTTCACCGCTCAGTAGACGACTACGTCGACTGGAGCCCCGTCCGAGGGGGCGCCCGCCTCACCTCAGGCCAGGTGGCTTAGCCAGGAAGCTGGTGACTGGCATGGAACAGCGGATCCGCGAAGTAGGTCGGCATCGGCTTCCCTTCGCTGGCGTTCCACTTCTGTGCCGGGTCCGAGGTGATCACGAAGACGGTGTACAGATTGGGACGGGCGGCGACGTCGGCCCATGAGGTTCCGGGGCACAGGTGATCGATCTTGAGGGTGCCTGTGTACGGCTTGCTTCCGACGGGGTAGCCCAGAGCCGCGCCGCTCCGTGGCTCAGCATCGGTCGGCTTCTTGGTGCCCACAATGCTCCCCCCACGCATCAGAACGGCTGTCGGTGGGGTCGGACCGATGGGCACGGTCAGGATCTGGTTCGGGTCCGACGATGTGATTGACCAACTTGCCACCGCTTGGTCCTGTTGAACTTCGACACCGGTGATCGTCAGGCTCAGAGGGTCTTTGCGGTCACTCAGGGGCGGGTCAATCGCCTTCCCGCAGGTGAGGTCGCGGTGTTGGGTGGGCGCCGGCATCTGCGTCGTCGGGCCGGTGTCTGGCTCCCCGCTCGCAGTGCTGGATGCAGCGCAGCCAGTGAGCGCTATCAGCCCACAGCATGACATCGACAGGTGACGCATGAGCTTCGGCATCGGTGCTCCCTCGCTTGATGACAGCCACCGCTCGGACGTGCAGAGGGCACTTTTGGTTCAACGCCTCGAGGACGTCCGCGAGCGGTACGGCGCCGGCACCCCGCACTGGTGGTTCTTCGACCGCGGCGACGGCGCGGCCTTCGACTTCGCCGGATCGAGGAAGGTCAGCGTCTCCGGCGAGCGCGTCGGCCACGACCGAGTCCGCCCCACCTCGTCCAGCGGGAGATATCCGCCTCCGGCGCCCAGGTGTGCTGGCTGGCCGGCCACGGCCTCCTGATTCCGTACGGCTGGCACTCCGTCACCCACCGGCCGCGCGACGGCGAGGACTGGCGCGGCGAGGCGGAGCAGTGGAGGCGCGACTGGGCGATATCCCACGCGCGGCCCGTGCAGGATGCCGGGCGCTGGGGTGCTCGGTGAGGACCCAGTATTCGGGCTGGGAATTGCGGGGCATTCCATACTCCATGCCCTCCGCCGCCCGGAGCAGTTTCTCGCCAGATGATGCGAGCGCGTGGCGGAATCCAAACGGAGAGCCATGAACCGTCGATGCGAGGGAGAGTGGAACCCCCTTACCGAAAAGCATCACTCCATGGCTTGAATCTCGAGGACGGTTGCCAGATTTGAGGCGAAACTGAGATTCCCGTGTGACCTGAGACACAGATTGATCATCGGGGTTGAATGCGAACTCTCGAACTGAACAGAATCAACGAGTACAACGACTGCCGCACTTGCGATCATTTCAGGTAAGTGCGTTACATCGAACAATTCGAGGAGTTGGCGTGAGTTCCATGGTTTCGTCCAGGCGGCGTTCGGTCGGTTTCATTCTCGCTCTGTCGGCTGCAGTGGGTGCCATGACGACCACTGGAGTGGGAGTTTCCCATGCCACAGAGCTTCCTGTCAGCGGAATTCCTGCGGCCTCGGTTTCCGCCGATGGGAAATTTTTCAAGCCGGGCCCGAACACCATCATCAAGCTGAACGACGATCAGGCAGGCTCCGGCGGGTTAGCTCTCCCCTCGACGCCCTCGCCTTCCGGGACCACCGCCGCCCTTTTTCTGAGGAACGCAAAGTATATGGGTCAGACGTGCGGCACTGACGTGATCCAGCAGACGAGTGGACGCGGAAAGACCACGCTCGTCCTTACCGTCGAAAAGGGCGTTTCAACGACGGTCAAGAAGGAAATATCCATCGACGCAAAATATATCTCTGCTGGCATGGGCTGGGATGTCACGAAGAGCTATACCGTCAAGAACGAGACACGTTTTGAGGTACCCGCAGGAAAGTTTGGTACCGTGCAAGCCTACCCGCTCTACAACATGCACCAAGGCGATGTTTGGGAAGGTCTGCAGCCCAGCCTTCCCACGGGGAAGAGGGTATACGCATACAAGCCTGTCGGCGTCTGCTTCAACCAGTGGGTATCGTAACCAATAGCTGAAACGGCGATGTGAACGAGGTGCGGCTCCGTGAACAAAGGTAGGACTCTGGCTCTCGGAGCCGTGCTGGCCCTCTTACTTGCAGGATGCGACGGCGTCGACAGTCCATCGGGATCTCACGAAGACCCGTACGTGTCGATCGTGGCACTGCCGACTATCAACATTTCCGGCGATCCCCTGGCAGACTTGGGCGACTCGCTTGCGGGCAAAACGCCTAAAATTCTTGCTGAGGTATATAGCGGGTCGAAACGTCTCGTGATGTACACGGGTGGAGACGCCTGCGGCTTCACCACCATCACCGAGGATGGGTCCCAGGTGTCGCCGATCCACCTGAGCTCCACGTGGCCGAGCAAGGGTGAAGGTCATACCGACTACTCGGCCGGTCCTTACAACACCGCATCGGGGTCCGGCGACTCCACGGCCTGGGCATCCATGGCGTGCGGCAAAAACGCCATGGTGATCGAATACAGTCCGCGCATTCCGATGGAGGTTTCGCGGGCACGTGGCCAGGTCACGATCGAGCGCAAACCCGGCCACCCTTTGACCTTGGTCCTTATCGTTGGAGAAACGAAGGTCCGCGAGGAGATCGCCTCCCACCTTCCCCGAGGTTGAGCGGACAGTGCTTACCGTCGTCCCAGGACCCGGCGTCATCGAAGTCGGTACGGAGGACCAGCGAAGTCAGATCAGCGGGCTGTGGCAGGGGCGTACAGACGATCCTCTCAGCAGCCTGTGACTCGCGATGAGGTGGCAATGGTGCCCCGGGACAGTTGTGTCCGGGGCACCCGGCGGCCCAATCGGGGCGAGCTCACCGCCAGCGACGGGGGAGGAGACGACGCCAGTTCGATGCGTCCGGTTGGGCGAGGGCATGCAGCGGCATGGGTACCAGATTCGCAGCCCGGCATCACCAGCAGGGCGTATTCTGCACCGGGCGCCAGACAGCCAGCCGATTTCTGGGCTCTTCTACAGGGCTCAGCACCTTGCTGGCTATGTAGGCCACACGCAGAAACGGTTGTTGCCGGATTCTGGGAACGGCCCCGGGCGGCTGCTGTGGGAAATGTCGGCGAGAAGCAGGAACAGGGTCCTGCGCGTGTCGCGCGACGGCAGCCTGCAGCGGCCTCTCGTTGGTCAAGTTCCGGGCCCTCGTCCTAGGCAAGCACCCATTGGGGCTGGTGTCCGGGGTCGGCGGGGCAGGTGAATACGTGCAGGTCCCGGTCCCGGCCGAAGCGGAGTCGAGTGGGTTGGGCAACGGATGGACCGCCCCGGATCGAGGCCTTCCCCCGCCGGGACGGGCCGCGGTCTTCCAGCGGCACCCAGCTGTGCGAGGCGGCGTCCATCTCGTCGCCCCCGGCGGTCAGCAGCAGCCGCATCGGGGTCGCGCAGGACGCGCAGTCGATGGCCATCGGGCCCGTCGACGCCCAGCTGGGAAAGCCGCCGACCCGCCAGCCGGGCGGGATCGACAGGTCGCACTGGTAGTTGGGGGCATCGGGGCCGTATTCCGACGCTTGGGCGTCGTCCCATGCGTCGATGCGTGCGATCAGCGGGGCGGGCAGCGTTTCGTCTTCCGCCCAGGGATAGGTGTCCACCTCTTCGGGGTGCAGGACACACGGCTCGGGGAGTTCGTGCTCCGCCCGAAGCATGGGCACTTCGGGCGGAGCGGCGAGGAAACGCTCCGCGCGTTCGGTCTCCTCGGCCCGCCGCCACCGCAGGCGGTAGCGGCGCTCCAGGTAGGGACCGTGGGTGAACGGGCAGCGGAAGAGCTGTACCAGGTCCGCGCCGTCGGGCCCGGACGCCAGGCCTGGTATGTCCCGGCGGAAGAACTGGGCGAGTCCCACGAAGGGCACTGCTCCGTCCTCCCCAGGCGGTTTCGCGCCGGGCCACGGCCGGCTCGGCGGCCATGCGCCCGCGGCCCGGGCGCTGCGGATCTCGTCCGGCGCGTACCCCTCGGTCTCGCGCTGGTGGGGCTCGTGGCAGACCGGCCATGGTTCGCCGGCCGGCCACAGCATCGGCCCGCCGACATGGCTGTCGCGCATGCCGGGCCGCCCCGGCCTGGGATGCAGCCGGGTCGTACGGCCGCGCTGAGCGGCCAGTTCCGGGAACACGGCCTCCACGGACACCGGTCTGGCTGGCGTGGTCCTCGTCATGCACGGACCGTACGCGGCCAGGGACGCCTCCCGAACCGGGCTGTGTCGTGCGCCGAGCGCGTACTGCTCGTCACTCCACTGGCTTTGTAGGTGGGTTTCGAGAACGTCTGTTGCTCGGCGGCAGGAAGGCTCCCCTCTTTCAAAAAGTGATGTTGGCGAGTTCCGAGAACGCTTCAGTGCTTGCTTCAGGACCGTGGTTGTGCTCAGCACGACGTACGTCGAGGAGAACCCGGCCTGACGTGACCAGGCGCCGTGCGTCATCGCCAGACTGGCTCGCGGCAATCCGTTCGCGTGGGATCACCGAAGAAGTGGACCGGCTCGTGGGGTGAGGAAGGCGGCCGCCGGCCGTGAGGTCTGGCGGAGCCATCTGTGATGGTCAGCCTGTTTCGTTGGAACCTCCCATCACGGGTTCTCCGGAGTGGGATGACGTCCCGGCTCTTGGGTTCATCCCCGCGGGCGCGGGGAGCAGCCCTTCCGTCCGGGCTCGGCGAGCGGTTCGCGGGGTTCATCCCCGCGGGCGCGGGGAGCAGCTGCGCGACGGAACTCTCTTCGCCGCACCGACGGGTTCATCCCCGCGGGCGCGGGGAGCAGCTGCGCGACGGAACTCTCTTCGCCGCACCGACGGGTTCATCCCCGCGGGCGCGGGGAGCAGAGGGGCCGGAACCTGTCATTCGGCCCACACGAGGGTTCATCCCCGCGGGCGCGGGGAGCAGTCCCCGTCATCCCCTGTTCCCGGACCGACAAAGGGTTCATCCCCGCGGGCGCGGGGAGCAGTCGGACCGTCACCCGCTGGGCGAACAGCGGTCAGGGTTCATCCCCGCGGGCGCGGGGAGCAGAACTTCAGGTCCAAGGAAATGCGGCGGCGAACGGGTTCATCCCCGCGGGCGCGGGGAGCAGCCGGCCGCCTGCACCCGCCGCGACCGCTTCAGGGGTTCATCCCCGCGGGCGCGGGGAGCAGTTTCGTCGTTGTCGCGCCAGAAGAACAGGTGTGGGTTCATCCCCGCGGGCGCGGGGAGCAGACCCCGGCGGACTTCGGGCCCGTAGCGCTCGGGGGGTTCATCCCCGCGGGCGCGGGGAGCAGCGCACGTGGCACTTCACCCTCGACGACAATCCGGGTTCATCCCCGCGGGCGCGGGGAGCAGTTTTGAGGGAGCCTGAGTTCTCTTTCGCGGCCGGGTTCATCCCCGCGGGCGCGGGGAGCAGCCGAGGAGCGCGGTCGGCGCCGGGGACTTGCTGGGTTCATCCCCGCGGGCGCGGGGAGCAGGCCCATCCGAGTGAGCGTCAACGAGGGCAGCGCGGGTTCATCCCCGCGGGCGCGGGGAGCAGCGAAGCGGATCGCTTGCCGTACCGCCCTCTTCGGGTTCATCCCCGCGGGCGCGGGGAGCAGGTGGTCTCCAGGTAGCGGTAGCCGGGCCGCTTGGGTTCATCCCCGCGGGCGCGGGGAGCAGGCCCGGATGATCGCCGCGCTCGGCGACGCACAGGGTTCATCCCCGCGGGCGCGGGGAGCAGTTGGGGGAGAGGGGGCCCATGTCGGGATCGTCGGGTTCATCCCCGCGGGCGCGGGGAGCAGTCGGTCAGTTCCTCGGGGGTGATCACGGTCGAGGGTTCATCCCCGCGGGCGCGGGGAGCAGTGGAGCCGGTGCGCTTGGCGTGCCGCCGGGCAGGGTTCATCCCCGCGGGCGCGGGGAGCAGACTCACTGACGTGCCACTTTAGGCGCACGGGCAGCCGTTCCAAAGCGCTTTCGCTGAAACCGACATTCCCCCAGATTCCCAACCATTCACCCTGCCTCAACATCTGCGCACAGCTCGCAGCATTGCTCTCGGCTGCAGCAACGGGGTGGCAAAGCTGGCACCGTGGCAGCAGTACGGCGAGACGTCCCGCAGGACGGAATCGACCGACGCCGTCCACTCCATCCGGCGCACAGCGTCATCGCGGACCTGGCGTGCTCTAGCAGCGGGGACCAGGTCCCGTCGGCCTACCAGCGCGCGGGAAGCGTTCATGCACCACGCGGCCACCTCGTCGAACGACCCGATACTCACGCAGCCTGAACCACCTCAACCGACCTACAGGTGTTTTCTGTTACTCCTCTGTACGGATCAGAGGCTCGGTGGGCGAATCGGCGCCGGCGGGATGCGAGGCCAGGGCCGGGCGGCAGGAGCAGCAGGTGCGGGCGGTGTCCGGTACTGATGGGCGGGCAGGGCAGCCGCGCGCTCGCCGGACTCGTGGGCATGCCGGACGGGGGCCGTGGAGCGCATCTCCTCGCGCAGGGTCGCCTCACCTCGCATCGCGGCCGCGTTCGCCTGGTGCCGTACGGCCGTGGCTCGTTGCGCTGTGGCCTCGGTGCGCAGTTGCTGGACGTCCTCGGCGAGGCGGGCGTCAAGGCGGGCGGCCAGTACCGGAACGCGCTGCCGCATGGCGTCCAGGGTGGCGATCAGCGCTTGTGCGTCCGCGGGCGGGGTCCAGTTCCCGCCGGGCGCGAGCACGGAGATCTGCGGGCAGGCCGTGAGGATCCGGTCGGCCTCGCGCAGGGCCTCGGCCGAGGCACGAGAGGCCCGCCCGGCCTCGTCGATCGCGGCCGTGTACTGCTGCTGGTACTGGGCATGGAGGGCGAGCGACTCCTTCCTGCTGGTGCCGGCCAGCAGGAGGGCGAGGCGGCCCTTCTGCCCGGACGCCTCGATCCGGTCCCGGATCCGGCCCAGCGACTCGGCGTCCCGCTCCGCCGCCGCCCGGCGCTCATCTTCCCGACGCGCCTGTTCTGCCCACGCCCCGGCCCGGGAGAGGGCGTCGTACGCGGCAGCGGCGAAGGCGTCACCCGGGGTGGGCTCGGCATCCAGCCAGTACTGCTGCTCCGTGGCCCGGCGCTCGTACGTGGCGGCGAGCTCCTCGGCGCGCTGCGCAGCCGAACGTTCCTCGGCCTCCCGAACCGCCAGTTGCTGCGCCGGCAGGTGACCGTGGGGGCGCTGCCGCCACGAGGTGTACTCCGGCTCCTCCGCGGGCATGCCCGGGGCGGCCAGGATCCGGGTGAGCTCGTCGGTGACCATGGAGTCCTCGGCGTCCGCCTCGAGCCGGCGCCCGTACGCCGCAACAGCACGGTTCAGGCGGTCGGCGTCCGACCGGACCGGACCGAGGGCGGCTCTGGTGGGGTGGTCCTCGAGCTCGTCCAGGGGCAGGTAGAGGTGGCTCTCCTGGCGGGCGCGGGACAGGGCCGGGTACAGGGTGCGGGAGTCGGCGTGGAGTCCGTAGGCGAGGGCGACTTCGGCGGTCAGGCCCTGAGCGGAGGCGATCGTCATGGCGTACGCGTGGGTGAGGCGGCCCTCCGCAATGTCGCGGGCGGACATCCATGCCTCGTGCATCGCGAACCCGCCCGCCGGTCGACGACGGCGCCACTGGACGAGTACGCCCTGCTTCGCGCTCACCTCCAAGACGATGCCCCGGAAGCCGTTGAGGACGTCGACTGCGGTCTCGTCCCGCCGGCTGCGGTAATCGTTGCGGCGGATGTGGACCAGGTCCCCGGCAGAGAACTGGATCCGCCCTCCGCCTGCGACTGCGTACGTACGGCCCTCCCCCAGCTCGCCGGACACGACCAGCGCGGCGCGGGCACCGGCGTTGAGGGCGGCGACGTCCCCGCGGCGGGCGGCGAGCAGCAGAAGGTCGGAGACCTGTCCGTGGGGGTCACCGGCCCAGCGGGCTCGGACTTCGTTCCAGTGGCCGAGCATGGAGGTCAGGGCATCGGCGGCAGTGTCCCCGGCGTGCAGACGCCCGTGGTCGGCGAAGGCGGCGAGCGCGCTCGTGCGGCCGCCGGTCCGCCAGTCCTGCAGGGCGGACCTTTCGACGATGTCGCGCTGGCGGCGGTTCTCGGTGAGCTCCAGCCCGCCGACGATGCGGTGGGTCCGGGCGAATCCGCCTCCGATGCCGACCGCGCGCAGCTGCAGCGGGTCACCGACGGCGACGACCTTGGTGCCGGTTTCGGCCGCGTGCTGCAGCAGCGCGGCGAGCGCCCGGTCGTCGACCATGGCGGCCTCGTCGATGACCAGAACGCCGACCCCGTGAAGGCCGCGGCCGTCGCTGATCTCGCGGGTCCACGCGGCGACGGTCCGGGACTCGATCCCCGCCTCGGCAGCCAGGTTGGCGGCGGCGACGGCCGCGGTGGAGGCGCCGGCCACCCGCAGGCCGGCGGCCTCCCACCCGGTCCGGGCGGCCTGCATGAGGGTGGTCTTGCCCGCGCCGGCCACGCCGATGACCGCGTCGACCGCGTGCCCGGCGGTCAGCAGTCGCATCACCACCGCGCGCTGCTCGGCGCTGAAGGCGAAGGGGCGGTCGTCGCTGGAGTTGGCGACCTCGACGGAGGCGAGGGTCATCTCGGCGGCCTCGGCGGTCAGCTGCGCCAGATGCCGGCCCAGGCCGGCAGTGGCGCACTCGATCACGGCCTGCTCGGCGGCCACGACCGTCGTGTGCGTGTACCGCTGCCGGTGGGTGTGATGGCCGCGGTTGGAGTCAGCCAGCCGAACCGCGTGGCCGCCCACTGCCAGGACTTCGTCCGCCAGCGCCGTCAGTTGTTCCGTCGACAGGAGGTAGGGCAGGGTCTTCGCGACGGCCGCCATGACGTGCGTGTGGGAGACCGTCTTCCGCGAAGCGGTGAGCCCGTGCTCGGCATCCCAGATCTGGGCCGCGATCTCGCCCGGACTCGGCATCCGCGGGCCACCGCCGGCAGACAGCAGAGGTGCCGAACCGTCCCGCCCGGGCAGCGCGGCCGCCACCATCGCATCGACAACCGCCTCGCCGCCGAGCACTGAGGCCGCCCGGGTACGCCAGGCCTCCCGCGGTACGTCAGGACCGGCCTCCCCCTTGGACTCCGCGCTCTTGCGGGCCGCCGCCTTCTGTTGCTCACGCGAGGCGCCCTCGCCCGCCAGGTCGATGACCTGCTGGTGCCGCCGCGAGAACGCTTCCCGCAGGCCTTCGTCGACTCCGGCCAGCTCCCACGCCCCGGTGCGCTCGGAACGCGCGAAGGTGGCGCCGTACTTCTCCATGAGGCGCGCCCGAAGCCGTCCTTCGGCAATCTCGTTCACCAGATGCGCGTAGCGGTGGAGGTCCTCGCCGCCGCCCGCGATCGTGCGCCACTTGCCGTCCGAGCACTTCGCCATGTGCGCGATGTTCACGTGGACGTGCAGGTGCGGATCGCCGGGCGAGCCGTCGACCGGGCGCGCGGAACGGTGCAGGGTGGTCCAACCGATCAGGCCGGAGGTCTCCACCCGCTCGGCCTGCCGGCCGTCTCCGTGGTGGCCGGCCATCCCGTACGCCGCCCACTCCTCCAGCGCGTGGACCGCCTCGGTGACGGAGGCCAGCCAGTCCTCCTCGATCCGTCCGGCAAGCTCGGCGCCGGCCAGGCCGTAGGCGGCAGAGATGCTCTTCGGCAGATCGAGGGTGATGTCCACGCCGCGCAGGCCGACATCCACGCGATGCCGCATCCACTTCCGGGCCTCGGCCACGGTGTCCACGCCGTACAGCTCGTCGAGGGGAAGGCCCGCGGCCGCGGCCAACCGCTCGGCGTCGGCCAGCGGCAGCAAGTGCGTCTCACCGTCACGGACGATGCCGCGCTCGGCCTGGGCGAACCGCTTGGCCAGCGCGGGCCGGCCAAGGTACTCCGAGACCGTCCTCCCGACCTCGGTCGCCGCCTCGGCAACGGCGTCCACGAGCACCCGGGCGGCAACCTTCCCGCGCGGATCGAGGGCCTTCTTGCGGGCGACGAGCTGCTCGCCGGTACGCCAGTCCCGGCCGTCCATCAGCGCGTGGGCGGCGTCGGGATCAACTCGCTCACCGGCGACGAGATCCAGCTCGACCAGACCCCCGCCGATCCACCGGAGCGTGCTCTCCCCGGCGAGCCGGTACTCGACCTGGGCGTCCTCGGCCTGATCGCACCCGCAGTCTTCACTCAGCCGGTAGGCGACTTGCTCGGCGGCGTAGATGGGCGTCGCGTAGCCCACGTGTCCACCCCCTCCGCCTATGCCCACCGCATCATGCTCAATGATCGCGTATCAAAGATACCTGGAGTGCTAAGGCTCCCTAGCCCAAGGCTTCCGCTGCCAACGCCTCTGCTGGGCGGTGTGGTTAGAGGTCACGGCAGCGGAAGCCGATCGATCCCCGACTTTTGTCCGCGGACAAAAGTCGGGGACTATCCGCCGTTGGACATCGAGATGTCAGTGGGGTTGGCCACCGGATGTCCCCGAGCGGTCATCGGGGGTGTCAGTACCGCAGTGGCAGTGCGAGGGGGTCCCGTGCCTTCTGGTGGCGGTTCGGACCGACGATGTCACCGCAGGTGACCATGTCGGCGGCGGCGAGGTCTTCGAGGGCCTGGCGCTGAGCGGCGTCGTGGGTGTCGATTCCGCCGTCGACCCAGACGCGGAGGAGGACCTCAGCCTCGGCGGACTGGATGGGGCCGCGTGCGGCGGGATGGGGTTCTTCCGTCCGGTGAGGGCCTCGAACTGGTGTTGGGCGAGGACGTCGAGGCGCGGGGTGACGGTATAGGAGCAGTGGCCGCGCTCAAGGCGGCAGCCGCCGGCGAGGAGACCCTTATCGCCTCGTTCAGTGGCTCCCCCGGCCTGTGGCCCGGCCGGCGGGGACACGGTGCTC
>NZ_JBFBAV010000025.1:0-101698 GCF_040689505.1 Streptomyces sp. NPDC051211
CAGGGGGGACCCTGTGGGAGAGTAGGACGCCGCCGAACAATCATTGTGGGAAAGCCCCGCACCTTATGGTGCGGGGCTTTTCTGCGTTCAGGACCTTTAGTACAGCTAGTATCCCGGCATGAACCAGCACCTGATACGTCCCGTCCGGGCCGAGGAGTGGCAGAAGATCAAGGAGCTGCGGATCGCCGCGCTCAGGGATCCCGTGGCCCATCTCGCATTCCTCGAGAGGCTTGAGGACGCCGAGGGCAGATCGGACGAGTTCTGGCAGAAGCGGGCCGCCGGGGCGGCCGGTGGCCGGCGGGCGCGGCAGTTCGTGGCCGAGGCGGCGGACGGGTCCTGGGACGGGTCCGTGGTCGTGCTGGTCGAGGAGCCGGGGGCCGCCGACTTCTTCGAAGGGGTGATCGACCGTCACCAGGGCCACCTGGTCGGCGTGTTCGTACGGGCCGAGCAGCGCGGTACCGGGCTCATCGACGAGCTCTTCCGGGCCGCCGTCGAGTGGGCCTGGTCGCTGGAGGAGCCGGCGCTGGAGCGCGTACGGCTGTACGTGCACGAGGACAACACGCGGGCCGCGGCCTTCTACCGGCGTTTCGGGTTCGTGCCGAGCGGCCGCGTCGTCTCCCTGGAGAGCGATCCGGACGCCAAGGAGCTGGAGTACGTCCTGGAGCGTCCCGCTTCGTAATTCCGGGGTCGGTACACGTGTCCCGCGCGGCCCTTGTCGGTCGGGCGGGTGGCCCCTACTGTGCGGTCGCGTCTGCACTTCAGGTACGTCACCCGAAGGGACAGCCCAGCCATGCGGAAGAAGATCGTCTCTCTCCTGTCCGTGCTCGGTACCGCCGCCGGACTCGTCTTCGCCACGGCCGGCCCGGCGGCCGCCAGCCCGCCCTGCACCGGACACGGCTACGTCGCCGGCTATCGCGGCACCATCGTGGACATCCCCATCGCCTCCAGCGGAACGCACTGCCACCTCCAGCAGGGCTACGCCAACGAGGCGGTGCGGAGACTCCAGATCTCCATCGTCCGGTGCTACGGCATCAGCATCCGGATCGACGGGCAGTTCGGAACGAACACCAAGAACGCGCTGATCGCGGTCCAGCGACGGGAGGGCATCGCGCAGGACGGCGGCTACGGCCCCCAGACGCGCGACCACATGGGCCACACCGTCGCGGCCTGGGAGGAGCAGCAGCCGATCGGATGCGTCCGGCTCAGCCGGCCGTTCCCGTAAGCGGGAGATCGGCGTCCGGCCAGCGGGAGCGGGCCTGTTCGCGGCTGCGGCAGGTGGCCAGGAGCGGCAGGGCCGGGTCCGTGAGCAGGTCCGGGAGCTGGGGGACCGGGGCGACCGCTGCGATGTCGTCCAGGACCAGCGAGAGTGGTGGGTCGAGCCGACCGTGGGATGACCGTGCGGCCATGCGGCGGCCGTGCTCGACCACGCTCGATGCGAGTGCGGTCAGCAGGGGCATCGCACCCGGGTGGGCGCGAGGGTCCTCGAGGGGCTCGCCCACCAGGTACAGGCTGCCCCCTTCGGCCATGAATGATGCGAGCGCCAGCGAATCTGTTCGATTGGGATTGCAGGACTCGCGGATGTGGATCGAGTTGAGCGCGGACAGGGCGCGTGCGGTCAGCTGGTGGGCGATCTCTCGGCGTTCCGGATGGGCCGTCAGGGCGCTCTCCAGCTCGCCGGCCGCGCCGGGGGCGGCCTTGGGATGGGTGCGGAGGACGCGTACCGGATCGTGGGAGCCCGCGCCCTGGGCCCAGCGGTGGATCTGCTTGAACGGGCGGCCGTCCAGGGCGGCCGCGTGCAGCCAGCTGCGCAGGAGCGTTTCCGCGGTGTCGGCCACCGCCGCGTCCATACGGGCCTGCGGGCGTACGGGGCCCAGCAGGGCCACCGCGCGGGCCGCGGCGGTGTCCCGGTCGGCGCACTCCTCGGCCGGGTTCCAGTGCAGCCGGGCCGGGGTGTCGCACAGGTGGGACGGGTCGTAGAGGAGGACCGGGCCCAGCTTGGCGCGGGCGTCCTTGGTCTCGGCCCAGAGGGTGGGGGAGGAGGTCACGATCAGCGCGGCGCCCTCGGCCTCGGCGATGCGGGTGGCTGCCGCCCGGTACCGCTCGGCGGGGGTGCCGTACATGAGCCGGGGGACCGGCTCGGCCAGGGACCCCGGGGTGCCCGGTGGCGCCGTACGTGCCGGGGCGTAGCCGAAGCCGTAGCGGTAGGCCTCGTCCGCCGGCGGGTGGTGGTGCGGGGGCCGGTCGTTGCCGAGGGGCTTCCCGGCCGGAATGCGGGCCGGCTCCGGCTGGGGCTCCTGCCGGGGTTCGGCCCCCTGGCTGCCGACGGGCGGAGCGGGGAGCACAACCGCGGCCGTAGGCAGCGGAATTGCGGCCGGAGCCTGCGTCGCGGCCGCGGCCGCGGCCGCGGGCCCGGTCGCCTGTGCCGGCACGGGCTGGTGCTGCGGCTCCGGCTGCGGCTGTGGGGCAGGGTCCGGTGTCAGGGCAGCCTGGCGCGCCCGGGCCCGTCTCGCGGTGGTGCGGGCTACCACGCCGATCCCGAACACCGTCAGGACGAACAGCACCAGCAGCTGGCTGATGAACAGGCCCCAGAACAGTCCCCACCCGGAGAGGGCCGCCGGGTCGGTGTCCGGCCAGGCCGCCGCCAGGTTGTGCGGTTGCGCTATCAGCTGCCGCACGGCCGTCGGGGTGCGGGTGAAGGTGACCGTGTCCGGCCAGGCGCCGCGGGAGAACCAGGCCGCCAGGCCGGTCGAGGACCAGACGAGGACCGCGAGGCCCAGGAGGAAGGCCAGCAGGGCCACCAGCAGCGAGTCGGGGATCCCGCGTTGTGCGGGCCGGGCCTCGGGCATGTCAGGCCACCGTGGTCCCGGCGCCGCCGTTTCGGTGCCGTTCGATGTACAAGGCGCGTTCCTCCGCCTCCAGTTCGGCTGCCAGGAGTTCCTCGGGCAGCTGGGCCGGGCTCGCCGACTCCGTCATGGCCCGGTCCGTGTAGACCAGGGGGCGTTCGGCTTCGGTGATGAGGTGTTTGACCACCTGCACGTTGCCGTTGACGTCCCAGACCGCGATGCCCGGGGTGAGGGTCGGGATGATCTCCACCGCCCAGCGGGGCAGGCCGAGGACCCGGCCCGTCGCGCGCGCCTCGTCCGCCTTCTGGGCGTAGATGGTGCGGGTGGAGGCCATCTTCAGGATCGCCGCGGCCTCCCGGGCCGCCGCGCCGTCCACGACGTCGGAGAGGTGGTGGACGACCGCGACGAAGGACAGGCCGAGGCGTCGGCCGAACTTCAGCAGCCGCTGGAACAGCTGGGCCACGAAGGGGCTGTTGATGATGTGCCAGGCCTCCTCGACCAGGAAGATGCGCTTCTTCCGGTCGGGGCGGATCCAGGTGTGTTCCAGCCACACGCCGACGATCGCCATCAGGATGGGCATGGCGATGGAGTTGCGGTCGATGTGCGACAGGTCGAAGACGATCAGCGGGGCGTCCAGGTCGATGCCGACCGTGGTCGGGCCGTCGAACATGCCGCGCAGGTCGCCGTCGACCAGCCGGTCCAGCACCAGGGCCACGTCCAGGCCCCAGGCCCGTACGTCGTCTATCCCGACGTTCATGGACTCCGCCGACTCGGCCTCCGGGTGGCGGAGTTGTTCGACGATGTCGGTGAGGACCGGCTGGCGGTCCCGGATGGTGTCGTTGACGTAGGCGTGGGCGACCTTCAGGGCGAAGCCGGCCCGCTCGTCCAGGCCGTGGCCGGTGGCCACCTCGATGATGGTGCGGAGCAGGGCCAGCTGGCCGGTCGTGGTGATGGCCGGGTCGAGCGGGTTGAGCTTGATGCCGCCGTCGAGGGCGGCCACCGGGTCGAGCCGGATGGGGGTTATCCCCAGCTGCTGGGCGATCAGGTTCCACTCGCCGACGCCGTCCTCGCCCTGTGCGTCGAGGACGACGACCTGGCGGTCCCGGAACCGGAGCTGGCGCAGGACGTAGGTCTTCTCCAGCGCGGACTTGCCGTTGCCGGACTCGCCGAGGACCAGCCAGTGCGGGGCCGGCAGCTGCTGGCCGTACAGCTGGAAGGGGTCGTAGATGTAGCCCTTGCCGCTGTACACCTCGCGGCCGATGATGACGCCGGAGTCGCCGAGTCCGGGCGCGGCGGTGGGCAGGTAGACGGCCTGGGCCTGGCCGGTGGAGGTGCGGACGGGCAGCCGGGTCGTCTCGACCTTCCCGAAGAGGAAGCTGGTGAAGGCGTCCGTCACGGCGGACAGTGGATCTCGCATGCGGCACTGTCCTCCAGCTAGCGTCGGATACCGGTGGCGAACGGCAAGGTGTTGACGAAGGCGCGGTGGTGCTCGCGGTCGCACCACTCCAGCTTCAGATACGACTTGCCGGCCGAGGCGCGGATCGTCCGCTTGTCGCGGGCGAGGGCTTCCGGTGAACGCGAGGACACGGTGATGTACCCGACCAGGTTGACTCCGGCCGCACCGCTGGCGAGATCTTCACCCCTCTGGTCGAGTCGGCCGTGCGCGGCGATGTCGCGCGGGTCGACGGTCCGGTTCATCTTGGCGGCGCGGGAGGCGTCCGCTTCGTCGTTGGTCTTCTCGGTGAGCATCCGCTCGATGGCGATCTCGGTGGGTTCGAGGTCCATGGTGACGGCCACGGTCCGGATGACGTCCGGGGTGTGGACCAGCAGGGGGGCCAGGAAGTTGACGCCGACGGGCGTCATCGGCCACTCCTTCACCCACGCGGTGGCGTGGCACCAGGGGGCGCGGGTGGTGGACTCGCGGGTCTTGGCCTGCAGGTAGGTGGGTTCCATCGCGTCCAGTTCGGCGGGCCAGGCGTTGCGCTTGGTCATGGCCTGGATGTGGTCGATGGGGTGGTCCGGGTCGTACATGGAGTGCACGAGGGAGGAGAGCCGGCCCTGACCGAGGGGCTGGCGGACGCGGATGTCGGCCTCGGCGAGGCGGGCGCAGATGTCGGTGAGCTCGCGGGCCATGACGACGGCGAGGCCGGCGTCCTTGTTGAGCCGGCGGCCCTTCCGGTCGTGCGAGGCGCGGGCGATGGCGTTCGCCTCGGCGGCGAGCTCGCGGGTGTAGTGCATGCAGGCGACGAGGTACGCGCGGTGCTGCTCGGAGGAGGTGGAGACCATCGACTGCAGCTGGTCGTAGGAGTCGACGAGCCAGGCGGGGGCGTGGGTGTCGCCGCGCTGGGCGACGTCCTTGGCGTGTGCGTCGGGGTCTGCGGGGAGGGTGCGGGCGAGCATCTGGAGGCGGGTGACGAAGCCGTCGCCGTTGGCGACGTGCTTGAGGAGGGTGCCGAAGCGGTCGACGAGGGCTTCCTGGTCCTCGCTGTCGCGCAGTCCGACGCCCGGGCCCTCGATCTCGATGGCGGCGGTGACGGTGCGGCGGTCGGCGTGCAGGAGTACGGCGATCTCGTCGGGGCCGAAGGGTGCGGCGAGCCAGTTGATGCGGCCGATGCCGGGGGGCGGGCCGACCTCGATCTCGCGGCCGTCGGCGGCGCGGGTGCCGGCTTCCATGGCGGCCGAGCGGTACGTCGTACCGCGGCGCAGGGTCCGCTTGAAGGTGCGGTTGATCTCGAACCACTTGTAGAAGGTGCGGCCCCGGTAGGGGACGTACACGGCGGCGAGGGCGAGCATCGGGAAGCCGACGAGGCTGACGATGCGCAGGGTGAGGTCGGGGACGAGCAGTCCGCTCATCATGCCGAGGAAGGCCCCGGCGATGATCAGGGCGATCTCGCCCGTTTCGCGGTTCTTGCCGACGATCGCGTTGGGCCGGGCCCGGCCGATGAGATACGTGCGGCGGGGCGCGACCGGGTGGATCTGGTGGGACTGGGTCGTCAACGCCCGTCACCTCCTGTGTTCCTCGTGCTCGTGCTCTGGCGGGGCGGGGGTGCGGCGGAGGGGACAGATCCGCCGCCGGCCCCGCCGCCGGAGGGGCGGCTGCTGTGCGCGGCCACGCCACCGGAGATCGGGTTGGCGGGGGCGGGAGCGCCGCCGCCGCTCGCGCGGTGGGCGCCGCCGCCGCTGCGGGTGCTGTGGGTCTTGATGCCCTGGGAGACGAGGGAGGCCGGGGAGCTGATGACGGCGGCGGCCTGGGCGCCGTCGGTGGCCTGCTTGCGGTTGCTGCGGGCGGAGGCGATCTCGTCGCCGAAGCCGGGTACGAAGCGGTAGATCATCGCCGAGGCGAAGATCGCGAGCAGGATGATGGCGAGGCCGGAGACGACGGCGGAGAAGGCGTTGGGGCCTTGATCGCCGGCCAGGGCTCCGGCGAGGCCGAGGACGATGACGATGACGGGCTTCACCAGGATGACGGCGATCATGATGCCGGCCCAGCGGCGGACGTGGCCCCACAGGTTGCGGTCGACGAGCCCGGCGTAGACGACGACGCCGAGGAGGGCGCCGACGTAGAGGAGGGCGGCCCGGATGACGAGTTCGAGGGCGAGGACGCCGGCGGCGAGGATCGTGACGAGGGAGACGACGATCAGCATGATCGGGCCGCCGCCGATGCCGTCGCCCTTCTTCAGGGCTTCGATGAAGGAGCCGAAGAAGACGTCGCTCTGGTTGCCGGTGGCGGAGGAGATGGTCTCGGAGACCCCGTCGGTCGCGTTGACGACGACGTGGAGGACGAGCGGGGTGAAGGCGGAGGCGAGGACGGTCAGCCAGAGGAAGCCGACGGCCTCGGACACGGCGGTGGCGAAGGGGACGCCGCGGATGGCGCGTTTGGCGACGGCGAGGAGCCAGATGATGAGGGTGAGGATGGTGGAGGCGGCGAAGACGATGGCGTAGTGCTTGAGGAAGCCGTCGTCGGTGAAGTCGACGTCGGACGTGCCTTTGACGATCTGGCTGAGCTCGGTGACGATCCAGACGGCGGCGTCGGCGCAACCTTTGGAGAGGGCGGCGAGGGGGTTGAGCGCGTCGGCCGGGTCGGCGGGGCCGAGGCCGGGCTGCACGGAACCGCTGCCGGGTTGGCGTTCGCCGCGTTCGCAGTACTCCCTGGCGGGGCCGGCGATCAGCGAGCAGGGGTCCTTGCTCGCGCTCGGCGACGGGGTCGGGGTCGGCGTGGGAGCCGCCGCCACGCGAGTGGCGAACAGTATGGCGGCAGCCTGGAGGGCGGTGAAGGCCGCGACGACGCCCCCCACGCGGGGGGCGGGGCTACCGGGCATAAGTGAAGCCTCCGAACTGCTCGACCGCTCCGTTGATCTGGTCGGACGGGGATACCGGGTCGTCGCCGGTGACCGGCGTGGGGCCTTCCTGCTGCGCCGTCTCGACGACCTTCCAGTCGGAGCCGCTCCACTTCAGCGTGACCGAGGTGGTGAACCAGTTGCTGGTCACCGGGTTGGTGGACTTCTCGCCGGTCAGGCCGAACAGACCGACGCACCAGACGTCGACGACGGCTGCGCCTCCGGAGAAGTTGCGGACCTTGGTGCCGGACGGCAGCGTCCGGCTGACGAAGGTGGTCCCGGCCGGGGCGAGCCCGTCCTTGGTGAGGCCGATCTGGGACAGCAGGCCGGCCGAGTAGTCGGCGTCGAATGCGGCTCGCAGTCTGTCTCTGGTGCCGGTGTCGGCGATGGCGTCGATGATGGCGTGCCGCCGGGCCGTATTGAACATGCCGTCAGATCCCAGCGCGACCGCGTAGTTCGCGGCGGCAGACTGCGCCCCCTGCTCCGTCTGTGCGAATCCGGACGGGATCGTCCCGTTCTTGGCGTCGACCGGGGCCACCCCCGACGGTGCCGTCGGTGAGGAGGCCGCCGGGGTGTCCGTGCCCCGGTCCGCCGGAGATTCGTCGCTCTGGTTCGCGAACGCGATCGCCGCGATCAGCAGGACGACCACGCCGACCACCGTGACCAGCCCGCGGGAGGAACGGGTGGGGCGGCGCGGGGTGCCGTAGGGGTCGGACGGGGAGTCCGGCAGGCGGGTGCGGGTCTGGCCCGTGCCGCCGACCGCACCCCCGGCCCCGTACTGGTCCTCGGTCATTCCGTATCCGCCCCCTCCGCGTCGTACGACGGTAGCGTGTGGTGAATCGTCATCAGGCAGCGCAACCTCAGCGGGCGGGGACGGGCAGGCTCGGCTAGACGGCCATCCCGTAGACGATGGTGAACAGCGTCCCGAGCGAGCCGATGATGAAGACTCCCGTGAGTCCGGCCACGATCAGGCCCTTGCCCTGTTCCGCGCTGAACGTGTCGCGGAGTGCGGTCGCGCCGATGCGCTGCTTGGCCGCGCCCCAGATGGCGATGCCGAGGCAGAGGAGGATCGCCACGGCCATGACCACCTCGATCATGACCTTCGCTTCATTGCCGAGACTGCCGAACGGCCCCCAGTTCGGGGCGATTCCGCCGATGATGGTGGTGATGTCGCCCTTTTCGGCTGCCAGGATCATGTAACTCACCGCCCCTGTATGGGTAGTTCCATCCGCCCGTGCCGGACCGGCAGGGGTCATGTCCTATCTTCGCTGATGAAACCGCCGCCGTATGTCGACTTGGCGGCTTCCTTTACCTGATCTCGCCGCCCGGACGCAGACCATCACGTTCCGTCACTCTGTGTATCACGGGGGGTGACGGCGGGCAATGATGGGCGTCCCGGTGCGTGCTCGGCCGGGCGGCCGCCGTTCGGCCCAGTGGAGCGGCGTGTCGTTGGACCAACCCGCTGACATACGTCCGACATTCCGCCATTCGTTCCATCCGTACGCCGTGTTGCGGGGGATGCTCCACCGCGTTCGGTACGTCGTACGACGCAAGGAGCAAACGGATGGGTTCCGCATCAAAGGGCGGCCGGCGTGTTTGGCCGGCGAGGGGGTTCGCGCTGGCGCTGGCGCTGGCGCTCGCGGGGTTCTCGGCCCCTGCCGTGGCGGCCGATCACGGCCCGGGTGGGGGCGATTCCTGTGACCACGCCAGGACCGCCCCGGCCAAGGCAGGCAAGGCCGGCAAGGCAGGCAAGGCCGGAAAGGCCGGCAAGGCAGGCAAGGCGGCGAAGAAGCCGGCGGGCGGCGGCCACGGCTGTCAGGGGCCGCGGGGTCCGAAGGGGGAGCGGGGGCCGGCCGGGCCGCCCGGGCCGTGTGCGGACATCGACACGACCGAGGCTGCAGGGGACTTCGAGTTCAGCGCCGTGCTCAGCAAGGGCAACGCGTTCGTCGGGCGGCGGTCGGTGCTGCCGAACGGCGCTTACACCTGGCGGGATCTGACGGGTCCGCAGAACCCCGGGTTCCCGGAGACCGCGTGCAGCGTGTCGGTCACCACCGAGGACAGGACCGTGTTCATCAAGGTGCTGACCACGCAGGGCGAGGTCTACGAGAACTCCTGTAGCTATGCGCTCGTCTGCCCGTCCGGCTGGACCGCCCTGGTCAAGCCCTGAGGTCCCCGCCGGTGCCGCGTCCGGAGCACGAGCCGGGGCGCGGCACCGGCGGTCGCGTTACGCCGCCCAGTGCGCGGGGCGGGCCAGGCCGGGCGGGATGCGGGTGTCGGCGGTGCCGCGGGCGGCGTTGAGCTGGGCTTGGGTGAGGAAGATGCTGTCGGTGAGGTCGGCCCCGGACAGATCTGCGTCGCGGAAGTCCGCGCCGATCAGGTCGGCGGTGCGCAGGTCGGCCCGGGTGAGGTCGGCGGCGATCAGGTAGGCGCCGCGCAGGTTGGCTCCGCGGAGGTCGGCGCCGGCCAGCCGGGCGCCCATCAGGTCGGCGCCCCGGTGGTTCTTCTTCTTGCCGGGCACCTTGGCGCGGACCAGCTCGCTGGTCTTGAGCAGCAGGGTGTTGATGCCGGCCCGCAGGGCGGGCACGTCGGCGGCGGCGAGGGCGTCCGCGTCGGCCCGGGTCAGCTCCTCGGTCTCGGCCAGGGCGCTGCGCAGCTCGGCGTGGACCGGCCGGGCGGCGGGGAGGGCCAGGGCCTGGGTGACGTAGAAGAGCAGCTCGTGCAGCTGCCGCATGACCGGGAACACGTCGAACATGGCACGGGCCGTGCCGGGGTGGCTGCGCCAGTCGCGGCCGCCGAACGTGACCTGGGACACCTGCTGGCCCGCGCCGAAGCAGTCGAAGACGGTGCAGCCCTGGAAGCCCTTGTCGCGGAGCCGGGTGTGGATGCCGCAGCGGAAGTCCTCCGCGAGGTTGCGGCAGGGGGTGCCGGCGGCCTTGTCGACGGCGAAGTCGGCGGACCGGGCGAAGGGCAGGGCGACGCAGCAGAGGGCGAAGCAGCTGCTGCAGTCGGCCTTCAGCTCAGGGGATGCGTGGGACTCGTGGGACACGTGGGACACGTGGTCCATTGTCACCCTTCGGGGGCGTTGAGCCGCATCTGGAGGGCGGACCAGCGCACGCCGTCGACCTCCTCGACGTCCGGCAGGAGCGCTTCGGTGCGGAAGCCGAGGCGCTCGTAGAGGCGGACTGCGGGGGTGTTGTGGGTGTAGACGCCGAGGTCGAGGGCGGGCAGGCCGAGCTCGCCGAAGGCGCGGTCCAGGGTCTGGCGGAGCAGGGCCTCGCCGAGCCCGCGGCCGCGGGCCTCCGGGGCGATCAGCACCCGGCCGAGGCGGGCGCCGGAGCCGTCGGGGTGGCGGCAGAGCGAGATGTGCCCGAGGGGGACCTCCTCCGGCCCGGGGACCTGATCCGGTCCGGGGACCTGCTCCGGCCCGGGGGCCACCGCGGTCCAGGTGTGCCGGCCGGGCTCGGTGGCGTAGGCGGTGAGCTGGGTCCGGTCCAGCGGCCAGGAGAAGGCGGGGCCGGCCCAGGTGAGGAGCTCGGCGGGGGTGGTCACCCAGCGGTGGAGGAGGGGGGCGTCGTCGGCGAGCCGGAAGGGGCGCAGGGAGAGGAGGGGGAGGGCGGTCATGGATCGAGTGTCGTCGGTGGCCAAGTGTCCGTTTTCCGAGGGGCCTTGATCGGCGGGCGGTGGGAGGTCAGCATCCCTTCATGACAGAAGTGATCGCCGTTGCAGTCATCACCCTCCTCGCCGTGATCAGTCCCGGCGCCGATTTCGCCATGGTCGTGCGGAACAGCTACCTGTACGGGCGGACCACCGGTCTGCTCGCGGCGGCCGGGGTCGCCGCCGGAGTGCTCGTGCACGTCTCGTACACGATGCTCGGGGTGGGTCTGCTGATCGCCTCCTCCACCGAGCTGTTCACCGCGATCAAGCTGGCCGGTGCCGCGTACCTCGTCTACATCGGCATCCGGACCTTCCGGGCGCGCACCGAGGTGGCCGTCGACCTGGAGTCGGAGGCGGCGCTGTCGCCGTTCGGGGCGATGCGGTCGGGCTTCCTGACCAATGTGCTGAACCCGAAGACCACGCTGTTCGTCGTGTCCACCTTCACGCAGGTGGTGAACCCGGGCACGCCGGTCTGGCAGCAGGCCGGGTACGGGCTGTTCATGGCGGTGGCCCATCTGGCCTGGTTCGGGGCGGTCGCGCTGTTCTTCTCCAACTCCCGGCTGAGGGACCGGATGCTGAAGGCGCAGAAGGCGCTGAACCGGGCCATCGGGTCGGTGCTGGTGGGGCTCGGGGTGAGCCTGGGTTTCGCTCGCTGAGCCGTTGCGCACGGGGTCGGCGAGGGGCTGGTGCCGGTGATTACCGGTGGGTAGCGTGGGCCGCATGGGCACTGTCGAGGGGTTCTTCGAGCGGGTTGATGCCGGGCGGTTCACCGCCACCGAGTTCACGCGGGGTCCCTGGGATCCCGGCTCGCAGCACGCCGGGCCGCCCGCCGCCCTGCTCGGCCGGGCCGTCGAGGAGCGCCCCGGTGCCCGTACCGACATGCGGATCGCGCGGATCACGTACGAGATCCTGCGGCCCGTACCGATCGGCGGCCTGGCCGTCACCACCACCGTGCTGCGGGCCGGCCGCAGCACCGAGGTGGTCGAGGCGGCGCTCACCCCGGAGGGCGCGGACGCGCCGGTGATGCTGGCGCGCGCCCTGCGGGTGCGGGTGGCCGCGGAGGCCGTCCCGGCCGTGCTCTCCGGTCCGCAGCTGCCGCCGCCGGGCGAGGTGGGGGCGACCCCCTTCTTCCCGGTGCCGTGGGACGTCGGCTACCACACCGCCATGGAGACCCGGTTCACCACCGGAGCCTTCCTGGAGCCCGGACCCGGCACCTGCTGGATGCGGATGAAGGTGCCGCTGATCGCCGGGGACGAGCCGCGCCCGCTGGACCGCATCCTGATCGCGGCCGACTCCGGCAACGGGATCAGCGCGGTCATGGACATCCGCTCCTTCCTGTTCATCAACAGCGACCTGACGGTGCATCTGCACCGGCACCCGGTCGGCGATTGGGCCTGCGTGGAGGCCCGCACGAGCGTGGACCCGGCCGGCATCGGGCTCGCGGACGCCCGGCTGCACGACGAGAAGGGCCCCATCGGACGCGGGGTGCAGAGCCTGTACGTCGCACCGCGCTGAGCAGCGTCCTGCCGGAAGCCGACCGCACCCAACCCGCGGGCGGAACACGGGAATCGGTATGGCAGGCTCGTGCGCATGGAGGCCTTGAGAGACACCGATCCCGCGCAGATCGGCGCGCACGCGTTGCTGGCCCGGCTGGGGGCCGGCGGGATGGGGCAGGTCTATCTGGCGAGGTCGCCCGGCGGGCGGCTGGTCGCGGTGAAGGTGATCCGCGACGAGATCACCGGCCACCCCGAGGCGCTGGCCCGGTTCCGCCGGGAGGCGGAGACCGTGCGGGCGGTCCGCTCGGCGTACACGGCGAACCTGATCGACGCGTCGCTGGCGGCCCCGCCGTACTGGCTGGCGACGGAGTACGTGGCCGGCCCCACGCTCAGCCATGCGGTGGGAGCCCGGGGCGCACTGCCGGCGGAGACCTGCCGGCGGCTGTTCGCGGCGCTGGCGGAGGGGCTGGCGAGCGTCCATGCGTACGGGGTGACGCACCGGGACCTGAAGCCGCAGAACGTGATCCTGGGGGCGCAGGGGCCGCAGCTGATCGACTTCGGCATCGCCAAGGGCGAGACCCAGACGGCACTCACCCAGGACGGCCTGGCACCCGGCACCCCCGGCTACACGGCCCCGGAGGTGCTGCTCCGCAACGAGGTGGCCGACGCGGCGGACGTCTTCGCGCTCGGCGCGACGATCGCGTACGCGGCGACCGGCCGCGCGCCGTACGGCACGGGCGAAGCCTCGGGCGTGAGCTTCCGGGCCGTGCACGGCGAGATCGACGTGGCCGGGGTGGAGCCGGGTTTGGCGGCGCTCATCGAGGCCTGCGTGGCGAAGGACCCGGCGGACCGGCCGGGGCTCGCCGAGGTGATCCGGCGCTGCGCGGTGGACTCGGCGCTGGTCGACGACCCGGTGTACGCGGGCCTCGCGGCGACCGGCGAGGCGCCGCAGCTGCCCGGGCTGCCGTCCACGGCGGGCGCGGCGGGCACGGCGGGCGCGGCGGGCGCGGCGGGCGCGGTCTCCACGGCGGGCGCCGCCCCCGCGTACAGCCCTGCGTACGTCCCCACGTACGTCCCGACGTACGCCCAGGCCAACGCGCCCACGTACGCCCCGGCCAACGCGCCCACCTACGTCCCCGCGCCCCCGATGCCGGCCGCGCCGCCCGCCCGGCGGCTGCCGCGCTGGGCGCTCGCGGTGGCCGCGGGCATGCTGGTGGCCGCCGGCTCGGTGGGCGGGTACCTGGCGTTCCAGGGCGAGGGAGAAGGGAAGGGCGGCACCCGGGCCCAGGGCAGCGGGACGCCGGCGGGCCAGCCCCCGGCCGGGCAGCAGGGCGGGGCGCCCGCACCCTCCGGTTCCACTGCTGCGGGCGCAGCGCCCGACCACGTCGAAACGAAGGGACCGTCCCGGGAGTACTGGAGCGGCACCACGGCAGGGGACGGCAGTTGCAACCTGCCGAACGAGGAGCGCTCGCAGTTCCTGCTGACCTCCGTCACCCCGCAGGGCGGGGGAAAGGTCAAGGTCAAGCTGTTCCTGAAGCCGTACCACACGGAGCCGCTGCCGTATTACCTCTCCGTCGCCGTCAAGCCGCCGCACGAGATCGACTTCCGCACCGGGCGGCCCTACACGGAGGTCAGGCAGGCGAACCTGGACATCGGCTACACCAGCAAGCCCGTCGACCTCGGCAGCATGGCCAAGGCCGAAACCCAGGACCTGGTCCTCACCTACCCGGACGACTTCGCTTCGCACTTCACCGACAACGAGGGCAAGCGGAGGACCTACCCGGCGATCCCGCTGGCCAACGACCCTGGCGACTGGACCGTGCAGGTGCTGCACGTCCGGGGGGCCAGGGACTACTCGAGCGTGGCCTGTTCGGGCTTCCCCGTGAAGTAGTCGGCAGACACACTGGCGAAGGGGATGTCAGCATCCGGGCGATGGGGCAGGGTTGAATCGTGCGCAAGTTCTGGATGGCCGGCGGGATCGGGATCGGGCTGTGCCTCAGCTTCGTCGCGCTGCTCGTCGTCGGGACGTACTCGGCGGCCGCGGGCATCGCGACCGGCGGCGGCGGACGGTCGGTGAACCTCGTCAAGGGGGCCGTGCCGGCGGCCTACCAGCCGCTCGTGCAGAAGTGGGGCAACCTCTGCCCCGCCCTCAACCCGGCCCTGCTCGCAGCCCAGTTGTACCAGGAGAGCGCCTGGAAGCCGACTGCGGTGAGCCATGCCGACGCGCGCGGCATCGCGCAGTTCATCCCCGAAACCTGGGCCAGGTACGGCGTCGACGGGGACGGGGACGGCGACCGGGACATCTGGGACCCCAACGACGCGATCCCGTCGGCCGCGACCTACGACTGCGCCCTCTCCAAGGACGTCAAGAACGTGCCCGGCGACCTGGTGGACAACATGCTGGCCGCGTACAACGCGGGCCCCTACCGGGTGATCAAGGCGGGCGGGGTGCCGCCCATCAAGGAGACCCAGGGCTATGTGAAGACCATCCGCAGCCTGGAGAAGAGCTTCGCCGCCCCCGTCGGCCGCGTCGCCCCCTCCCAGCAGGCCGCCGGGGCCATCTACTTCGCGCAGAAGCAACTCGGCACGCCCTACCTGTGGGGTGGTGAGGGCGGGCCCGCGGACAACGGGCGGTTCGACTGTTCCGGGTTGACGCAGGCCGCGTACGAGACCGTGGGGATCCGGCTGCCCCGGGTGGCCAACGACCAGTACAACGCCGGACCGCACCCCGCGCGGGGCGAACTGCTGCCCGGGGACCTGGTGTTCTTCTCCGACGATCTGAACAACTCCCGCGCGATCCGGCACGTCGGGCTGTACGTGGGCGGCGGGTACATGATCAACGCCCCGTTCACCGGTGCGGTGATCCGGTTCGACAAGATCGACACCCCTGACTACTTCGGAGCCACCCGGGTCACCAAGGACGGCGCGGAGGCGCTGCCCGACCACCGCGCAGCCGGCAACACTCCGTGAAGCCAAGGCCCTGAGCTGCGACGATGCGTCACTCTTGGATAACGTTGGCGTGATCATTCGGTGGAGAGTGGAACGTGCGCGCCAGAACGGGCGTTCCATGGGCGTGGGGGTTGATCACCGGTTGGACGCCGGGGGGCCGAAGGGGCGCACACAGGGGTGCGTCCGCAGGGGACCAAGCAGAGGGCAAGGGGCCGCATCGCCATGGCTGGACTCACGGCCGGTGGGCCGAACGTGGATGTAAGCCTGCTGTACGAGATCAACGGCCTGGCCCAGGACGCCCCGGGCTGGCTCGACCGGGTCGTCGGGTTCGTCGGCGAGTACGGTCTCCTGCTGGCCTTGGTGCTGCTCGTGCTCTGGTGCTGGCGCGGCGTCAGGAGGCTGCCGGGTGCCGCGGCGGCGGAGGGGTTCGCCGCGCTCGTGTGGACCCCGCTCGCCGCCGGGATCGCGCTGCTCGTCAACATTCCGCTGCGTCAGTTCGTGGGCCGGCCACGGCCCTTCCGGCAGCACGGCGGGCTGGAGGTGCTGGCGGACGGGAAGACCGACTTCTCCTTCGTGAGCGACCACGCGACGCTCGCCATGGCCCTCGGCGTCGGCCTGTTCATCGCCAACCGCAGGCTCGGGTTCCTCGGGATCGGCATCGCCCTGCTGGAAGGCCTCTGCCGGGTCTACATGGGGGTCCACTACCCGACCGACGTCATCGGCGGGCTGGCGCTGGGCACGGCCGTGGTGCTGCTGCTCGCGCCGCTCGCCATGGCCCTGCTCACCCCGCTGGCGCGGGCGATCGCCGCGTCCCCGCGGATCGGATGGCTCGTACGGTCCCGCAGGCGCGGGCTGGCCCAGCCGGTGGACCTGCCCCGGTCCAGCAGCTGCGAGAACGACCTGGCCGCGTAGTCTCAGCCGTGGGCGTACGCGTCCCAGACCGTCAGCAGGACCGCCACCAGCAGGCACAGCCCGGCCACGCCGAAGCAGAGCCGGACCGCCGCCGGGCGGGGCGGGCGGGGGGTCAGGGGTCGCCGCCCGGGCCGGTTTCGCCGTCGGACGGGGATTCGTCGCGGCGGTAGCGGGAGCGCAGCCACAGGCCGGTGGCCACCGCGGGGGCCGTGGTGGCCCCGATGGCCAGGGCCACGTCGCCCGGCCCGTCCGCGGTGCCGACGGGCTTGGCCCAGGCCCGGTCGGGCACGGGGGCGAGGGCGAAGAGCAGGGTCCAGAGGACGGCCGCGGCCCGGGGTGCGAGTCGTCGTGCTGCCGGCATGCGCATCCGCCCTGGGGGAGTACCTCGTGGAAGTGCCTCCCGCGGCGGGCTCTGCGCAGCGGGCTCTCCCGTACAGGGCATCCGGTCGGGCGCCGACCGGCCAGCCGGGGAGGCCGAACGGGCTACCGATCTTCAGTGGGTGCTGTGGGCGGCCGCGTCCAGGCGGGCCTTGTCACGAGAGCGGCGGGCCGGGCCGCGCCAGCCGCAGCCGCAGACGGCCACGGCGAACGAACCGCGTTCGACGGTGTCGGTGGGATGGGAGGCCTCGGTCGCGCGGGGAAGCGGTACGGCCGCAACCGGAGGGGCAGGGTGCGCTTTGCTGTGCGAGTCCACGATGCAACGGTACCCGGCCGCCCGGAGTTTCACCGGAGCCGCCGGACGCCCCCCACGGGGTGCTCCCGATGTGGTGCATCTCGCCCCGGCAGCCGTGACGGCGGTCCGGGGCCCTCGTTAAGCGGAACGGGTGGGGCCCGGGCGAACGGCGTTCATGCGTTGGGGGTTGGCAGGCGATGGTGGTGCACCGGCACAGGCGTGGTCCCGCAACGGCCCTGGCCGTCCTGGCGGCCCTGGTGGCGGCGAACGGATGCGGGACGGGCGATCCGCAGCAGCCGGCCGACGGCACGGCCGCGGTGCGCGGGGCCGCGGACGTACTGGCCCGGGCCGGGAGCGCGCGGGCGCGGACGGCGATGGAGATGGCAACGGGCGGCACCCGGGTCACCATCCGCGGTGAGGGCGGGGTCGACTTCCGGAAGCAGATGGGGCAGCTGCTGGTGATGCTGCCGGCCGACGTGACCGGCAAGCCGGGACACCGGCCGATCACCGAGCTGCTCGCGCCCGGCGCCCTCTACATGAAGAACCGGGGGGCCGGGGTGCCCGCCGACAAGTGGGTCCGGGTGGACACCACCACCCTCGCCGACGGGAACCTGGTCACCGGCGGGGCCACGGACCCGCTGGCCGCGGCCGAGCTGCTGCGCGGCGCGGACCGGGTCACGTACGTCGGCGAGACCGAGCTGTCCGGCACCAAGGTGCGGCACTACCGCGGGACCACGGACATCGGCCGGGCCGCGCGCAGCGCCTCCCCGCAGGCACGGGGGGCGCTGGAGGCCGCGGCGAAAGGGTTCAGCAAGGACACGGTGCCCTTCGACGTCTACCTCGACGAGGAGGGCCGGCTGCGGAAGGTCAGGCACCGGTTCAGTTACGTCAACAACGGAGTGATCGACGTGTCCTCCACCACGCTGCTGTACGCCTTCGGATCGCCGGTGACGGTGGTGCTGCCGGCGGGCGAGGACATCTACGCCGGGAAGATCGCGGACTAGACCGGCCGTCGGCGGGTTCTGGCCAGAGCCGGTATCCGGAAATGGTCCATCCGTGTCATGCGCGCGGAGTCGCGGTCTCCCTACGCTGAGAGCCGATTCGGTCGGAGAGAGGGGGCATGCGTGACTCCCGTAGGCAGTGCGACGGTGCAGGACCACGTGGCTCTCGCCGAGATCGAACTGTGCGGTGAACTGATCATCGCGGCGTCCGCGGCGCTGGAGGACCGGCTCAGCCAGGACCGGATCGACGAGGTCCTGCTGGGCATCGGGTGGGGGTAGCGGGCCGCGCCCCGGGGCGCGGCCCCGGTCAGGTGCGCAGCAGGCGGGCGATGGCCTTGGTCGCCTCTTCCACCTTCGCGTCGATCTCCTCGCCGCCCTTGACCGCCGCGTCGGCGACGCAGTGCCGCAGGTGCTCCTCCAGCAGCTGGAGCGCGAAGGACTGCAGGGCCTTCGTACTGGCCGAGACCTGCGTGAGTATGTCGATGCAGTAGACGTCCTCGTCGACGAGCCGCTGCAGACCTCGGATCTGGCCCTCGATCCGGCGGAGCCGCTTGAGGTGCTCTTCCTTCTGGTGGTGGTAGCCGTGGACGCCGGCGGGCTCGGTCTCGGTGGTCGTCATGCGTCCTCCCGTGGTCCGCAGATGAAGGGGGGCACACCCGGAGGGCATACCCCTCATGGGTATAGGTTACCGGGCTTCGCCCGGAGTGGCAGGGGCCCGTGGCCCTCACTCTGCCTGATGGAGGACACTGGGGAACTGCCGGTTAGCCGTGGCCGGAGGATGCGCCTAGCATCAGCCTGACCGAATCCAATGCACCCCGAGGACCTCACGTGCGATTTCGTCTGACCCCCAGGGAGACGAGCTTCTACGACATGTTCGCCGCCTCCGCGGACAACATCGTCACGGGCTCCAAGCTCCTGATGGAACTGCTCGGGGCGGACTCGTCCGCCCGGGCCGAGATCGCGGAGCGGATGCGGGCGGCGGAGCACGCGGGAGACGACGCGACCCACGCGATCTTCCACCAGCTGAACTCCTCCTTCATCACGCCGTTCGACCGCGAGGACATCTACTCCCTCGCTTCCTCCCTCGACGACATCATGGACTTCATGGAGGAGGCCGTCGACCTGGTCGTCCTCTACAACGTGGAGGAGCTCCCCAAGGGGGTCGAGCAGCAGATCGAGGTGCTGGCGCGGGCGGCCGAGCTGACCGCCGAGGCCATGCCGCACCTGCGGACGATGGACAACCTCACGGAGTACTGGATCGAGGTCAACCGGCTGGAGAACCAGGCCGACCAGATCCACCGCAAGCTCCTTGCCCACCTGTTCAACGGCAAGTACGACGCCATCGAGGTGCTCAAGCTCAAGCAGATCGTGGATGTGCTTGAGGAGGCGGCCGACGCGTTCGAGCACGTCGCGAACACGGTGGAGACCATCGCGGTCAAGGAGTCCTGAACCTCGTGGACACCTTTGCGCTGGTCGTGACCATCGGTGTCGCGCTCGGCTTCACCTACACCAACGGTTTTCACGACTCCGCGAACGCCATCGCCACCTCCGTCTCGACGCGGGCGCTGACCCCGCGCGCGGCCCTGGCGATGGCGGCGGTCATGAACCTCGCCGGCGCCTTCCTGGGCAGCGGGGTCGCCAAGACGGTCAGCCAGGGCCTGATCGAGACGCCCCACGGCAACCGGGGCATGTGGATCCTGTTCGCGGCGCTGGTCGGCGCGATCGTCTGGAACCTGATCACCTGGTACTTCGGACTGCCTTCCTCGTCCTCCCACGCGCTGTTCGGCGGCATGGTGGGCGCGGCGCTGGCCGGCGGCATCGACGTCATCTGGGACGGGGTGGTCGAGAAGATCGTCATCCCGATGTTCGTCTCCCCGGTGGTCGGCATGGTCGTCGGCTATCTGGTGATGGTCGCCATCATGTGGATCTTCCGGCGCGCCAACCCGCACAAGGCCAAGCGCGGCTTCCGGATCGCCCAGACCGTGTCCGCGGCCGCCATGGCCCTCGGCCACGGTCTGCAGGACGCCCAGAAGACGATGGGCATCGTGGTGATGGCCCTGGTCATCGCCGACGTCGAGGAATCCGGCGCCCCGATCCCGGCGTGGGTGAAGATCGCCTGCGCCGTGATGCTGTCGCTGGGTACGTACGCGGGCGGCTGGCGCATCATGCGGACCCTGGGCCGGAAGATCATCGAGCTGGACCCGCCGCAGGGCTTCGCCGCCGAGACCACCGGCGCCTCGATCATGTTCGGCTCGGCGTTCCTCTTCCACGCGCCGATCTCCACCACGCACGTGATCACCTCGGCGATCATGGGTGTGGGCGCGACCAAGCGGGTCAACGCGGTCCGCTGGGGCGTCGCCAAGAACATCATCCTCGGCTGGTTCATCACCATGCCGGCCGCGGCGCTGGTCGCGGCGCTCAGCTTCTGGGTGGTCAACCTCGCCTTCGTCTGAGGCCTTCGGCAGTACGTGACGAAAGCCCCGCCGGATCGGAGGATCCGGCGGGGCTTTCGTCGTCACTGCACCCGGGTCGGGTCGGGTCGGCTGGGCCGCGGGCTCAGCTGCGCAGGGAGAGGTCGTTGCCGCCCGAACCGAACGCGAAGCCGAAGTGGGCGCGGCCGGCCGGGCCGCCGAGGTCGTTGAGGCCGTAGCTGGTGGCGCCGGTGCCGGTGACGCCGGTGGCGTCGGTCTTCAGCTTCCAGACCCGGCCCGCGTACGCGTCCTCGCCGTAGCCGCCGATGTACACCTCGGCCTTGCCGTCCTTGTCCGTGTCGATCACGTTGACCGCGGAGCCGAAGTGGTCGTCCTTCTCGGAGGTGCTGGGGACGCCCGCCGAGTCCTGGGTGAGCAGCTTGGAACCGGTGGTGGTGACCCCGGTCGCGCTGCCGCGCAGGACGGTGACGGAGCCGGACCAGGTGGCCGCGGCGTCCGAGCCGGTCTCGTAGGAGGCGCCGATGACGATGTCGGCGTAACCGTCCTGGTCCGTGTCGCCGACGGAGACGGCGTGCCCGAAGCGGTCGCCCATCTCGCTCACGCCCGGGACGCCGGCGGTGTCCTGGGTGTACGCACGGGCGGGGACCGTGGTGCTGACGCCGTTGGGGCCGCCGTACGTCACGTTGATCCGGCCGCCGTCGGCCGTGCTCAGCGCGCCGGTGTAGTGGCCGGTGATGCCGTTCTTGCCGCCGCGCAGGACCAGAAGCAGTCGGGTGGCTTCTGGAGGCCGGTGGGCGAGCCGTACCGGACCGCGACCGCGCCGGCCCGGGCCAGGCCCGAGACGGCGGCGGTGGGGGCGCTGGTCGCCACGTCCGGGTAGCCGTCGCCGTTGAAGTCGGCCGAATCGGCCGGGGTGGCGGCGGTGGTCGCCGGGGCGGCCGGGGTGGCGGCCGTGGCGGCGGTCGGGGCGGTGAGTCCGAGGACGGTGGCCGCGCACAGGGCGGCGAGGGGCAGGTTCTGCTTGCGCATGGGTGATGGCTCCGGTGAGGACGAGGCTTTCGGTGAGGACCGGGGCTTCGGTCAGCCGGCGGTGCGGAAGCCGAAGGAGGCGAGGCCCTTCGAGCCGCCGAGGTCGGCGAGGTTGAAGCTGGTGGCGCCGGTGCCGGTGACGCCGGTGGTGTCGGTCTTCAGCTTCCAGACCCGGCCGGTGAAGTTGTCCTCGCCGTGTCCGCCGATGTAGACCTCGGGCTTGCCGTCCTTGTCGCTGTCCAGGACGCGGATGGTGGTGCCGAACTTGTCGTCGAGCTCGGAGGTGCTGGGGATGCCGGCCGAGTTCTGGGTGAAGGACTTGGCGCCGGTGGTGGTGACGCCGGTCTTGCTGCCGCGGAGGACGGTGATGGCGCCGGAGCGTGCGGTGGTCGCGGGGTCCGTGCCGGTCTCGCCGGGGGCGCCGATGAGGATGTCGGCGTAGCCGTCCTGGTCGGTGTCGGCGACGGCGACCGTGCTGCCGAAGAGGTCCCCGGTCTCGCTCGTGCCGGGCACGCCGGCGCTGGCCTGGCTGTAGGAGCGGGACGGGAGGGTGGCGCTGACGCCGCCCGGGCCGCCGTAGATGACGGTGACCTTCTCGTCGCCGCGGCTCACGAAGTCCTGGTGGCCGTCCCCGTTGATGTCGCCGAAGCTGCCGGAGGAGGCATTGGGCACGTCGCCGACCTTGACCAGGCCGTTGGTGCGCGTGCCCCTGAACAGCGTGGTCTTGCGCACCCACTGCTTGGTGTAGCCGCCGATCAGCACGTCGCCGATGCCGTCGCCGGTCATGTCGCCGGCCTGCACGGCGGAGGTGTCGTGACCGTCCTGGGACGCGGTGTCGCGGTGGACGACCGACTTCGGCTTGCCCGTGGTCCGGTCGAACGGGCCGTACTCCGTCACCAGGGCGTGGCCGAGGCGGCCGCTGCCCCACGTCGTGGAGAGGATGTCCGGGGTGCCGTCTCCGTTGACGTCGCCGATGGCGGCGGCGGTTTGGAGGCGGTCCGGTCCTCCGGTGTGCTCCCATCCGGTCGGGACGCTGACGGAGGCGCCGGTGATGCCCTGCTTGCTGCCCCAGAGGATCTGCAGCTTGCTGTAGCTGGCGATCAGCAGGTCGTCGTAGCCGTCGTGGTCGAAGTCGCCGTGGCCGCTGACGTGGCTCCAGTGGTTGCCCTCGCTGGGATCGCCCTCGACGCCCTGGGTGGACTGGGTGATGACGGACGCCTTGTCGTGCTGGAAGCCGGTGGCCGAGCCGTAGACCACGGACACCGCCCCCGCCTTCTTCAGGCCGTTCACGGTGGCGGTGTGGGCGCCGATGGCGAGGTCCGGGTAGCCGTCGTTGTTGAAGTCGGCGGTGTCGGGGGCGGCGAGCGCCGAGGTGGTGGCGGTCGTGGCGGTCGCCGAAGTCGTGGCGGGTGCCGCGGTGGTGGCAGCGGTGGCCGGGGCGGTTCCGATGAGGCCGAGGACGGTGGCCGCGCAGGCGGCTGCGGTCAGCAGGGTGTTCTTGCGCATGGGTGAAGGTCCTTGTGGGAGAGGCGGCCGGGTCAGCCTGCGAAGCGGTAGCCGAAGTTGGAGGCGCCGGAGGTGCCGCCGAGGGCGGTCAGGCCGAAGCTGGTGGCGCCGGTGCCGGTGAGGCCGGTGCCGGGCACGGTGGCGAGCTTCCAGACGCGGCCGACGTAGCCGTCCTCGCCGTTGCCGCCGACGTAGACCTCGGGCTTGCCGTCCTTGTCGGTGTCGATCGCGGTGAGCGCGGAGCCGAAGTGGTCGTCGTTCTCGGAGGTGCTGGGGATGCCCGCGGTGTTCTGGGTGAGGGTCTTCGCGCCGGTGGTGGTGATCCCGCTCGCGCTGCCGCGCAGCACGGTGAGGGCACCGGACCGGGCGGTGGTGGCCGCGTCGTCGCCGGTCTCGTACGGGGCGCCGACCAGCAGGTCCGCGGAGCCGTCGCCGTCGGTGTCGGTGATCGCCAGGGTGCTTCCCCAGCGGTCGTCCTTCTCGGCGACGCCCGGGACGCCGGTGGAGGACTGGGTGAAGAGGCGGCCGGGCGCGGTGGTGTTGAGGCCGTCGGGGCCGCCGTAGTTCACGCTGACGGACTCCCGGTCGCTGTCGGTCCGCGATGCGTCGAGGCCGATGGCCAGGTCCAGGTATCCGTCGCCGTTGAGGTCACCGAAGGCGGAGCCGGTGACGTTCGAGTAGTCCGCGTACTCCTTGTACGTGCCGCCGCCCTTGACCAGGCCGGTGCGGCTGCCCTTGAGGACGGTGTTCTTGGGCTTGTAGTCCCAGTGGCCGCTGACGGCGACGTCCGCGAACCCGTCGCCGGTGACGTCTCCGACGAAGATGCCGCGGGGCCCGCCCATCCGGTCTTCCTTCTCGATGTTGCGGAAGACGGTGGAAGCGGCCTTGCCCGTGCTGCGGTTGACCGGCCCGTACAGGACGCTCAGGCCGAAGTTGATGCCGCCGTGGGAGCGGATCACGATGTCGTCGGTGCCGTCGCCGTTGACGTCGCCGGTGCCGAAGGCGCCGCCGAGCAGCTTGGGATCGGCGGCCGTGTAGGTGCCCGCCGGGAGAGTGGTGGTGGCGCCCGTGATACCGCTCTGGGAGCCCCAGAGGATCATGTTCTTCTCAGCCCAGCGGATGTACAGGTCGTCGTAGCCGTCGCCGTCGAAGTCGCCGTGTGCCGCGGGCTCGCGCCACTTGCCGTCCTGGGCCGGGTCGCCGGGGACGCCGGGGGTGGCCTGGCTGATGACGGCGGCCGTGTCGTACTTCAGGCCGGTGGCCGAGCCGTAGGCCACGGTGACGGCGCCGGCCCGCGCGACGCCGTCGACGGTGGCGGTGTGGGCGCCGATCGCGAGGTCCGGGTAGCCGTCGCCGTTGAAGTCGGCGGCGTCCTTGGCCACGGGCTTCGCGGGGGCCGTCGGAGCGGTGGGTGCGGCCGCGGCGGCAGGGGTCAGGGTGGTGAGGCCGAGGATGGCGGCTGTGGAGATGGCCGTGGTGAGGAGCGTACGCATGCGCATGGTTGGGTGTCCCCCCGTGGAACTGTGTGGCGGTGAATGAGGGTCGGCCCCGTGGCTGACGAGGGCCGACCTGGTGGGCGTGCCTACTTGCCGAACCACTCGCCGAAGTGGGCGCTGCCGTAGCCGCCGCCCAGGTCGAAGGACTTGGCGCCGGTGCCGGTCACTCCCGTGACGCCGGTCTGCAGCTGCCAGACCCGGCCCACCCAGCCGTCCTCGCCGTTCCCACCGACGTAGACCTCGGGCGTGCCGTTCTTGTCGGCGTCGAGGACGGTGACCGCCTGGCCGAAGTGGTCGGGGTTCTCGGAGTTGCTGGGGATGCCCTTGGAGTTCTGGGTGAAGACCTGGGCTCTGGTGCCGGTCACGCCGGTCTTGCTGCCGCGCAGCACGGTGATCGCCCCCGCACCGGTGTAGCCGCCTTCCGAGCCCGACTCCAACGGGGCGCCGACGATCACGTCTGCGTAGCCGTCCTGGTCCACATCGCCGAGGGCAAAGTCGGATCCGAAGCGGTCGTCCTTCTCGTTGACGCCCGGGACCCCGGGGGTGTCCTGGTCGTAGCGGCGACCGGGCAGGGTCTTGCTGATGCCGTCGGGGCCGCCGTAGGTGACGTGGATCCCGCCGCTCCGGTCGGGGTTGTAGGCCCAGGACTTGCTCACCAGGTCGCGGTATCCGTCCCCGTTGATGTCGCCGAACTCGGCGCCCGCCACCGCGTCGATCGTGCCGCCGGGGACCGGTCCGGTGCGGGTTCCCTTCAGTACGACAGCCGCAGCCTTGAGGATGTTGTTGCCCCTGTTCCCCGACCCCACGATGTCCGCGATGCCGTCACCGGTCATGTCGCCGACCGAGACGCCGTGGACCTGCACCCCGTCCTTGGTCAGTGTGTCCCGGAACTGGGCGGAGGCCGGCTTGCCCGTGGCACGGTCGAGCGGGCCGTACTGGGTGAGGATGCCCGGCGACGGGGTGGGGGACTTGAAGGCCTGGGCGTGCAGGACGAGGTCGTCCTTGCCGTCGCCGTTGACATCCCCGATCCCGCCCCCGGTCCCACTGGTCCTGGGCGACTGGATGGTGCCGGCGCCCTTCGGGAGGGTGGTGCCTCCGGAGATGCCGGACTTTCCGCCCCACAGGACCAGGTTGTCCCCGCCGGTGCCGATCAGCAGGTCGTCGTAGCCGTCCGCGTCCAGGTCTCCGTGGGTGGCGTGATGCCCCCAGCCGCCCTCGGTTGCCACCGGCTCGCCCGGGATGCCCGGGGTGGCGCGGCTGATCAGCTGCTGCCGGTCGTGGCGCAGGCCGGTGGGGGAGCCGTAGACGATGGAGACCAGGCCGGCCCGCTTGAGGTGGTTGACGGTGGCGCTCGGGGCGCCGATGGCCAGGTCGGCGTAGCCGTCGCCGTTGAAGTCGGCGGCGTCCTTGGCCACGGGCTTCGCGGGGGCCGCCGGAGCGGTGGGTGCGGCCGCGGCCGGAGACAGGCCGGTGGCGCCCAGTACGGCGGCGCACGCGGCGGCCGTCAGGTATTTGGTACTGCGCAAAGGATCCCCCTGGTGTGTGTCTGGCGTACGTATGACCGACAGGCGGGCGGCAGGGTTGGCGTGATCCGGATCACAGCCGGGGGCTGGGGAAAAGAAGCGGGCCGGCTCCCCCCACCCAGGGGGAGCCGGCCCTTTCGCCTTGCGGTGGCACCGCCATGCAGCACCGCAGGACGTGTGTGGGGGCCCGGGAGGGCCCGCGCGGCGGAGCCGCGTGATGTCGCCTAGCCGAAGCGGCCCGAGATGTAGTCCTCGGTCGCCTGGACGGACGGGTTGGAGAAGATCCGCTCCGTGTCGTCGATCTCGATCAGCTTGCCGGGCTGGCCGACCGCCGCGAGGTTGAAGAACGCGGTGCGGTCCGAGACGCGGGCCGCCTGCTGCATGTTGTGCGTCACGATGACGATCGTGAAGCGCTCCTTCAGCTCGCCGATCAGGTCCTCGATGGCGAGGGTGGAGATCGGGTCGAGGGCCGAGCAGGGCTCGTCCATCAGCAGGACCTGCGGCTCGACCGCGATGGCGCGGGCGATGCACAGACGCTGCTGCTGGCCGCCGGAGAGGCCGGAGCCGGGCTTGTTCAGGCGGTCCTTGACCTCGTTCCAGAGGTTGGCGCCCTTGAGGGACCGCTCGACGACGTCCTGCAGCTCGTTCTTCTTGAACTTGCCGTTCAGCCGGAGACCCGCCGCCACGTTGTCGAAGATCGACATGGTGGGGAAGGGGTTCGGGCGCTGGAAGACCATGCCGACCGTACGGCGGACCGCGACCGGGTCGACGCCCGCTCCGTACAGGTTCTCGTCGTCGAGGAGGACCTTGCCCTCGACGCGGCCACCGGGGGTGACCTCGTGCATGCGGTTGAGGGTGCGGAGGAAGGTGGACTTGCCGCAGCCGGACGGGCCGATGAAGGCGGTCACGGAGCGGGGCTCCACGGTCATCGAAATGTCGTCGATGGCCTTGTGGGTGCCGTAGAAGGCGGAGAGGCCGCTGACGTCGATTCGCTTGGCCATGAGAATCACTGCTTCTTTCGTAGCCGCGGTCAGCGGCCGGTCTTCGGGGCCTTCCAGCGGGCGATGCCGCGGGCCACCAGATTGAGGATCATGACGAAGGCGATCAGGACGAGGGCAGCGGCCCAGGCCCGGTCGATCGAGGCGTCGGTGCCCACCGTGTACTGCTCGTACACGTAGAGCGGGAGCGACGACTGCGCGCCTTCGAAGGGATTCGGATTGATCAGCTTCGTGCCGAAGACCAGCAGCAGCACCGGGGCGGTCTCGCCCGTGATCCTCGCTACGGCAAGCATGACACCCGTGGTGATGCCGCCGATGGCCGTGGGGAGGACGACCTTGAGGATGGTGCGCCACTTGGGGACTCCGAGGGCGAGGGACGCCTCGCGGAGTTCGTTCGGGACGAGCTTGAGCATCTCCTCGGTGGACCGGACGACCACCGGCATCATCAGGATCGCCAGGGCCATCGCGCCGGCGAATCCGGAGGGCCCGAAGCCCAGCATCAGATTCCAGGTGGCGAGGATGAACAGACCCGCGACGATCGACGGGATGCCGGTCATGACGTCGACGAAGAAGGTGACGGCCTGCGCCAGCTTTCCGCGCCCGTACTCGACCAGGTAGACGGCGGTGAGCAGGCCGATCGGCGCGGCGATCAGGGTCGCGATGCCGACCTGCTCCAGGGTGCCGAGCAGGGCGTGGTAGATGCCGCCGCCCGCCTCGGCGTCCAGCAGGCCGCTCATGGAGTGGGTCAGGAAGTACGGGTCGAGGACCTTGGCGCCCTTGCTGATCGTGACCCACGCGAGCGACAGCAGCGGGACGATGGCGAGGATGAAGCAGACCCAGACGAGGCTGGTGGCGACGCGGTCCTTGCCCTGGCGGCCGCCTTCGACCTTGCTGGTGATCGCGTACGTGGCGATCACGAAGATCAGAGCGGAGATCAGGCCCCACTGGACCTTGCTGTGCCAGCCGGCGGCGAGGCCGAGGCCCGTTCCGGCGAGGACCGAGCCGACCGCGATGGCCGCCGGGGCCCAGCGGGGCAGCCGTGCGTGGGCCAGGGACGCCTGCTGGATGGGGGAGGCGGGGCGCCGGTCCTGAACGAGCTGGCTCATGCGTTGGCCCCCGAGTACTCCTTGCGGCGCGCGATGATCATGCGAGCGGCGCCGTTGACCAGCAGGGTGATGAGGAAGAGGACGAGGCCGGAGGCGATGAGCGCGTCACGGCCGAACTGGTCCGCCTCGTTGAACTTCGCGGCGATGTTCTGCGCGAAGGTGCCGCCGCCCGGGTCCAGCAGGTGGCCGGAGATCACGAAGCTCGGGGAGAGCACCACGGCGACGGCCATGGTCTCGCCGAGGGCGCGGCCGAGGCCGAGCATGGAAGCGCTGATGATGCCGGAGCGGCCGAAGGGCAGGACGGCCATGCGGATCACTTCCCAGCGCGTGGCGCCGAGCGCCAGGGCCGCCTCCTCCTGGGCCTTGGGGGCCTGGAGGAAGACCTCGCGGGTCACGTTCGTGATGATCGGAAGGATCATGATGGCCAGCAGGATGCCGACGGTGAACATGTTCCGGGCGATGCCCTCGGAGGTCCGCTCGAAGATGTACGTCCAGCCGAAGAACTCGTCGAGCCACTCGTTGAGGCCGCCCAGGTACGGGACCAGGAAGACGGCGCCCCAGAGGCCGTAGATGATGCTCGGCACGGCGGCCAGCAGGTCGACGATGTAGCCGAGCGGGCCGGCGAGCTTGCGCGGGGCGTAGTGCGAGATGAACAGCGCGATGCCGATGGCGACCGGCACGGCGATGATCATCGCGATGATCGAGCTGACGATCGTGCCGTAGGCGAGCACGGCGATGCCGAACACCGGCGGGCTGCCGGCCGGGTTCCACTCCGAGGTGGTGAGGAAGTTGCCCTCGTCCTTGGAGATGGCGAGCACGGTCCGGTAGGTGAGGAAGGCCGCGATGGCGGCCATGATCACCAGCAGGGTGATGCCGGATCCCCGGGACAGGCCGAGGAAGATCTTGTCGCCGGCGCGGCCGGGGCCGCGGCGCGCGGGGCTGTCGAGGGGCACCGCGGGGGGCGGTGAGGGTTCTTTGCTTCGAGTTGCTATGTCCATGATTTCTCCGGTCTGCGGAGCTTGACGCTCCAGGCGGCGGTGCACCGGATGGCGCGGTCGGCCCCGTGGGCCGGGGCCGACCGCGGTGGGTCAGGAAAGGGTCGGGACGATCGTGCGGACCTTGGCCGCGATCTCCTCCGGAACCGGCGCGTAGTGCGCGTCGGAGAGGATCTTCTGGCCCTCGGCGCTGACGGCGTAGTTGAGGAACGCCTTCAGGGTCGGCAGGGTCTCGGCCTTGTTGCCCTTGTCGCAGACGATCTCGTAGGTCACCAGGACGATCGGGTAGGCGCCCTCGGCCTTGGTCTTGTAGTCGAGGCTCAGCGCGAGGTCGTTGCCGGTGCCCTTGACCTTGGCGGCGGCGATGGCCTTGGAGGCGTTCTCGGAGGTGGCCGCGACCGGGGCGGAGGCGCCCGTGTTGATGGCGACCGTCTTGATGCTGCTGTTCTTGGCGTAGGAGAGCTCGAAGTAGCCGATCGCGCCGTCGGTGCTCTTGACGTTGGAGGCGACGGAGGACGAGCCGCTGGCGGCCTGGCCACCCTGGGCCGGCCACGACTTCGCCTTCGGGTCGTGCTTCCAGTCGTTGGGAGCGGCCTCGCTGAGGTACTTGCCCAGGTTCTGGGTCGTACCCGACTCGTCCGAGCGGTGGAACGCCTGGATGCCGGTGCTCGGGAGCTTCACGCCCGGGTTCAGCGCGGCGATCGCCGGGTCGTCCCACTTGGTGATCTTCGTGTCGAAGATCTTGGCGAGCGTCGGGGCGTCCAGGACCAGGTTGTCCACGCCGCTCAGGTTGTAGCCGATGGCGACCGGGCCGCCGACCATGGGCAGGTTGATGCCCTGGCCGCCCTTGCAGATCTTCTGCGAGTCGGCGACCTCGTTCTCCTTCAGGGCGGAGTCCGAGCCGGCGAAGGCGACCTGGCCCTGGTTGAACTTGGTGATACCGCCACCGGAGCCGATGGCCTGGTAGTTGATCTCCACACCCGGGCAGGCGGCCTGGAAGCCCTTGACCCACAGGTCCATGGCGTTCTTCTGCGCGGTCGAGCCGGCCGCCAGCAGCTGGCCCTTGGCGTCGTCGCACTTGACGGAGCCGGGAGCCGCCGCAGGCTTGGAGGTGTTCGAGCCGTTGCCCTTGGTGTTGTCGTCCGAGCCGCACGCCGTGAGGACCAGGGCGCCGGACACGACGAGCGCCCCGAGGGCGGAGGCACGAAGCATGTTCTTGCGCTGAAGCTTCACTTTCGGGTGTTCCTTCCAGGAGCCGCCGGCCGCTTTCTGTATCGGGGCGGCGTGCGAAGAGGACTACGTCGTTGGGGCCCGGGGAGGTCCGCGTTTCTCGGGTGACTCGCACCGTGCACTGCCGAAATTAGGCAGAACAGGTGAAGCGGCCGACGGTCGCGAGTGAACGGACGGTGAACCGTGGCGGACGGCATGGTGCTCGCCTGCCCGGCGCCCACGGCCGTAAGCCGCCGTTATGGGCCCGTTACCTCGGCATCCGGGTGACAGTGCCACCTGGGAGGGTCCGAACCGGTCGAACAGGGCCGGCCACCCCCGCGGTGAGCGGAGGTGGCCGGATTTCGCCTGTAGCCGGGGCATGCCGCTGCCCGGGTTGCGCCGTTATGTCGGGACGGTCGCCCGCAGCCAGATCTGCTGGAACGCGAAGCGGGAGGCCTCCACCTCGTGCCGCTGATCCGCGTGCAGCACCCCCAGCGCGTACGCGGTCGCCGGGGCGATCCGCGGGGTGCGGGCCGCCGTCGCCGAGGCCGCGGCCGCCTCCGCCGCGTCCCGGTGCCGGTCCAGCGCCTCGCCCGCCACCGCCAGCCGGGCCACGTCCGCGCCCAGCGCCTCCTGCGCGTACCGGTGGACCCGCAGCAGCCTGCGTACGGTGTGCCAGGGAGCGTCCTGGTGCGAGTCGTCGATCAGCGCGTCCGCGTTGTACGGGTGGGCCGCCCGCACCAGCGGCAGTGCGGACACCGCGTCGGTCAGCCGGGACTCCGTCTGGGCGGCCAGCGGCACCAGCACGTCCGCGGTCCGGCCGGCCGCCGCGACCGAGTCCAGCGGCACCTCCGAGGCCAGCACCGCCACCGCGTCCGCCACCGCGTGGAACCGGGAGGACCCCAGGGCCTGCAGGGTCGCCGAGTGCGCGCGCGTCCGGGCCAGCGTCAGCTGGCGCTCCAGCAGGGCGCCCGCCCGGGCCGAGCCGACCGTCAGCGAACCGGCCGAACCGCGCGGGGCCGGCACCTCCGGGGCGCCCGACAGCCGGTGCAGGGCGTCCAGCAGCCGGGTCAGCCGGGCCGCGTACGCATGCTCGTCCGCCAGCGTGGACGACAGCCAGACCAGCTCCGTCCGCAGCCCGTCCGCCCAGGACGACTCGGTGACCGGCCGGAACGTGGCCAGCGAACCGCTGATCCGGCGGGCCGCCCCCCGCAGGGTGCGGGCCGCCTCCGTCCCCTCCGCCGCGTCCGCCCGGCACTCCTCGTGCAGGCGCAGCCCGCGCAGGAAAGCGGTCGCCTGCGCACGCAGGTACGCGCCCAGGACCTCCCCGGCGGTGCCTGCGGTCAGGTCATGGTTTTGCTGAGCCACGCCGGCGCCTCCGGGCGTCTATGAGCATCTCCTGTACGTGCCGCAGCGGCTGGCCCTCGGGGTCCGTGCTGTGCCGGGTCCAGTCGCCGTCCGGGCCCAGGTGCCATGAGGTGGTGGCGTCGGACATCCCCGATTCCAGCATCCGGTCCAGGGCCGCGCGGTGGGCCGGGTCGGCGACCCTGACCAGCGCCTCGATGCGGCGGTCGAGGTTGCGGTGCATCATGTCGGCGCTGCCGAACCACACCTCGGGCTCGCCGCCGTTGCCGAAGGCGAAGACCCGGGAGTGCTCGAGGAAGCGGCCGAGGACCGAGCGCACCCGGATGTTCTCCGAGAGGCCGGTGACCCCGGGGCGGACGGCGCAGATGCCGCGCACCCAGATGTCCACCGGCACACCCGCCTGGGAGGCCCGGTAGAGCGCGTCGATCAGCGCCTCGTCCACGATCGAGTTGACCTTGATGCGGACGTAGGCGGGGCGGCCCGCCCGGTGGTGGGCGGCCTCCTTGTTGATCCGCGATATCAGGCCGCCGCGGAGCGAGCGCGGCGCCACCAGCAGCCGGCGGTAGGTCTCGCGGCGCGAGTAGCCGGACAGCCGGTTGAACAGGTCCGACAGGTCCGCGCCGACCTGCGGGTCGGCGGTGAGCAGGCCGAGGTCCTCGTACAGCCGGGCCGTCTTCGGGTGGTAGTTGCCGGTGCCGACGTGGCTGTACCGGCGCAGGGTGTCGCCCTCCTGGCGGACGACCAGCGACAGCTTGCAGTGGGTCTTCAGCCCGACCAGGCCGTAGACCACGTGGCAGCCGGCCTCCTCCAGCTTGCGTGCCCACTTGATGTTGGCCTGCTCGTCGAACCGGGCCTTGATCTCGACCAGGACCAGCACCTGCTTGCCGGACTCGGCCGCGTCGATCAGCGCGTCGACTATCGGGGAGTCACCGGAGGTCCGGTACAGCGTCTGCTTGATCGCGAGGACGTCCGGGTCGGCGGCCGCCTGCTCCAGGAAGGCCTGCACGGAGGTGGAGAAGGAGTCGTACGGGTGGTGCAGGAGCACGTCGCGTTCGCGCAGCGCCGCGAAGATGTCGGGCGCGGACGCCGACTCGACCTCGGCCAGGTCGCGGTGGGTGCCGGCGATGAACTTCGGGAACTTCAGCTCCGGGATGTCCAGGGACGCTATGCCGAACAGGCCGGTCAGGTCGAGCGGGCCGGGCAGCGGGTACACCTCGGCGGCGGACACCTTCAGCTCCTGCACCAGCAGGTCCAGCACGCCCGGGTCGATGGACTCCTCGACCTCCAGGCGGACGGGCGGGCCGAACCGGCGCCGCATGAGCTCCTTCTCCAGGGCCTGGAGGAGGTTCTCGGCGTCGTCCTCCTCCACCTCGAGGTCCTCGTTGCGGGTCACACGGAACATGTGGTGCGCCAGCACCTCCATCCCCGGGAAGAGCTCCTCCAGGTGCGCGGCGATGACGTCCTCCAGCGGGACGTAACGCTGCGGGGAGGCCTCCAGGAAGCGGGACAGCAGCGGCGGGACCTTCACCCGGGCGAAGTGGCGGTGGCCGCTGACCGGGTTCCGGACGACCACGGCGAGGTTCAGGGACAGGCCCGAGATGTACGGGAAGGGGTGCGCCGGGTCCACCGCGAGGGGGGTGAGGACCGGGAAGATCTGGTTGCGGAACAGGGTGAACAGCCGGGCCTGTTCCTTCTCGGTCAGGTCGGGCCAGCGGATCAGGTGGATGCCCTCCTCCGCGAGCGCGGGGGAGATGTCCTGCTGGAAGCAGGCGGCGTGCCGGGCCATGAGCTCACGGGACCTGGTCCAGATGAGGTCGAGGACCTCCCGGGGCTGCAGACCGGAGGCGGAACGGGTGGCCACCCCGGTGGCGATGCGGCGCTTCAGGCCGGCGACGCGGACCATGAAGAACTCGTCGAGGTTGCTCGCGAAAATGGCGAGGAAGTTAGCCCGTTCGAGGAGTGGGGTGGCCGGATCCTCGGCCAGCTCCAGCACCCGCTCGTTGAAGGCGAGCCAGCTCCGCTCCCGGTCGAGGAACCGTCCGGCGGGCAGCTCGCCGCCGTCCTTGTCGTCGTACGCGTCCGGATCGGCGTCGAGATCGGCGTCGAGATTGGCGCCGAGCTCGGCATGCGGGCGGTGCGCGGCTATGGAGCCCAGCCGTGCGTTCCGCTCCGCCTGGGAGTGCTGGACAGGGACCTCGGTGGGGCTCGCGCTGGGCTTGTGGCTCATGACTCCATTCTTCCGCGCACGCGGGAGGACAGGCGCGTCGGACGGGTCGGCTGTGAGTCGAAGTCCGGGCTGCATAAGGGGGAGCGTCGCAAGCGCGTCTTAATGCCCGGTTAATGGCGTATGGCTTCCTGGGAGCGGGGGGCGGTGCTGATCGGGGCCGCCCGCGGGCGTGCGTCCCGGCCGCCCGCGGGCGTGTGACCTGGCCGGGCTGCCTCCGGCCGGGCTGCCCCTGGCCGGGCCGGGGCCGGGGGCGCGGCCCGGCCGCCGCCGGGGTCAGCTTTCCGTGCGGTACATCAGGTCCACCTCGTGGGTGGCGAAGCCCAGGCCCTCGTACACCGACAGGGCCGCCGGGTTGTCCGCGTCCACGTAGAGCATGGCCGTCGGGAGGCCCGCCGAAGCCAGGTGGCGGAGGCCGATCGCCGTCAGGGCCTTGCCGAGGCCGCCGCCCTGCGCACCCGGCAGGACGCCGAGGACGTACACCTCTCCCACCCGCTCCGCCGCATGGACCTTCGTCCAGTGGAAGCCGACCAGCTCCCCCTCCCGTTCGGCGAGGAAGAACCCCTCCGGGTCGAACCAGGGCTGCGCCATCCGGTCGTCCAGGTCGCGTTGGGTCAGCGCGCCCTGCTCGGGGTGGTGGGCGAAGGCCGCCGCGTTCGCCGCGAGCCAGGCCGCGTCGTCCGCGCCGGGGACGAAGGTGCGGACCGTGACGCCCGGGGGCAGCGCGGGGGAGGGCAGGGGCGGGGCGTCCGGGCCCAGCGGGCGGCGGAGCTGGCGGAGCTCCCGGAACAGGGTCAGGCCCAGTACCTGCGCCAGGTGGCGGGCCGCCGACCGGCCGCCGTGCGCCCACACCCGGATCCGCTTCCCGGTCTCGGCCAGCAGCGCCGAGCCGAGGGCCCGCCCGTGTCCGCGCCCCCGCATCGAGGGGTGGACGACGAGCTCCGCCGCCGGCGCCTCCACCGGGTCGGTGTCCTCCAGTTGCGCGTATCCGGCCAGCCGGCCCCTCTCGGTCAGCAGGAGGTGCCGGATGCCCGGGCGGGGACCGCCGCGGAGCTGGAGCCGGCCCTGCTCCGAGACCGCGGTCGTGCCGTCCGTACGCGATGCGTCCTCGATCAGAGCGAGCACCGCCTCGGCCTGCTCCTCCGTCAGTTCGTCGAGCGTCACAATCTGCCGTCCCGGCTCCACGGCCGCTGCTGCGTCAGTCATGCCACGAGCCTACGACCGCAACCTCCCCTTGACGTGCCCTCTCCGGCCCCTGTGCCGCGGGGCGGCCCCCTGCCACGCCGGCCTCGGGGTCCGTCTCGGGCAGCGGCTCGCAATACATGTCCGATTTCTGGCCATTCGGGGGTGAACTCCGGGCAAACCGCGCTCTCGGAGGGGCTGCGCGTAACCAGCTCGCAACCCGTTACCCCCTGTCGTGCTACGCGCGTTGACCATAGGCTGCGGAGACCTCCCAAGTCGTTTCGCTGTCCGCAAAGGGGAACTGATGTCAGCGACACCACAACGGCGCCGCCGTGCCCGCCGGTTGGCCATTGCCGCCCTCGCCGTCTCGGCCGGGGCCGGCACTCTGATGGTCGCCGCGCTGCCGGCCGGGGCAGCCGCCAGTGGTGGCGGTCAAGAGAGCAGCCGCACCGTCGACGTGCAGCTGCTGTCCTTCAATGACCTCCACGGCACCCTGGAGCCCCCGCAGGGCTCCTCCGGCACCGTGACCGAGCGTCAGGCCGACGGAACCACCAAGGCGATACCCGCCGGTGGCGTCGAGTACCTGGCGACCAGCCTCCGTGAGGCCCGCAAGGGCAAGCAGTACACCGTCACCGCCGCAGCCGGTGACATGATCGGCGGCAGCCCGATGCTGTCCGGGCTCTTCCACGACGAGCCGTCCATCGAGGCCATGAACAAGATGGGTCTCGACGTCACCAGCGTCGGCAACCACGAGTTCGACGAGGGCCGCCAGGAGCTGCGCCGCATGCAGTACGGCGGCTGCCACCCGGTCGACGGCTGCTACGAGCAGGACAAGACCTTCGAGGGGTCGAAGTTCCCGTACCTCGCCGCCAACGTGATGGACGAGAAGACCAAGCGGCCGCTGCTCTCCCCCACCTACGTGTGGAAGAAGGACGGCGTCAAGATCGGCTTCATCGGCGTGACCCTGGAGGGCACCCCGGACGTCGTCACCGCCGAGGGCGTCAAGGGCCTGAAGTTCCAGGACGAGGTCGAGACGATCAACAAGTACGCCGCCGAACTCAACCGGCAGGGCGTCAAGTCGATCGTCGCGCTGATCCACGAGGGCGGCCTGCCCGCCTCCGGCGCGTACAACTACGACTGCAACGTCCCGGGCGCGGGCGCCGGCATCTCCGGTGCCATCGTCGACATCGCGAAGAACGTGGACGCGAAGGTCGACGCGCTCGTGACCGGCCACACCCACCAGGCCTACGCCTGCAACATCCCGGACCCGGCGGGCAACCCGCGTACGGTCACCTCGGCCGCCTCCATCGGCCGGCTGTACACGGAAACCACGCTGACGTACGACCGCAAGACCAAGGACATCGTCCGCACCGCGATCCAGTCGCCGTCCGCCGCCAACCACGTCGTGCACCGGGACCAGCCGAAGGCCCCCGACATGACCGAGCTGATCGGCCGCTGGAACGCGCTGGCCGCGCCGATCGCGAACCGTCCGCAGGGCTTCATCTCGGCCGACATCGCCGGCCGCGGCTCCTCGGCGTACGAGAAGCCGCTCGGCGACCTGATCGCGGACGCGCAGCTGGAGGCGCTGGCCCCGGCCGACAAGGGCGGCGCGCAGCTGGCCCTGATGAACCCGGGCGGCATCCGCTCGGACCTGGCGTACAAGGCCGCCGGGGCCGAGGGCGACGGTGTGGTGACCTACGGCGAGGCCTTCACGGTGCAGCCGTTCACCAACATGATGAACGTGGTGGACCTGACCGGCGCCCAGCTGATCACCGCGCTGCAGCAGCAGGTCAGCGGCCCGGTCAACGGTGCGAACCCGAAGATCCTTCAGGTGTCGAAGGGCTTCACCTACACCCTGGACACGACCAAGAGCGGTGCGGACCGGATCGTCGTCGACTCGGTGAAGCTCAATGGCGAGGCGATCGACCCCGCCAAGACCTACCGGGTCGCGATGAACGAGTTCCTGGCGGGCGGCGGTGACGGGTTCACCGTGCTGAAGGAGCACAAGAACAAGCTGGTGGGCGCGTCCGACCTGGACGTCTTCAACGCCTACCTGGGCAAGCACTCCTCGGAGACGAACCCGATCGCGCCGCCGGCGGCCGACCGGATCACCGTCGTCAAGTAGTCGCGTACCGAGCCGTGTCCGGCAGTACCGGGCACGGCGTACGTCCGAAGGGGCGGCAGACCGACCGGTCTGCCGCCCCTTCGGCGCTCGATCTTGGCTGATATACGCTGCGCTTACTTTCCGAATTTCTGCCCGGGGGGGCCATCCCGCATGACCAAGAAGTCCCGCATGCTCCTCGGCGGTGCGCTCGTTTCGGCGCTCGCCCTCGCAGTCGCCGTTCCCGGTGCCGTCCCGGGGGCCCCCGCCGCCCATGCGGCTGCCGCTGCCGTCCCGGTGAGCCTGGGCCCGTGGGGGGCGCCCCAGCCGCTGGCCGGTGTCACGGCCGTCCTGGACCTGAAGTCGACCTCCGACGGCACCGCCGTCGGCGTCTTCCGGCAGGGCAGCGAGACCGTGGTGCGGATCCGTCCGGCGGGCAGCACCACCTGGCAGCAGGCCCACGGCGTAGCCGCGGGGCAGCTCCACCGCACGGACGACGGCGCGCTGACCCTGCTGTGGTCGGAGCCGGCCGCGGCCGCCGGGCAGTCCACCGTGAAGCTGTCCCGGCTGGCCGCCGGCACCACCTCCTTCGGCGCAGCCGAGGAGGTCGTCACGACCGCGATCGGCGGTGGCCCGACGTTCGCGGGCAATGCGGCGGGCCGTCAGGTCGTCGCGTGGATGGACGAGGACCGCTGGCTGACCGTCGTCGAACGGTCCGGCCCGCAGGCCGCCTGGACGGCCCCGGCGCAGCTCGACCGGCTGCCGGAGCCGATCGTCCGGCCCGACAACACCTACGACTACCACCTCGAGGACCTGCGGCTCGCGGTGGCCGCGGACGGCGCCGTGGCGTTGATCTGGGGCGGCAACAGCCACTACACGGGCGACGGGGTCGACCCGGACGAGACCGCCTACAAGTGGTACTACAAGGCGCTGGAGAAGCCCGCCGGCGCCGGCGCGTGGAGCGCTCCGCGCGATCTCACCGCCCAGCTCGGCGAGAAGCCCCGGCACGTCACCCTCACCGCCCACCCCCAGGGCGGGTTCCACCTGCTCTCCGGCTCCGGCGGCTACTCCCGCAAGCCGGCCGGCGGCGACTGGGGTGCGGTGCAGGCCATCGGCCTGGAGTCGGCGGAGCTGCTGACGACGCCCAACGGGGACGTCACCGCCGTGGGATGGAGCGGAACTCTCGCGGTCGCGACCAAGGTGGCCGGCGGTGCCTGGTCCGCTCCCCTGGGCCTCGGGAGCAACGTGGTGACGGACTCGGTGAGCGTGGTGCGGTCGGCCACCGGTCAGGTGGTCGTCGGCTACGCGCAGAAGCGTTACGTCACCGGCAAGCCCACCCGCCACGACTTCGTCACGCAGACCGTGGGCGGTGGCACCGCCTCCAAGCCGCGCACGCTCAGCTCGATGGCGGAGGCCACGCGCAGCGCGGGCCGGCTGACCACCGACGCCAAGGGCCTCCCGGTGGCCGTATGGACGCAGACCGCGCCGGCCGGCGGGGCGTCCTCGGCGTTCACCGCGACCACGGGCGCCCGGGCGCTGCCGAAGTGGCGCGACCACGCCGACGACACCCGGGCGGACATCCTGGGCCTGTCCAAGAGCGACAAGATCAACCTGGTGACCCAGGACCCGGCGAACCTGCCGCGCACCTACCAGGTGGGGTCCTGGCCCGACGGCACCCGGGTCGTGCCGTTCGGCGACTTCGACGGGGACCGCTGCAACGACCTGATCGTGCGGCTGCCCAGTGGCGAGGTGCGCCTCTACACGCCCGTCTGCGGCGGTCTGCCGAGGCCCGACTCGGCGTACAAGCGGCTGGCCACCGACTGGCGCAAGTACGACGCCCTGATCGCCTCGGGGGACCTCACCGGCGACAAGCGGCCGGACTTCCTGGCCCGCGACGCCGCGACCGGCGACCTCTACCTGTACGCGCACGACGGCGCGTCGGGGTTCAAGGCGCGGGTGAAGACCGCCTCCGGTCTGACCGGCTACAAGCGGCTGATCGGCGCCGGTGACCTCAACGGCGACGGCATCGGCGACGTCCTGGCCGTGGACAAGTCGAACGAGCTGTGGCGGCTGAACGGCACGGGCACCGGCAAGCTCAAGGAGCGGGTGCTGGTCTTCAAGGACTGGGGGACCTCCTACAAGGAGGTCGTCGGCGCCGGGGACGTCAACGGCGACGGCAAGCACGACCTGGTTTCCCTCGACACCTCCAACCGGCTCTGGCTGAACGCGGGGAACGGCGCCGGCGGCTTCGGCAACCGGGTCGACACCCTGCAGACGGCCTCCCACTGGCCGGACTGGGCGTCCATCGGCTGACCCGCGGTCTGCCACCGGAGTCCCCCATCCTCCCGAGCCGGGAGGGTGGGGGACTCTCTTCGTTCCAGAGCCCCTTCAGGACTTCCGCGTTCCTGCCGGAGCGCCTCGGAGGCACTTCAGGAAGTTGCCGACGGCGGCGGCCAGGCCCACCGGGTCCTCCACCGGGACGACGTGGCCCGTCTCCAGTCCGGCGTACGAGGTCTTCGGCCGCGCGGCGACCATCGCGTCGGCCAGCTCCTGCGGGACGGCCTCGCTCCGGCGGCCGTGGACCAGCAGGGCCGGGCAGGTGCTCGCGAGCCAGGTCTGCCAGTGGTCCCCGCGGGCCGCCTCCACGGTGGCCAGGGTGTCCTGCGGGTGGAACGGCAGTCGCCAGCCGGTGCCGTCGGGAAGCGGGCGCAGGGCCGGGGCGACCATCGGGCCCAACTCCCCGCAGGCCGCGATGAGCTCCTCGCGGGTGGGTGCGGTGTACGGGACGGGCGCGAGGAAGGCCACCGGGTTCGGCGCGTCCTGGGGGAAGACGACGCCGGCGTCGATGTTCACCAGGGCGGAGACCAGGTCGGGACGCTCGGCGGCGAGGTGGAAGGCGTTCATCCCGCCCAGCGAGTGCCCGATGACCGGGAGCGGGCCGAGGCCGAGGTGTTCGAGCAGGGCGACGAGGTCGGCGACGTAGCCCGCGCGGTCTTGGGCGGAGGCGCGGTCGGAGTCGCCGTGGCCGCGCTGGTCGGGGGCGATGACCCGCCAGTCGGGGCCGAGGCGGGCGGCGAGGTCGGCGTAGAGCAGGCCTTCGGAGAGGCCGCCGTGCACGGCGAGGAGCGGGCGGCCGGTTCCGCCGAAGTCCAGGTAGGAGAGGGTCCGGCCGTCGATGGTGAGGGCACGCCGGTTGTCCGCGGAGGCGGCGGCCGCGGTGAGGGCCGCGTCGAGAACCTGTTCGTTGCTGGTCATGGCAGTGGTCTCCCCTCATCGACCGGCGGGCGGGGTGCCTCGGCCGGCTGTTCCTTCACCGTAAGAGATCTTGCTCGCTTGCACAAGACTGTCGTATAGATCGAGCGATCTAGACAGGCGTATGAATCGCTGGGGGCGTCATACGATCCCGGCATGGGAAATCGCGAGGATCTGCTGGCCGGGGCGCGCCGCTGCCTGGAGGAGAAGGGGTACCTGCGGACGACCGTGCGGGACATCGCCGCCGCGGCCGGCGTGAGCAGTGCCGCCATCGGCTACCACTTCGGATCCCGCGAGGTGTTGCTCAACCAGGCGCTGTTCGCGGCCATGGAGGAGTGGAGCGAGGAGATCGGCAGTCTCACCGGGGTCGGGGAGACGCCCGAGGAGCGCTACGTCGACGTCTGGACCCGCAAGGTCCGTTCCTTCTCGGAGCAGCGCTGGCTGTGGACGGCCTCGGTGGAGGCCTTCGTGCACGCGCAGACCTCGCCCGAGCTGCTGGCGATCCTGGCGGCCGGGCAGCGGGTCAGCCGCCGCCAGATCGCGGCCCAGCTGCGCGGGGTGCCCGAGGCTGAGGTGGCCGAGGCGGACGTGCGGGGGCTGGCATCGGTGCAGATGGCCGTGCTGACCGGGGTGATGACCCAGTGGATCACGGATCCCGAGTACGCGCCGGACGGGCGGGACATCGTGGCGGGTCTGCGGGCACTGGCCGATCTGCTGGAGGACCCGGCGGGGCGGTCTCGGCCCCAACTCCCCACTACCGATGGGTAGTTATTTCTGACCTGTGCACGCCATAATCCGGCTGACGCGGCAGCCGGCGAAGGGGCGGGCACGGGCATGGCACTGGACAGACGCAGGTTTCTGGTCGGCGCGCTGGCGGCCGGCGCCGCAGCCGGACTCGGAGCGGCCTCCGCCGCCCCGGCCGGCGCGCGCACCCGCGGAGCGGGCACCCTCGGCACCCGCACCCTCGGCACCCAGGACTGGATGGCCGGCCTCGCCGACGCAACCGCCCTCCAGCGCATGACGATCCCCGGCACCCACGATTCGGGCGCCCTCTACGGAGGCCTGTACGTGGCCTGCCAGAACATCGGCATCGGCCGGCAACTGGACGCGGGAATCCGCTTCCTGGACGTCCGCTGCCGGGTGACCGGCGGCTCCTTCGCCATCCACCACGGCTCCTTCTACCAGAACCAGATGTTCGGCGACGTGCTCGTCTCCTGCTGGAACTTCCTCGCCGCCCACCCCACCGAGACCCTCCTCATGCGGGTCAAACAGGAGTACTCGGGCGAGAGCGACGCCACCTTCCGCGCCGTCTTCGACGACTACCTGGACAACCGGGGCTGGCGCCCGCTCTTCCACATCGCCCCCACCCTGCCGGCGCTCGGCCAGGCCCGGGGCAAGGTCGTCCTGCTCGCCGACAACGGCGGCCTGCCGGGCATCCGCTACGGCGACGGCACCCACTTCGACATCCAGGACAACTGGAACGCCGAGCCCTTCGCCAAGCGCGGCATGATCGAGAACCACTTCCGCAAGGCCGTCCAACAGCCCGGCAAGCTGTTCGTCAACTACGTCTCCACGGCCGCCTACATGCCGCCCCGCTGGAACGCCGACCGCCTCAACCCGCAGATCCACTCCTTCGTGGCGGGCGCCGAAATGGCCGGCCGCACCGGCCTCGGCGTCGTCCCCATGGACTTCCCCAACACCCGCGGCGGCTTCATCGAGTCACTGCTCGCCCACAACCCCGTCTGACGGGTCGACGGGCGGGCCCGGCGGCGGAGTCGGCGCGCCCGGGATGCGGAGCACCGCCTCCGTCCCCGGGCCGCCGTCGGACGCCGCCCGCAGCTCGGCCGTGCCGCCCGCCCGCCGCACCGTACGGTCCACGATCGACAGGCCCAGCCCGCTGCCCGGCAGCGCGCGGGCGGTCGGCGAGCGCCAGAACCGCTCGAAGACGTGCGGGAGCTCCTCCGCCGGAATGCCCGGACCGTGATCGCGTACGGTCAGCTCCCCGGCCCGTAGAGCCACCTCCACCGCGCCGCCCGCCGGGCTGAACTTCACCGCGTTGTCCAGGACGTTCACCACCGCCCGCTCCAGCGAGGCCGCCTCACCCCGCACGTACCACGGCCGGATGTCCGAGGCGAAGACCAGCTCGGGGCCGCGCAGCCGGGCCCGCGACAGCGCATTCCCGGCGATCTCGTGCAGCGCGACCACCTGCAGCGGCCCGGGCGCGGCCGCATCGGGCCGGGACAGCTCCTGCAGGTCCCCGATGAGCGAGGCCAGCTCGGTCATCTGCGCCTTCACCGAGGCCAGCAGCTCCCGGCGGTCGTCGGGCGGGATGGCCCGGCCCGTCTCCTCGCTGCGCGCGAGCAGCTCGACGTTCGTACGGAGGGAGGTCAGCGGGGTCCGCAGCTCGTGCCCGGCGTCGGCGATCAGCTGGGCCTGCCGGTCGCGGGAGGAGGCGAGCGCGGCCGTCATCGAGTTGAAGGACCGGGAGAGCCGGGCGATCTCGTCGTCTCCCTCGTCGGGGATGCGGACGGTCAGGTCCTCGGTCCGGGCGATGTGCTCGACGGCACCGGTCAGTTCGTCGACGGGCCGCAGCCCGGTCCGCGCGACGACCAGTCCGGCGGCGCCGGCGCCGACCACGCCGATGCCGCTGACGAGGAGGAGGACCCAGGCGAGGGTGCTGAGGGGTTTGTCGATGTCGGCAAGCGGCTTGGCCACCGAGAGGGCGATCCGCTGGATCCCGGCCTGGGTCTCGACGAGCTGGGGCTGGCTGTAGACGCGTACGGGGTCACCGTCGGCGGTCGTCGAGTCGTACAGGGTGGCTGCCCGCGTGCCGCTCGCGATCTCCTTGTCGATCTGCGTGACGGGCAGCGTCTCCTGGCCGTCCAGCCAGCAGTGGCTGCCGTCGGCCAGGTTGATCTGCACGACCGCGTTGAGGTCGCTCACGAACCGGCCCGGCCCGGTGGGCGGGCTGGCCAGGCAGCCCAGCAGGGGCAGTACCTTGACCACCTGGTCCCGGGCGTTGGTCGACCGCAGCGAGGCGTCGAGCTGGTCGCGCAGCTGCGTGCGGACCATGAACCAGCAGGTGGTGGCCATCGCGGCCACCGCCACCGCGACCGCGACCGCGACCAGCAGGGCCAGCCGGGACCGCAGGGGCAGTGCCCGGAATCTGGCGGCCGGGCTCACTCCGGACCGCCGCTGTCGGCCGCCCGGAGTACGTAGCCCACCCCGCGCACGGTGTGCACCAGGCGCGGCTCGCCGCTCGCCTCGGTCTTGCGGCGCAGGTACATCACGTACACGTCCAGGGAGTTGGAGCTGGGCTCGAAGTCGAAGCCCCACACGGTCTTGAGGATCTGCTCCCGGGTCAGCACCTGGCGGGGGTGCGAGAGGAGCATCTCCAGCAGGGTGAACTCGGTGCGGGTCAGTTCCACGGGGCGGCCGGACCGGGTGACCTCGCGGGTGGCGAGGTCCATCCGGAGGTCGCCGAAGCTGAGCACGTCCTCGGCGGTGTCGCCGGCCGCGGCCGCGGCTCGGGTGGCGTAGGCGCTGCGGCGCAGCAGGGCGCGGACGCGGGCGAACAGCTCGTCCAGCTCGAAGGGCTTGACCAGGTAGTCGTCGGCGCCGGCATCGAGGCCGGTGACGCGGTCGCCGACGGTGTCCCGGGCGGTCAGCATCAGGATGGGGGTGACCGAACCGGCGGCGCGCAGCCGCCGGGCCGCGGTCAGGCCGTCCATGCGGGGCATCTGGATGTCGAGCACGATGAGGTCCGGCTCGTAGCCGGCCGCCTTGTCGAGGGCGTCGAGGCCGTCGACGGCGGTTTCGGTGCCGTACCCCTCGAAGGCGAGACTGCGGCGGAGGGCCTCTCGGACGGCGGGTTCGTCGTCGACGATGAGGACCCGGTGCGGGTCGCCTTCGGCGGGATTCACTTTGGCCCCCTGGGGTGATGTGATCGGTCGTTCGTCCATGCGGTCGCGGCCGGGCCGCACCGTCCAGCGTCGCACGCGAAGCGGCGCTCCCGGCCCTGCCGCTGCGCGGGGCCTTCCCCACCCCGCCCCTTCCCGCAGTACCTGATATGCGGCTCCGCCGCTGCCGGGGGCTCCGCCCGGGCCCCCGGCAGCGGCGCCGCACCCGGCCACGGCTAAAAGCGGGAGTCCCAGCCGCCGCCGGTGGTGTCGGTGCCGGCGGAGCCGGAGCCGGACCCCGATCCCTTCCGCAGCGACTCCAGGTCCGCCTTGATCGTGTTCACCGGGATCGCGAACCCGAGACCGACGCTCCCCGCCTTGGAGCTGTCGCTCGCCGGCGAGTAGATCGCGGACGGCATCCCGACGATCTCCCCGTTCATGTTCACCAGCGCACCCCCCGAATTCCCCGGATTCAGCGAGGCATCGGTCTGGATGGCCGTGTAGGAGGCGGTGTCCGACCCCGTCTCCCCGTTGAACTGCTGCCCCTCGAAGGAGAACGGCCAGCCCTCGTTCCCGCCCTGCCGGCGCTGCTGCCCGGGGGCCTCCGACTTGGGCACCTTCACCTCCCGGTTCAGGGCCGAGACGATCCCGCTGGTCACCGTCCCGGTCAGCCGGTCGGGGGAGCCGATGGCGACGACCTCGTCGCCGACCTTCAGCTGGTCGGAGTTGCCGAGCTTGGCGGGCTTGAGGCCGCTCGCGCCCACCAGCTTGATCAGCGCGAGGTCTTTGTCGGGGTCCGTCCCGACGACCTCGGCCTTGTACTTCTTGCCGTCGCTCAACGTCACCTCGATCTCGGAGGCCCCGCTGATCACGTGGTTGTTGGTGGCGATCTCGCCGTCCGCGCTGAGGATGATGCCGGAGCCCGTGCCCTGGCCGGAGCCGGTGCGGGTGTCGATCCGGACCACGGACGGGCTGACCTGTTCGGCGACGCCGGAGACGGTGCCGTTGGAGGACTGGGAGACGGGGGTGCCGGTGATGCCGCCACCGGTGGCGGACGGGTTGCCGAGCAGATGCTGAACGGCCGTCGCCGTGCCGCCGCCGATCAGCGCGGCAGCGATGGCCACCGCCGCGAGCAGTGCGACCGGCTTCTTGGCCCGGGGCGCGGACGCCGCGGCATGGGCCGGTCCCGAAACCGGAGCAACGGGAGGGACGGGAGTGACCGGTGCAGGCGGCGGCTGGTGGGCCTCGTGCCAGCCGGGGGCGGCGGGCGGGTGCACCGGCGGCGGCGGGTACGAGCCGCCCGAGGCGCCCTCCGCCCCGGTCTCGCGCGCCAGCGCCTCGCGGCCCCGCTGCCAGGCGTCGCCGAACGGCGCGGGCTGGGTCGGGCGGTTCTCCTGTGGGTGATCGCCTTCGTGGCGGTGGCTCTCGGTCATGGCAACGACTCTGCTCGCCGATCATGAGAGCTTCCTGAGGACCGGCTGAGAAGCCCGACAGAACCGTGTATGCCCGAAATAAAGGACTACGCGATAGAGGACTACGCGCAGCCGCAGCTGCGGCGGATCACCAGGGCCGAAGGGAACTGCTTCAGGCGCTCGCGGCGCGAGCCGGCCACCCGCAGGGCGTCGTCCAGGACCAGGTCCACCGCCGCGCGGGCCATCGCCGGCCGGTCCGAGGCGATCGTGGTGAGGGGCGGGTCCGTGAGGGCCGCTTCCTTCACGTCGTCGAAGCCCGCGACGGCCAGCTCCGTCGGGACGTCGATGCGGAGCTCCCGGGCAGCCCGGAGCACACCGATCGCCTGGTCGTCCGTAGCGCAGAAGATGGCCGGCGGCCGGTCGGGCCCGGCCAGCACTTCCAGTGCCACCCGGTACGCGTCGTAGCGGTTGTACGGGGCTTCGAAGAGCCGGCCCTCGATGGACCGGCCGGACTCCAGCATGGCCCGACGCCAGCCCTCCACGTGGTCGGCGACCGGGTCGCCGACCGAGGGGGTGTTCTCGATCCCGCCGATGCAGGCGACGTACGCGTGTCCGTGCTCCAGCAGGTGCCGAGTGGCGAGCTGGGCGCCCCCGATGTCGTCCGTCACGACGGCGACGTCGTCGATCGCCTCCGGGCGCTCGTGCAGCAGGACCACCCGCGCGTCCCACGCCTCGATCTCGGTCGCCGCCCGCTCGCTCATGCCCTGGCTGACCAGGATCAGCCCGGAGACCCGCATGCCGAGGAAGGCGCGCAGGTAGTGGACCTCGCGCTCGTCCCGGTAGTCGGAGTTGCCGACGAGCACCATCTTTCCGCGCTCGGCGGCGGCCTGCTCGACCGCGTGGGCCATCTCCGCGAAGAACGGCTGCCGCGCGTCCGGAACGATCATGCCTATGAGATCCGTGCGCCGCGAGGCCATCGCCTGGGCAACCCGGTCGGGCCGGTAGCCCAGCTCCTTGATAGCGGCGAGTACACGCTCGCGCGTGGCCGGGGCAACCGGCCTGGGTCCGTTGTTGATGACGTAGGAGACGACCGCGGTAGAAGTACCCGCCAGTCGCGCTACGTCATCCCGCGTCACCTTGGCCACGCGCGGAAGTCTACGCGGGGTGACCTACCTCTGGGCAGGGCGTCCTGCGGATTGGGCACCCACCGTCCCGTCCAGTTCGGTGTCCGCCATCCGGGGGACCGGGGACGATCCCTCCGCAGCGGCCGTCTTACGGGCCTCCTCGGCCGCCCGTTCGACCTTCTCCGGCGTGACGAAGCGGTACCCGACGTTCCGTACGGTGCCGATCAGCGACTCGTGTTCGGGACCGAGTTTCGCCCGCAGCCGCCGTACGTGGACGTCCACCGTCCGGGTGCCGCCGAAGTAGTCGTAGCCCCAGACCTCCTGGAGGAGCTGGGCCCTGGTGAAGACCCGGCCCGGGTGCTGCGCCAGGTACTTCAGCAGCTCGAACTCCTTGAAGGTCAGGTCGAGCACCCGGCCCTTGAGCTTCGCGGAGTACGTCGCCTCGTCGACCGACAGGTCGCCGTTGCGGATCTCCATCGGGGAGTCGTCCGAGCCGAGCTGCTGCCGGCCGGTGGCCAGCCGCAGCCGCGCCTCCACCTCCGCGGGGCCCGCGGTGTCCAGCAGTACGTCGTCGATGCCCCAGTCGGCGGTAACGGCCGCGAGACCGCCCTCGGTCACCACGAGGATCAGCGGGCAGCCGGGGCCGGTGGAGCGGAGCAGCTGGCAGAGGGAGCGGACCTGGGGCAGATCCCGGCGGCCGTCGATCAGGATCACGTCGGCGCCGGGGGTGTCCACCAGGGCCGGGCCCTCGGCGGGTGCGACACGTACGTTGTGGAGCAGCAGTCCGAGGGCGGGCAGCACCTCGGTGGAGGGCTGCAGGGCGTTGGTCAGCAGCAGCAGCGAGCTCATCGCGGCGACCTCCCGTTGGCGGTGGCGGTCGTGCGTTCGTGCAGGAATGGCTGGCCCATCACGTCGGTTCCTCCTCGGTCCCGTCGAGGACGTGCTCTGTACGGTTGCGGTCCCCGCGCCCTGAGGCCCGCATGGATTCCACTGTTCGCACTGTGTTCAACGTGCAGAAAGCACAAAAGGACCCGGGGGGCTACGTTGCCCGGATCCTCTTCCCCGCCAGAATAGCCCGCCGGGCCATTCCCGGCCGAGGGCGCTTGACATACGAGTTCTGTGGTTCGCACCACCCTGCGCCCCGCTCATGCCCTGGGTATGCCCGGTTTCACCGGTTCGGTGGACCCCCACTCGGTACCGGGCGGCGCACGAGGGGCGCGTGGAGGCACACCGTGCCCCTGGGGGCGGTCGGCGGATCAGGGCCGGGCCCGGGTCGTCCGACCGCCCCCGCCCCGAGGCGTCATCATGGAGGCCGACGGTACGGAGCCGACGAAAGGAGCTGCAGTGGCAGCGGGAACCATCCGCTACTGGGCGGCGGCGAAGGCCGCGGCCGGTACGGCGGAGGAGCCGTACGCGGCGGAAACACTGGCAGAGGCGCTGGAAGCGGTGCGGTCGGCGCACCCCGGGGAGCTGACCCGGGTGCTGCAGCGCTGCTCCTTCCTGGTGGACGAGAAGCCGGTGGGCACGCGCAGTCATGGCGACGTCCGGCTGACCGAGGGCGGGACCGTCGAGGTCCTGCCGCCGTTCGCGGGCGGGTGACCGGCACCCCATGAGCACTCCCGAGAACCAGCACCCGCAGGCGCAGCCCCCGCAGGCCGGCCGGCACCGGCAGACCGAGCCGCAGCCGGAGCCCGGGCAGCAGGGCCTGCCGCAGGATCCGTACGCCACCCAGACCTGGCAGACGGACACCTGGGACACCACCTACCAGCCCGTACTGGGCGCCGTCCCGGGCCAGTCGCAGCCGCTGGCGGCCCCGGACAGCTGGTTCCGGGACGAGCCGGCTCCCGCACCGGACCCGGCGGCGGCTCCCTGGGCGGGTGGGCCGACTGCCCCCGAGCAGGGCGCGGTCGCCCCGGACCCGGCGGCCGCGGGCTCGTGGCAGCCCGCCGCCGAGCAGGCGTACCTCCCGTCGTACGAGGCCCCGGCGCAGGCCGCCGGCCCGGCGTACGCGCAGCAGCCGCCGCAGCAGCCGTACCCCGGTTCCGTAGCCGGTCAGCCCGCCCCGGGCGAGGCGTGGGCTCCGGAGCCGGTGGCCCCGGCCGGCTGGTTCCGCGACGAGCCCCCCAGCCCGTCCCAGGCCCACGCCTGGCCCCCTGACGACGCGGCCCCGGCCCAGGCGCCCCAGTGGTCCGGCCCGGCCGGGGACCATGCGCAGGGTCAGGCTCATGGCCAGGACCCGGCCCAGGCCCAGGCGAACGCTCAGGCCCAAGGCCCGGCCTCGGCCGGCCAGTGGTCCGGCCGGGCCGAAGAGCAGGCCCAGGGCCAGGCGCAGGGGCAAGGCCATGCCCAGGCCCCGGCCTCGGCGGCCGAGACGGCCTACCTGCCGCCGTATCCCGGACCGGGCCTCGAAGGCCACGGCTCCGGCTCCGGCTTTCCGGGGGCGGACCGCCAGGCGCCCGCCGACCCGGCCGAGACGGCCTATCTGCCGCCGTACCGGGGCGACGAGCTCGCCCCGCAGGTCCCGTCGCAGGCCCAGGCCCCGGCCTCGGCGGCCGAGACGGCCTACCTGCCGCCCTACCCCGGCCCCGCCGGCCTGCAGGCGCCGGCCGACCCCGCCGAGACCGCGTACCTGCCCCCGTACCCGGGGCCGGACAGCGGTGACGGCTCGCCCTACCCGACCTACGAGGCGCCCGACCCGGTCGCCGAGCCGGCTCCGGAGGCGGCCCCCGGCCCGGCCGAGGAGTACTCGTCCCCCACCCTCGCCGGTACCACCCGGATAAGGGATCCGCGCCAGGCGCGCGCCGAGGGGCGGTCCCCGATCATCGACCCCGGTCCGCAGTCCGCCCTCGTCACCGCCGCGCTCGGCGCCCTCCTCGCCGGGGCCGCCGCCGTCGCGGACCTCGCGCTGCTGGTGCCGCTGATCGCGCTGCAGGCGCTCACCGCCGCCGGCTGGTTCCGGCTCAACGGCATGTGGCCGGCCCGCCAGGGCATCGCCCTCGCCTTCGCCGGGGCGGTCACGGCCGACATCGCCGTGCTGGCCGTCGACGAGGTGCACCGTCCGGGCGCCGTCATCGGCACCCTCGGCGCCTGGGTGCTGCTCACCCTGGTCCTCCAGCTGCGCAGCCACGCCGACCCCGACGAGCGTGTGTACGGCCTGATGGCCTCGGTGGCCTCCGCCGCCCTCGCCGTCATCTGCGCCGGCTACCTGGCCGCCGCGCCGGCTGCCGTGACGGCAGGCGCGGCCGCCGTCGCCGTGGCGGTGTTCACCCGCGCGCTGCCGCTGCCGCCCGCCCCCTCCGTCGTCGTCTCGCTGGCCGCCGCGGCCGGTGCCGGCATCGCGGCCGGCGGTCTGACCCCGATCGGCGCCGGCGGCGCCCTGGTCGGCCTGGCCGCCGGGGTGTGCGCGCTGATCGGCCTGCGGGTGGCCGCGTACGACTACCCCTCCAAGTTCGTCCACATGACCGCCGGAGTGGCGCTGCCGCTGGCTGCCGCCGCCCCCGCGATCTATCTGATGGGACGCGTGGTCAACTAGCTGCTGCACGTAAACGATCACTTGGGGGAACGGGAAATGCGTCTCATGCGCGTGCTGCTGATCATCGTGGGCGTCCTCGCCTGCCTGTTCGTCGCCGCCGACCGGATCTTCGTCGGCTACGCCGAGGACAAGATCGCCGACCGGGTGCGGTCGGGCCGGCCGGTCGGCGGGGCCGAGGTGGGGATCAGCGGCTTCCCGTTCCTGACCCAGGCCATGAGCCACCGGCTGGACCGCGTCGACGTCCACCTCAAGGACGTCGAGGCCACCGCCGACGGCCGCCGGATGCGGATCTCGAAGATCGACTCCCGCTTCCACGACGTGAAGCTCGACAGCGACTACTCCGGCGGCACCGCGAAGCGCGCCGACGGCTCCGCACTCGTGACGTACGAGGACCTCACCAAGGCCTCGCAGCGCGGCGCGACCGTCGCCTACGGCGGGGCGCCGGGCAAGGTGAAGGTCACCGCCACCGTGCAGATCCTGGGCCGGCCCATCACCCGCAGCGTGATCTCCACCATCACCCTGATCGACGGCAACACGGTCCGGGTGCGCGCCGACGAGGTGCCCGGCGAGGGCCTCCCGGGGATCGAGGACCTGGTCCGCAGCGAGACCGACTTCGACCGGCGCCTGGACGGCGGACTCCCGGCCGGCCTCACGCTGTCCGCACTCACCTCGGCCGAGGACGGTCTGCACCTCACGATGAACGGCGAGAACGTGAAGCTGTCGGGCTGAGAACCGCGCTTTGGCCGGATAGTGAGACAGGTCGGTCCGATCCGCAGATGAACGGCCCTCCGGCCGGGCCCGGGCGGGGCTCCGGAGGGCGTCGGCGGCGCTCCGCATCCCGCCATGCGGACGATCCTGTCTCGGAATATGACACACCGGTGACAGGGCCGCCGATTCGTCCCTACGATCCATGCCCATGAAGCGAATGCAGGCGGACCTCACGAAGCGACGGGCAGTAGACCTGTGTCGCGTCGCCGCCATGCTCTGTCGCTGACCGAGCGCGACGCCCGGCGTCGCGACCGCCGGCCGTCCGAAACGGCCCTTCCCGCGTGACCGCAGCTGCCTCCCGCCCTACGCCTCCCCGCGCAGGACGTTCGAGCGCACCCGGAATCCACCACGCACGCAGCACCCGCAGCACCACCTGCACAGCCCCGCCGCACACTGCCCCGGAGGAGACACCATGAGCCGCAGCGACGTCCTCGTAGACGCCGACTGGGTCGAGGCCCACCTGGACGACCCCAAGGTCGTCATCGTCGAGGTGGACGAGGACACGTCCGCCTACGACAAGAACCACATCCGCAACGCCGTCCGGATCGACTGGAAGCAGGACCTCCAGGACCCGGTCCGCCGCGACTTCGTGGACCAGGAGGGCTTCGAGAAGCTGCTCTCCGCCAAGGGCATCGCCAACGACGACACGGTGGTCCTCTACGGCGGCAACAACAACTGGTTCGCGTCCTACGCCTACTGGTACTTCAAGCTCTACGGCCACCAGGACGTCAAGCTCCTCGACGGCGGCCGCAAGAAGTGGGAGCTCGACTCCCGCGACCTGGTCGACGGCACCGAGGTCCCGCAGCGCCCGGCCACCGAGTACAAGGCCAAGGCCCAGGACACCTCGATCCGCGCCTTCCGCGACGACGTCGTGGCCGCGATCGACAACCAGAACCTGGTCGACGTCCGTTCGCCCGACGAGTTCTCCGGCAAGCTCCTCGCCCCGGCGCACCTCCCGCAGGAGCAGTCGCAGCGCCCCGGCCACGTGCCGAGCGCCCGCAACATCCCGTGGTCGAAGAACGCCAACGACGACGGCACCTTCAAGTCGGACGAGGAGCTCACGGCCCTCTACGAGCAGGAGCAGGTCGACCTGGCGAAGGACACCATCGCCTACTGCCGCATCGGTGAGCGCTCCGCGCTGACCTGGTTCGTGCTGCACGAGCTGCTGGGCCAGGAGAACGTCAAGAACTACGACGGCTCCTGGACCGAGTACGGCTCCCTGGTCGGCGTGCCGATCGAGCTCGGCGCCAACAAGTAATTCACCGGGCACGCGACGCCCAGCGGTACGTACGACTTCTCTAGGGACAGGACAGAGAACATGTGTGGAGCACAGATCGGCGGGCCCGACCTCTCGACCCTCAAGCCGGGTGAGACGGCCATCCAGGGCCAGGTGACCAAGAACGGCGAGCCCGTCACCGGCTACGTCCGGCTGCTGGACTCGACCGGCGAGTTCACCGCCGAGGTCCCGACCTCGGCCACCGGCCAGTTCCGCTTCTACGCGGCCACCGGCACCTGGACGCTGCGGGCGCTGGTGCCCGGCGGCCAGGCGGACCGCGCCGTGCACGTCGCCGAGGCCGGCGGCGTGACGGACATCGCGATCGCGGTCTGAGCAGCCGCACGACGCATTGACCGGCCGAAGGGCCGCACCCCCGGGGGTTGGACGCCACTGAACCGGGGTGCGGCCCTTCGTGCCGCCTTACCCTGGAGGCATGTACGCCCGGCGCCGACGCGTCTACCTCCTGCTCATGGGCGGATGTCTCTTCCTCTTCGTCTCCGCCTGGAGCTTCGTGCGGCTGTGGTCGGTGGAGGCGGCCGTGGCCCTGTGCGTGGTGGCGATGGTCATCCCGCCGGTCGCCGCGGTGATCGCGAACCGTCGCGGTCCGGACGACCGCTGGTGGGACGACCCCTCGGGCGATCCGAAGTCGGACGAATGGTGGGACGAACTCGACGGCAAACGGCCCCGCGGGGATGCCGAACCGTGATGCGGGCACGTACAACTGCCACCCCCCGGTACGGATCTTGCGTGTGCACGGGCGACGGAACCTGTGGCTCACGTCCTGAGGGGGGACTCCTTTGGAAAACGAGCAGCCTCGCCGGAGGCGGACCGGCCGTACGGTCGCCCTGATCGCGGCCGCCGCCGTCCTCGGCGTCCTGGCCGGCACGGTCACCGGGTACGCCGTCCAGCTCGACCGCGCCCCGACCCCGCTGCCGCCGCTGGCGCAGCAGCACCTCCCGGCACCGAAGCCGGTCGCGGCGGACGACGCGACCACGCCGCGCCCTCGAACGACATCCGGCGGGTGGCGGTCAGCCGGTGGAACGAGAGCGAGCACCGGTTCGTGGAGATCAGGCTGACCCACCTGAAGTCCCCCGGGGAGTCCGCGTGACCGAGCCGACCGCCGGGCCGACCGCCAGGACGGGACGGTGTCCCGGACACCTTCCTCCAGGAGTACGCGCCGGATGCCCGGCAGGGGCTGAAGGAGCAGCTCCGCGACGAGGGGCTGCGGCAGATCGCGGCGCGCGGCTGGACCACGCCCGACAGCACCCGCACCCGTGTCCACCTGCTGCGCTTCCATTCCTCGGCCTTCGTGGACGCCTTCAGCGGCTGCACCGCCCACCTGGCTCCGGTCGGCACCGCCGACGTCGTGCGGGACGAGTCCTGGGACGAGGCCGATAAGGCGGAGCGCGGTGAGGCCGGCTACACCGGGCCCGGCAGCGAGACGGACGCCCACGTGGCCGTCTACCGCGAGGCCCCGCCCGCCGGCGACGAAGCCGTCCGGCCCGCCTGCATCCAGTCGGGCGACGTCCAGGCCGTGGTCCTCCACACCCGCAAGACCGCCGAGCCCGCCACCGTCCCCTTCCACCAGACGGTGATCCTGCAGCACCAGCTGCTCGGCTAGCGCCGGCCCGCGGCACAGCCGCTACGGCCTACCTCACAGAGTGGGCCGGTCCCCGGGCCAGTAGGCTTGGGGACCGGCCCCGTAGCCACCCCGAACCGACCCTCCGAGGAGCACCCCGTGCTTGAGGCAGTCTTCACCTCCCTGCTGGTCCTGGTCGCCGTCGGCGTCCTCGCCTTCACCGCGCTGGCCGTCGCGAAGCTCTACCAGGGCCAGCGCTGACCTCCGGTTCTCCGACCCCTCCCACAGATCGCCTGAGCAGCCATTCATGATCCAGATCCCGTCCGACCTGAATCCGGGCCTCGTCCCCCTCGCCTTCCTCCTCGGCACCTGGGAGGGCGCGGGCGTCTTCGACTTCCCCGGTGAAGAGAAGTGCAACTTCGGCCAGGAGGTCGTCTTCAGCCACGACGGCCGGGACTTCCTGGCGTACGTCTCGCACACCTGGGTGCTCGACGCCGAGGGCAAGAAGGTCCGGCCGCTGGAGTCGGAGACCGGTTACTGGCGCATCGACAAGGACCGCAAGGTCGAGACCGTCATGGTCCGCGACCAGGGCGTCGTCGAGGTCTGGTACGGCGAGCTCGCCCACCAGAAGCCGCAGATCGACCTGGTCACCGACGCGGTGGCGCGGACCGCCGCGTCCGGCCCGTACAGCGGCGGCAAGCGCCTCTACGGCTACGTCAAGGGCGACCTCATGTGGGTCGGCGAGAAGGCCACCCCGGACGTCGAGCTGCGCCCGTACATGTCGGCGCAGCTGAAGAAGGTCGTCACCCCCGAGGAGGTCGCCGAGATGGCGCGCAACCTCCCGGACATGCCGGACGACGGCATCGCCTTCTTCCGCTGAGCCGGCCCCGCAGGCCCTCAGGCAATCCACGACGGAGTCCCGGCGCCCGCCGGGGCTCCGTCGCGCCTTCCGCGCTTACACTGGCCGGGTGGCGAGCACCGACTGGAAGAGCGACCTGAGGCAGCGCGGCTACCGGCTGACCCCGCAGCGCCAGCTTGTGTTGGAGGCCGTGGACACCCTGGAACACGCCACCCCGGACGAGATCCTCGCCGAGGTGCGCAAAACCGCCTCCGGCGTGAACATCTCGACCGTCTACCGGACCCTGGAGCTCCTGGAGGAGCTCAAGCTGGTCTCCCACGCCCACCTCGGGCACGGCGCCCCCACGTACCACCTCGCCGACCGGCACCACCACATCCACCTGGTGTGCCGGGACTGCGGCGACGTGATCGAGGCCGATCAGGAGGTGGCGGCCGAGTTCATCGCGAAGCTGCGGTCCTCCTTCGGGTTCGAGACCGACATGAAGCACTTCGCGATCTTCGGCCGGTGCAAGAAGGATGCCGCCAAGCACCAGGGCGAGCAGTCGTAGGCTTGCCCTATGACCAGCCCTTTGCTTGATCTGCCCGGCGCCGTGCCCGCCGAAGGCCGTGACGAAGGCGTCGCCGCCCACTACGGGGAGCTGTACGGCGAACAGCGCGCCCTCGCGGACGGCCGCGGCTTCGTCGACCTCTCGCACCGCGGAGTCGTCACCGTCACCGGACCCGAGCGGCTGAGCTGGCTGCACCTGCTGCTCACGCAGCACCTCACCGAACTCCCGCCCGGCCAGGCCACCGAGGCGCTGATCCTCTCCGCCCACGGCCACATCGAGCACGCGCTCTACCTCGTCGACGACGGCGAGACGGTCTGGGCGCACGTCGAACCGGACACCCAGGAGGCGCTGATCGCCTACCTGGAGTCGATGAAGTTCTTCTACCGGGTGGAAGTCGCCGACCGCACCGCCGACTTCGCGGTGGTCCACCTGCCGGCCGGCTCCATCGCCGAACTCCCCGAGGAGTACGTCGTACGGGAGACCCCGGCCGGCCGCGACGTGTTCCTGCCGCGCAAGCAGCTGACCGCCTTCGCCGCCGAGCACGGCCCCGCCGCCGGGCTCCTCGCCTACGAGGCGCTGCGCGTCGAGGCGCACCGCCCGCGCGTCGGCCTGGAGACCGACCACCGGACCATCCCGCACGAGCTGGGCTGGATCGGCAGCGCCGTCCACCTGCAGAAGGGCTGCTACCGCGGCCAGGAGACGGTCGCCCGCGTCCACAACCTGGGGAAGCCGCCGCGCCGCCTGGTCTTCCTGCACCTGGACGGCTCCGAGGTGCTGCTGCCGCCGCACGGCACCCCCGTACGGCTGGCCGCCGACGGCCCCGAGGGCCGGCAGCTGGGCTTCATCACCACCTCGGTGCGCCACCACGAGCTCGGCCCGATCGCGCTCGCCCTGGTCAAGCGGAACGTTCCGGTGGACGCGGCGCTGCTGGCCGGCGGGACGGCCGCCGCGCAGGAGATCGTCGTAGCCCCGTAGCAGCACCGCACGGCCCCGTAGCAGCACCGCACGCCGCATGCAGCTACATGTCGAGGAGCACGGTGAACGGGCCGTGGTTCGTCAGCGAGACCCGCATGTCCGCGCCGAACCGGCCCGTCTCCACCGTCGCACCCAGCTCCCGCAGCCGCGCCACCACCTCGTCGACCAGCGGCTCCGCCACATCCCCGGGCGCGGCCGCGTTCCAGGTCGGCCGGCGCCCCTTGCGGGCGTCCCCGTACAGCGTGAACTGGGAGATCACCAGCAGCGGCGCACCGTTGTCGCTGCAGGACTTCTCACCCTCCAGGACCCGCAGGGACCACAGCTTGCGCGCCAGCTGCGCCGCCTTCTCCGGAGTGTCCTCGTGGGTCACCCCCACCAGGACGCACAGCCCCTCGCCGACGATCTCACCCACGGTCTCACCGGCGACGACGACGCTCGCCCCGTCCACCCTCTGCACCACTGCTCGCATACCACCTGTGTACCAGGCGTGCACCCGTCCGGGGCCGATCGGGTGGTGTGGGCCTGCACCGGGCCCACCGTCAGTGGCACGATGCACGAAGGCGGTGCGCCAAGCACCGGTCGAGGGGACGGACACGTTCGTATGAATACTTCTGGTACCTCTGCAGCCGCAGGCCCGGTGTCGCCGGTACGGCCGCCCGCGCAGCGCAACGCGGATGCGCAAGCACCCGGCGCACCCGGGCTCGGACTGCCCGAACTGCGGGCCCTGCGCCGGGACGCGCAGCGCGACGAAGCCGATCTGAGCTACGTACGCAGACTCCTGCAGGGCCGGATCGACATCCTGCGGGCCGAACTGGCCCGGCGGACCGACCAGGGCGGACCCGCGGGGCCGGCAGGGTCGGCGGTGGTCGTGGACCGGCTGTCCGAGATCCTCGCCGACGCCCCCTCCAGCCGCAGCGCCTCGGCCCGCCACGTCACGCTCGGCACCCCGCAGAGCGAGGAGTACCGGCGGCTGGCGGCCGAGATGCTCTCCGACGTGGAGCTGTCCGACCTGGCCGCCCGGACCGACGCCGAACTGCACGACGCGATGGGCCGGCTCGTCCGGTACGAGCAGCAGGTGTCCCGGCGCCGGCAGCAGCTCCAGCGCACCGCCGACGACTGCAGCGCGGAGATCACCCGGCGGTACCGGGAGGGCGAGGCGCAGGTGGACGACCTGCTGGTGTAGCGCCGGCCTGCCGGCGCAGGACCGCACGGAAATTCGGGCGACGGGCGGCAGCCCGGCGGCTAGCGTGGCCTGCCATGACCGCTGACATTCGTCCCGTCGCAGAATCCGAACTGGCCGAGTGGCTGCGCACCGTGCAGACCGGCTTCCTCACGTCGACCGTGGTCACGGACGGCGATCTCGCCCAGCGCGCCAAGTACAACGACATCAGCCGGACCATCGGCGCCTTCGACCCGGACACCGGCGGGTGCGTGGCCACCTTCCGGACCTTCCCGCAGCAGCTGACCGTGCCCGGCGGCGCGGCGGTCCCGGCCGATGCGGTCACCAACGTCACCGTGCTGCCCACGCACCGCCGCCGCGGTCTGCTGACCCGGATGATGACGGAGGAGCTGGCGGCCGCCAAGGAGCGGGGCGAGGTGCTGTCCACGCTGATCGCCGCCGAGTACCCGATCTACGGCCGGTACGGCTACGGGCCCGCCACCACGGCCGCGGAATGGGAGATCGACGTACCCCGCACCGGCCTGGACCGGCGCTGGTCGCGGCCCGCGGACGGCGGCCGGATCGACCTGGTGGACGCCGCCGAGGCCCGGCGGGTGGGACCCGACCTGCACGATCGGCTGCGGGCCGGCACGCCCGGCGCGGTCGACCGCACCGAGCGGTGGTGGAACCTGGCCACCGGCCTGGAGACCCTCGACTCCCGGCCGTACGCGGAACGCTTCTTCGCCGTGTACCGGTCGGCGGCCGGCGAGGTGCAGGGCCTGGCCGCCTACCAGTCGGACGACCACTGGACGGACGCGAAGGTCCCGCTGAACACGGTGCACGTGAAGGACCTGCTGGCCGTCACGCCGCAGGCGGAGCGGGCGCTGTGGGAGTTCCTCTGCTCCATCGACTGGGTGCTGAAGGTCCGCACCGGCCACCGCGCCCCCGACGATCTGCTTCCGCTGCTGCTGCCCGACCCGCGCGCCGCCCGCACCGTGACGGCCGCCGACTTCCTGTGGGTGCGGCTGCTGGACGTCGTACGGGCGCTGGAGGCGCGGACGTACGCGGTGCCGGGGCAGCTCGTGCTGGAGGTCGAGGACCCGGCCGGCCTGGCCGGGGGACGCTACCGGCTGGACGCGGGCGCCCGCGCCTGCGCGCGCACGGAGGACGCACCGGACCTGGTCCTCGGGGTTTCCGAGCTCGGCAGCCTCTACCTGGGCGACGAGTCGGTGTCCCGGCTGGCGGCGCTCGGCCGGGTGCGGGAACTGCGGCCGGGGGCGGTGGCACTCGCCGACGCGGTGTTCCGGACGGCCCGCCGCCCGTGGTGCCCGGACATCTTCTGACCGCCCGACGGTCCGAGGATCCGAGGGTCCGAGGGCCGGTCCGGCGGTCCGTCCGGGCGGTCACATCCGGAGCGGCCCATCCGTCACCCGGGCATGACCAAGAAGACGGACGACGCACAGCCGGAGCACGCGGACAAGGACTTCCTGGCGGCCCGGTTCGACGAGAAGCGGCCCCACCTGCGGGCGGTCGCCTACCGGATGCTCGGCTCGCTGACCGAGGCGGAGGACGCGGTCCAGGAGGCCTGGTTCCGCCTCGACCGGACCTCGACCCGCGAGGTGGAGAACCTGGGCGGCTGGCTGACCACGGTCGTCGCCCGGGTCTGCCTGGACCAGCTCCGCGTCCGGCGCGCCCGGCGCGAGGAGCCTTTCGGGGTGCGGGTGCCGGAACCGATCCTGAGCCCGCCCGAGGGGCTGGACCCGGAACAGGAAGTGCTGCTGGCCGACTCGGTGGGGCTGGCGCTGCTCGTCGTCCTGGAACAGCTCGCGCCCGCCGAACGGCTGTCATTCGTGCTGCACGACATGTTCGGGGTGCCCTTCGACGAGATCGCGCCCATCGTGGAGCGGACCCCGGCGGCGGCCCGGCAGCTCGCCAGCCGGGCCCGCCGCCGGGTGCAGGGCCAGGCCCCGGCGCCGGACCGGGACCTGAACCGGCAGCGGGAGGTGGTGGGCGCCTTCCTGGCGGCGTCCCGCAACGGCAACTTCGAAGAACTGCTGACCGTGCTGGACCCGCAGGTGGTCCTGCGGGTCGACCTGGGGGAGGCGGGCGGCGGCGCCTCGCGCCTGGTGCGCGGCGCGGAGGCGGTGGCCCGGCAGGCCCTCACCTTCCAGCGGCTGTCGCCGTACGCGCGGCCGGCGCTGGTCAACGGCGCGCCGGGGGTGGTGACCATGCCGGAGGGCAAGCCGGTGGCACTGATGGGCTTCACGGTCAGCGGAGGCAGGATTGTCGCCATCGACATCCTGGCGGACCCGGAGCGACTGGAACGGCTCGATGTGACGGTCTTGGAGGACTGAGTGAGTACGGGCAAGGCAGAGACGGAACGGGTGGTGGAGGCGCTCCGCGCGGCGGGCTGCGTCTTCGCGGAGGAGGAGGCGGAGCTGCTGCTGGCCGCGGCCGCGGAAGGCGCGGACCTGGCGCGGATGGTGGAACTCCGGACGGCCGGCCGGCCGCTGGAACACGTCATCGGCTGGGCCGAGTTCTGCGGACTGCGGATGGCGGTCGGCGAGGGCGCCTTCGTGCCGCGCCGGCGCACCGAGTTCCTGGTGCAGCAGGCGGCGGCACTGGCCCGGCCCGGCGCGGTGGTCGTCGACCTGTGCTGCGGCGTCGGCGCGGTCGGCGCGGCGGTGGCCGCGGCCGTGCCCGGCATGGAGCTGCACGCGGCGGACATCGACCCGGTGGCGCTCGGCCATGCCCGCCGCAACGTCGCCCCGTACGGCGGCCGGGTCCACGAGGGCGACCTCTACGCGGCCCTGCCGGCCGGGCTGCGCGGCCGGATCACCCTCCTGGTGGTCAACGCCCCCTACGTCCCCACCGACTCCATCCCGCTCCTCCCCCCGGAAGCCCGCGACCACGAACCCCGCACCGCCCTGGACGGCGGCCCGGACGGCCTGGCGATCCAGCGCCGGGTTGCGGCGGAGGCCCCCTCGTGGCTGGCCGAGGGCGGCCACCTGCTGATCGAGACGAGCACCCGTCAGTCCCCCTCGACGGCCTCGGCCATGACCTCGGCGGGCCTCACGGTCCACGCGGCCTCATCGGAGGAATGGTCGGCCACGGTGGTGACGGGCCACCTCCCGCTGCGCTGACTCCCTTGCTGGCTTCCTTGCACTGGCTTCCCTTGCGCTGAGTTCCGTTTGTTCGAGCGGGAGTTGATCTTTCCGGCTACAACTGGGGGCTGGGGGTCGGGTCCACTGCTCGGACCTGCCGCGAGGAAGGACGTGACGGGTGGACGGGACTTCGTTTCCGACGGAGCGGTTCGAGGAGCACCGGGCACATCTGCGGGCCGTGGCCTACCGGATGCTCGGCTCGCTCAGCGAGGCCGAGGATGCGGTTCAGGAGGGGTGGCTGCGGTTCGAGCGCACCGACACCAGCGAGGTCGAGAACCTCGGCGGATGGCTGACCACGGTGGTGGCGCGGGTGTGTCTGAACATGCTGCGCTCGCGCGAGCAGCGGCGCGAGGACCCGCTGGAGACGGGCATGCCCGACCCGGTCATCAGCCACGGGCACGTGGTCGACCCGGAGCAGGAGGTGCTGCTCGCCGACTCGGTCGGGCTGGCGCTGATGGTCGTCCTCGAATCGCTCGCGCCGGCCGAGCGGCTGGCGTTCGTCCTGCACGACATGTTCGCCGTGCCCTTCGAGGACATCGCCCCGCTGGTCGACCGGACCCCGGCCGCGGCCCGGCAGCTCGCGAGCCGGGCCCGCCGGCGGGTGCAGGGGCAGGCCCCGGCTCCGGACCCGGACCTGGCCCGCCAGCGGGCGGCCGTCGACGCCTTCTTCGCCGCCGCGCGCGACGGGGACTTCGATGCGCTGGTCGCCGTACTCGACCCCGACGTCGTCCTGCGCTCGGACGGCGGCATCGCCCGCTCCCGCCTGACGGTCGCCCACCGCGGCGCCCGTACGGTGGCCGGCCAGGCGGTCACCTTCGGCTCGCTCTCGCCGTTCGCCCGCCCGGCCCTGATCAACGGCGCGGCCGGAGTCACGGTGGTCGCGCACGGCAAGCCGCTGTCGGTCATGGCGTTCACCGTGCGGGACGGCAGGATCGTCACGATCGAGGTCCTGGCCGACCCGGTGCGGCTGCTCAGCCTCGATCTGGTCGGAGCTGACTGAGCGCGCGGGCGGAACGGTCAGGCGGCGCGGCAGAGCGCTGCGGGGCCGGTCGGGGCCGCGGCGCGGGCCACGGTCGCGGGCACCGGACGGGCGGTACGGACGGTGGCCGCGGCCTGCGAGCGGGTCCGGGCGAAGACGACGAGGCGCAGCACCGCGAACCGAGCGACACCGGCGAGTGCGGACGCCGACAGGTAGACGACCTGCTCGAGCACCGCACCGGGTGCCGCCACCAGCTGCTGCAGGGCGAACATCGCCACGCAGGTCACCGCGTACGCGGCCGCCGCCGACCCGGCCGACTGCGCATGCTGGCGCCAGGTCGCGCGCCCGCCCGCGCCGAAGGTGAAGCGGGCGTGCAGCTCGGTGGCGAGGAGCGTGGAGACCACGGTGATCAGGGCGTTGGCCAGGACCCAGGGGATCCAGGAGGCCAGGGCCGCCACGGCGAAGCTGGAGGCGAGCCCCACCCCGCCGCCGCAGAGGACGAAGCGGGCGAAGGCGGTGAAGGCGCCCGGTGCCGCCTGCTGCTTGCTCTGCGCTGTCTCCATGATCCGACCCCCGTTTGATGGCTCACCCCGTGAAACGCGCTCCCCCCGGCCTGTGAGGCAGAGGGGAGCGCCGCCCGTGGTGCCATCATGGCGCACTCGTGGCGCCATGGCGAGCCATTATTGGCGCCATGTGTGGCGCCGGAGGCCCCGCGGCCTGCCCTTGGTCCATGAATTCGCAGGTCGGAAGCCCTCTCCCCGTGGCGCCGATGCGCCCAAATTGTTTGTCAACTCCACGGGGCGGGGCGGGCGGTGGGAGATACTGCAAGCGGCTTGCTTGCAAAAGTTAGCAAGGTGCGGGAGGATCGGGGCATGGCATCCCTGAACGTCGGGAATCTCGGCGAGTACCTGCGTGAGCAGCGCCGGCAGGCGCAGCTCTCGTTGCGGCAGCTGGCCGAGGCCGCGGGGGTGTCGAATCCGTATCTCAGTCAGATCGAGCGCGGGCTGCGGAAGCCGAGTGCGGACATCCTTCAGCAGCTGGCCAAGGCCCTGCGGATCTCCGCGGAGACGCTGTACGTGCAGGCCGGGATTCTCGACGAGCGGGATCGGGACGAGGTGGAGACGCGGGCCGTCATTCTCGGCGACCCCTCCATCAACGAGCGGCAGAAGCAGGTGCTGCTCCAGATCTACGAGTCGTTCCGCAAGGAGAACGCGCTCAGCGAGGGCGAGCCCCCCGCTGACGAGGCGCAGTCCACGAAGTGACACCAAGTGAAACGCGATCCGGGAGGACCGGAAGATGGCCATCGCCGATGACCTGAAGAAGACACTGACCGACCCGACTCCGCTCTACTTCGCCGCCGGTACGGCCGACCTGGCCGTGCAGCAGGCCAAGAAGGTGCCGGGGCTGATCGATCAGCTGCGGGCCGAGGCGCCGGCGCGGATCGAGGCCGTGAAGAACACCGACCCGAAGGCCGTGCAGGAGCGGGCCAAGGAGGACCTGGAGGCGGTCGCCGCCAAGGTCGCCGAGGTGCTCGGGTCCATCGACCCGAAGAAGATCGACCCGAAGAAGCTCGGGGAGACCGCCCAGGACCTGGCGCTGCGCGGGGTCGGTGTCGCCGCCGAGTACGCGGTGCGGGCCAAGGAGACGTACGACAAGGTCGCCGAGCACGGCGAGCAGGCCGTGCGGAACTGGCGCGGCGAGGTCGCCGAGGAGATCGTCGAGGTCGCCGTGGTGATCGAGCCGGAGGCGGAGCCCGAGGCCGAGCCCACGGCCGCGGAGGCCAAGCCGGCCGCCAGGAAGACCACGGCGCGGAAGAGCGCCGCGAAGAAGGCCGCTCCCGCCGAGGCCGGCGAGGCGTCGAACTGAGCGCTCGGGCCGAGTGCTTGGTGCTTGGTGCTTGGTGCTTGCTGCTCGGTGCCGAGCTCTGAGCGCCGAGCGGTGAGCGGGCGCGGGGAGTAGCAGCGGGACGGGCCGGGCACCTTCAGAGTGCCCGGCCCGTTCTGTCTGTAGCGTGGAAGGGACAGAAGCCAAGGACGTCGTGAGGCGGTAGAGGGGCATGTTGATTCAGGGGTTCGATTCCTTCGTGGGGCTGCTCGGGCTCGCCATGCTCGTGCTCGCCGTGGTCGCGTTCGTCATCGCGCTGCTGGCGCGGGAGGACGCGTACCGGGCCGCCGACAAGCAGACCAAGACGTTCTGGCTGGTGATCCTCGGGATCGCAGTGCTGGTCAACCTGTTCCTGGGGATGCTGTTCCTGCAGATCGCCGGGCTCATCGCCACGATCGTGTTCATGGTCGACGTGAAGCCCGCGCTGAAGCGCGTGTCCGGCGGCGGGCGGCGCGGCAGCAGCAGCGACGGGCCGTACGGGCCCTACAACGGCAACCGGTAGGCGGTCAGCCCGCCGCGCGGTCGAGGAGGACCACGGCGACGTCGTCGGTCAGCTCGCCGCCGTTCAGGCGGCGGGCTTCGGTGACGGCCGCCTCCAGCAGCCCCTCGCCGCTCAGGCCCCGCTCCAGGTGCCGGTTGATCATCTCGACCATGCCGTCCTGCCCGAGGCGCTCCCGGCCGGTGCCGATCCGGCCCTCGATCAGGCCGTCCGTGTAGAGCATCAGACTCCAGGTGCCGCCCAGCTCCACCTGGCGGCGGGGCCAGCGGGCGCGCGGCAGCAGGCCCAGTGCCGGGCCGCTGTCCTCGTACGGGAGGAGCCGGGCGGGGAGGCCCGGCCGGGTTATCAGCGGGGCCGGGTGGCCGGCCAGGCAGAGGCCGGCGCGGCGGCCGTCGGGGGAGATGTCCACCGTGCACAGCGTCGCGAAGATCTCCTCGCAGGGGCGCTCCACCTCCAGCACCTCCTGGAGGGTGGAGAGCAGGTCGTCCCCGCACAGCCCGGCCAGCGTCAGGGCCCGCCAGGCGATGCGCAGCTCGACCCCGAGGGCCGCCTCGTCCGGGCCGTGGCCGCAGACGTCGCCGATCATCGCGTGGACCGTGCCGTCGGGGGTGCGTACGGCGTCGTAGAAGTCCCCGCCCAGCAGGGCGCGGCTGCGGCCGGGGCGGTAGCGGGCGGCGAAGCGGAGGTCGGAGCCCTCGAGCAGCGGGGTGGGGAGGAGGCCGCGTTCGAGGCGGGCGTTCTCCTGGGCGCGCAGCCGGGACTCCGCCAGCTTGTACTGGGCGATGTCGGCCCGTTTGCGTTCCACCGCGTACCGGATGGCCCGGCTCAGCAGCCGGCCGTCGAGTTCGTCGCGGAACAGGAAGTCCTGGGCGCCGACCCGGACGGCCTCGGCGGCGCGGTCCGCGTCGGCCTCGGCGGTGAGGACGAGGACGGCGTGCCGCGGGGCGATCCGGAGCACCTGGCGGAGGATGGCCAGCTCGTCCGTGTCGGACCCGGCCGGGGCGGCGGTGCGGGCGGCGGCGGCCGCACCGCCCGGGACGCCTGCGCCGTTTCCGGTGCCGGCCCGGCCGTGGGTGCCGGGCAGGCTCAGGTCGAGCAGGATGCAGTGCACGTCCTGGGTGAGCAGCCGGGCCGCCTCGGTGAGGTTGCGGGCGGTGCGGATGCGGATGCGCTGGCCGTCGGCATCGAGGATCTCGGGGACCGTGAGGCCGCCGGCCGGGTCGTCCTCGATCACGAGGAGTGTCAGCGGCTGCGGAGGTGCGCCGGGCTGACCGCTCTCCGCGGCCGGGGTGTCCCTCTGCCGCGGTACGGGTACGGTCATCGTCTCGGTTCCTTCCCTCCCCCCGAGGCTGCGCGCGCTGCGTGCCGACCCTAGCGGCCGGGCCGGGCCGACGGAATGGCACTGCGTGCGCGGGCCTCCGGCATATGCGCTCATCGCGGGCGAAGTCCCAGGTCGCGGGATGACGTATGTCACGCCGGCCCGTCTCCTCGTCTCGCTGTCCGGGACGCACGGAGGGTGTCCTGCCAGTCACGCCGGGCTCACCCCGCGTGACCGGCCCGGCACCCGCTACGCGTCCGGGCGGACCACCGCCTTGATCGGCATGGAGCCGGCTCCCGCCATCGTCACGTTCCGCCCCGGGCGGGGGGCGTGCACCATCGCGCCGTCCCCCACGTACATCCCCACATGGCTCGCGTCGTCGAAGTAGATGATCAGATCGCCGGGCCGCATGTCCTTGAGGGCGACCTTCGGCAGCAGCCGCAGCTGCTCCTGGGAGGTGCGCGGGATGTTCTTGCCGGCCGCCAGCCAGGCCTTGGAGGTCAGGCCCGAGCAGTCGAAGGAGTCCGGGCCCTCGGCACCCCACACGTACGGCTTGCCGATCTGCGCGGAGGCGAAACGGACCGCCTGCTTGCCGGCGTTCGTGGCCGCGCCCTTGACGTCCTTCAGCGCGCCCGTGTTCAGCCAGGCCTTCTGCGCCTGGTACTGGGCTTCCTGCTCCAGCTGCAGCAGCCGGGCCTTCTCCTCGGCCTCCAGCTTGCTCTCCAGCTCCTCGGCGGCCTTGATCTTGGCCTCGATCTGCTTCTTCGCCGCCTCCTGCTTGACCCGGTTGGCCTCCAGGGTCTGCCAGTGCGCCGTCGCATCCTTGGCGTACTGCTGCAAGTCGCTCTGGGTGCGGTTCAGTTCGGAGAGCACGCCCGCGGTCGCCTTCTCGCCCTGGCGCAGCCGGTCCGCCCCGTCCAGGAACTGGCCCGGGTCGTTGCTCATGGCCAGTTGGGCGCCCGGCGGCAGGCCGCCCGACCGGTACTGGGCGCGGGCGGCGGCGCCCGCACGGTTCTTGAGGACGGTGATGCGCTCCTGGCCCGCGGCGATCTGCTTGGCGAGCGAGACGATCTGGTCGGACTGCCGCTTGGTCTCCGTCTCGGCCTGGTTGTACGCGTCGGTGGCCGTGCCGGCCTGGCGGTACAGGCCCTCGATCTCCTTGCGCACCTGTTCCAGGGACTTGGCGCCGGGCTCGGGCAGCGGGGCTGCGAAGGAGGTGCCGGTCAGCCCGGGACCGGAGAGTATGGCCATCGCGCACAGCAGCGTGAGCGCGATTCCGCCGCGTCGCCGTCGGTTCATGGTCCCCCCAGACACACCGGCAGATCTGCCCCTCGGTCAGATCTGACTATTCATCAGTAACTTCTCACTGCCTTCGGGATGGTGCCACGACTCGGCGGATTCCGACACCCTTGTGGACACCCTGCCGATCATGACCCCTGACCCCGCCCATCCCCCGACGGCACAACGGACCCCGGCCGTAACCGGTTCCCCACGGGCCCGAATTCACCCACCGGACGCAGCGCATCCCGGTGCGGCGTCACCCCGCCGGACGCAGCGCATCCCGGTGCAGGGTCACCCCGCCGGACGCAACGCGTCCCAGCGCACCGTCAGTTCGCCCTGCCGCCACCGCCGCGGCCCGTCCGCCAGCGGCCAGTCCACGGAGAGGGCCCGCGCCGTGCGGATCCACCGCTGCCGGGCACCGTACGAGGCGTACGGCGCGGCCGCCGCCCACGCCCGGTCGAAGTCCCGCAGGAACGCGTGCACCGGCTCGCCCGGCACATTGCGGTGGATCAGCGCCTTCGGCAGCCGCTCCGCCAGGTCCGAGGGGCGCTCCAGGGAGCCCAGCCGGGTCGCGAACGTCACCGTGCGCGCCCCCTCGGGCCCCAATGCCACCCACACATGGCGCCGCCCGATCTCGTCACAGGTCCCCTCCACCAGCAGCCCGCCCGGCGCCAGCCGCCCGCACAGCCGCGCCCACACCTCGGCGACCTGCTCCTCGTCGTACTGCCGCAACACGTTCGCGGCCCGGATCAGCGCCGGCCGCTCCCCACCCTCCAGCGGCACCTCGAAACCGCCGTGCCGGAAGCTCAGGCCCTCCCGCTCGTACGGCTTCGCGCCCGCCACCCGGGCCGGCTCGATCTCGATGCCCACCACCCGGACCCGCGGCGCGGCCGTCCGCAGCCGCGCCAGCAGCTCCACCGCCGTCCACGGCGCGGCCCCGTACCCCAGGTCCACCGCGACCGGAGCGTCCGCCCGGTGCAGCGCGGGCCCGTGCACGGCCGCGATCCAGCGGTCCATCCGGCGCAGCCGGTTCGGATTGGTCGTCCCGCGGGTCACCGTACCGACCGGCCGACCGGGGCCGGGGCGGCTCGGCGAAGAGGGGCGGGGGGTCATGTGCCGAGCGTAAGCGGAACGCCCTTCCGGCAAGAAAACCCCCGGCTCGCCGAAAAACCGAGAGAAGCCGGCAGAGGAGACCCGCAGAGAAGACCACAGACGGGCCCACAGACAAGGCCACCCCGAGCCCGCAGCCAAGCCCGCAGAGAAACCGGGCGAGAAAACCGGAGCAATACCCTCCCGCACGGAATGCCGGGCACGCCCCGACTGGTTGCACCCCTTGAAGGGCGTGCTCCGCGCCCTCGCCCCGCCATGCCGTGCCCCGCCATGGCACCGACTGTGAGCGCCACCGACCGAGAGGACTGCTCCCTTGAGCCAGTACGTATCCCGGCTCGGAGGCAGGCGTGCCGCCGGCCGCATCACCCGCCACGATCCGCCGCGGCTGCGCCTCCCCGAGTTCGGCCAGCACCGCAAGCCGCGCCGGGTGGCCATGCTCAGCGTCCACACCTCCCCGCTGCACCAGCCGGGCACCGGCGACGCCGGCGGCATGAACGTGTACATCGTGGAGCTGGCCAAGCGGCTCGCCGCCATCAACATCGAGGTCGAGATCTTCACCCGGGCCACCGAGGGCGGCCTGCCGCCCACCGTGGAACTCTCCCCGGGCGTACTCGTCCGGCACGTCGACGCCGGCCCGTACGAAGGCCTGGCCAAGGAGGAGCTGCCCGCCCAGCTCTGCGCCTTCACCCACGGCGTGATGCAGGCCTGGGCCGGGCACCGCCCCGGCTACTACGACCTCGTCCACTCCCACTACTGGCTCTCCGGGCACGTGGGCTGGCTCGCCGCCGAGCGGTGGGGCGTACCGCTGGTGCACGCCATGCACACCATGGCCAAGGTCAAGAACGCGGCGCTGGCGGAGGGCGACACCCCGGAGCCCGCCGCCCGGGTGATCGGCGAGACCCAGATCGTGGCCGCCGCCGACCGCCTCATCGCCAACACGGCGGAGGAGGCCGACGAGCTGGTACGCCACTACGACGCCGACCCCGGCAAGGTGGCCGTCGTCCACCCCGGGGTGAACCTGGACCGCTTCACCGTCGGCGACGGCCGGGCCGCCGCCCGCGCCCGCCTCGGCCTGCCCCAGGACGCGCTGATCCCCCTCTTCGCCGGCCGGATCCAGCCCCTGAAGGCCCCCGACGTCCTGCTCCGCGCCGTCGCCGTCCTGGTCGACCGGGACCCCTCGCTGCGCCGTCGGCTCTTCGTGCCCGTGGTCGGCGGCCCCAGCGGCAGCGGGCTGGCGAAGCCGGAGGGCCTGCAGAAGCTCGCCGCCAAGCTGGGCATCGCCGACGTGGTGCACTTCCACCCGCCGGTCGGCCAGGACCGGCTGGCGGACTGGTTCCGGGCCGCATCGGTGCTGGTCATGCCCTCGTACAACGAGTCCTTCGGGCTGGTGGCGCTCGAGGCGCAGGCGACGGGCACGCCGGTGCTGGCCGCGGAGGTCGGCGGGCTGCCGGTCGCCGTCAACGACGGGGCCACGGGTATCCTCGTACCCGGCCACGATCCGGCGGACTGGGCGGACCAGCTGCGGCGCTTCGCCGACGACCCCGGCCTGACCGAGCGGATGGGCCGGGAGGCGGCCCGGCACGCGCAGTTCTTCGGCTGGGACACGGCGGCCAGCGGCACGGCGGACGTGTACACCGCAGCCATGCACGATCACCGCCGTCGCGTACGCTCCCACCATGGCTGATCACGCGGCGATCATCGAGCACACCCTGACCGGGGCCGAGCTGGAGTGGGAATCCCCCGAGCCCGGCTCGTACGTGGTCAAACTGCCCGGCACCCGCAAGCTGTCGACCACCTGCTCCCTGCGGGTCGGCCGCCACTCGCTGTCCGTCAACGCCTTCGTCATCCGTCACCCGGACGAGAACGAGGCCGGGGTGCATCGCTGGCTGCTGGAGCGGAACCTCAAGCTGTACGGCGGTCTGTCCTACGCGGTGGACGCGCTCGGCGACATCTACCTGGCGGGCCGGCTCCCGCTGACGGTGATCACGCCGGAGGAGCTGGACCGGATCCTGGGGACGGTGCTGGAGGCGGCGGACGGCTCCTTCAACACGCTGCTGGAGCTCGGGTTCGCGGGCGCGATCCGGCGGGAGTACGACTGGCGCGTCTCGCGCGGCGAACCCACGTACAACCTGGACGCCTTCCGCCACCTCACCCAGCCGGAATCCTGACACCCGCCGGGCCACCCGTCCCGACCTGCGACCCGACGCCGTTCCGGCGCCTCAGCCCCGCCGGGCAACGCTTCCGGCCGGCTTGCCGCGCAGCAGCACTTCCAGCCCCGCCGGCGTTTGAGGCGCGGGGGTCCGGGGGCTGGCCCCCGGCAACGGCGCCGCACCAGACAGGCGGGGCCGCTGCGCGGAGCCTTTCCCCTACCCGCCCCTTCCCGAACTGGGGCGCCGCCCCAGACCCCGCGCCTCAAACGCCGGCGAGGCTGGATGTGCCCGGCGGGGGTTACGCCGTCGCCGGGGCGGTCGTCTCGGCCGGGGCCCGGATAGTGGTCTTGGGCGGGGGCGGGGGATCCGTGGGGAGGGTGCGCAGCAGGAGCCAGTAGCCCAGGGCGGCCGCCGTGCCCAGAAGGCCGGTGGCGCCCCACAGCCACCCCGCCCCGTACGCATCGACCACATACCCCGCCATCAGCGGCGCCACCAACGCCGCCACCGACCACGACATCGTGTACATCCCCTGGTAGCGCCCCCGCCCGTGCACCGGCGAGAGCCGGACGACCAGGCTCATCTGGGTCGGCGAGTTCACGATCTCCGCCAGCGTCCACACGCACACCGTCAGCGCGTACGCCGCGATCGACCCGGCGAAGGCCGTCATCGCGAAGCCGTAGCCGGCCAGCAGCGCCGAGATCACCAGCAGCCTCTGCGGATCGCGGTGCTCGATGAAGCGGGTCACCGGGATCTGCAGGAGCACGATCAGCACCCCGTTCACCATGATGACCAGCCCGTAGTCCCCCGGCGAGAACCCGGCCGCGCCCATCGCGACCGGCAGCCCCACCGACCCCTGCGTGAAGATCATCGAGATCAGGAAGGACAGCCCGACCACGCTCATGAAGCGCCCGTCCCGCAGCACGGTCCCCAGCCGCACCTCCGGTTCCACCGCGGCCCCCGCCGAGGACTCCCGCTCCGGCCGCGACTCCGGCAGCTTGATGAAGACCAGGACCGCGCAGACCAGCGTCAGCGCCGCCTCGCCGAGGAATCCGGCCAGGTAGCTGTACTCCGCCACGAACCCGGCCGCCACCGCGCTGACCGCGAAGCCCAGGTTGATGGCCCAGTAGTTCAGCGCGAAGGCCCGGACCCGGTCCTCCGGGCGGACGATGTCCGCCATCATCGCCTGGACCGCCGGGCGGGACGCGTTCGAGGTCATGCCGACCAGCAGCGCCACCGCCGCGATCGCCGCCGGATGCTCCATGAAGCCGAGCAGCGCCACCGAGAAGGCGGTCGAGGCCTGCGCCGCCAGCAGCGTGGGCCGGCGCCCCAGCCGGTCCGTCATCACCCCGGCCACCAGCGAGGAGATGACCCCGCCCAGCCCGTGCAGCGCCGCCACGAGACCCGCGAAGGAGGCCGAATAGCCCCGGTCCAGGGTCAGGTACAAGACCATGAAGGTGGCGACGAAGGCCCCGAGCCGGTTCACCAGGGTGCTCGCCCAGAGCCACCAGAACGCCCGCGGCAGGCCCGACACGCTCTCGCGCGCGGCCTGTCTCATCGTGGCAACGGACATACGGATTCCCCCCGGCGATGTAAGTGGTGCGGCGCTGATCCGGACGTTACGTCCAGGGGTTCTCCGGCGCCACTCGATTGACGGGGTGTGTCAATCGGAGGGGGCCCGGGGGACGCACGCGACCCCCTCCGGCGTCCATTAGGCTCGTACGCATGGCCGACGCACCGTACAAGCTGATCCTCCTCCGCCACGGCGAGAGCGAGTGGAACGCGAAGAACCTGTTCACCGGCTGGGTGGACGTCAATCTCAACGAGAAGGGCGAGAAGGAGGCGGTCCGCGGCGGTGAGCTGCTCAAGGACGCCGGCCTGCTGCCCGACGTGGTCCACACGTCCCTCCAGAAGCGCGCCATCCGCACCGCGCAGCTCGCCCTGGAGTCCGCCGACCGGCACTGGATCCCGGTCCACCGCTCCTGGCGTCTGAACGAGCGCCACTACGGCGCCCTCCAGGGCAAGGACAAGGCCCAGACCCTCGCCGAGTTCGGCGAGGAGCAGTTCATGCTGTGGCGCCGCTCGTACGACACCCCGCCGCCGGCGCTCGAGGACGGCACCGAGTTCTCGCAGTCCGAGGACCCGCGTTACGCCACCATCCCGCCGGAGCTCCGCCCGAAGACGGAGTGCCTGAAGGACGTCGTCGTCCGCATGCTGCCGTACTGGTACGACGGCATCGTCCCGGACCTGCTGGCCGGCCGCACCGTCCTGGTCGCCGCCCACGGCAACTCGCTGCGCGCCCTGGTCAAGCACCTGGACGGCATCTCCGACGCCGACATCGCGGGCCTCAACATCCCGACCGGCATCCCGCTCGCCTACGAGCTCGACGCCGAGTTCAAGCCCCTGATCCCGGGCGGCACCTACCTCGACCCGGAGGCCGCGGCCGCCGCCATCGAGGCCGTCAAGAACCAGGGCAAGAAGTAGGGCAGGAAGTAGGGCAAGAAGTAGCCCCACGCGCGAAACAGCCCCCTACCGCGTTCTCCCGCGGCAGGGGGCTTTTCGCTGCGCGGACCGGCCTGTGGATATTCCGTGGGCAGGGGGCTTCGGCGTTGTTACCGTGCGCGGATGACCTTGCGCATAGAGAAGATCAGCCCTGCCAACGTGGAAGCCGGGATCGAGCTTCGGATACGGCCCGAGCAGGAGAAGAACGTCGAGCCCGTCGCGCACTCGCTCGCCGAGGCGTACGCGTGGGGCGAGACCGCCTGGCCGCGGCTGGTCTTCGACGGGGAGGAGCTGGTCGGGTTCCTGATGGCCTTCCTCGACATCCAGTGGAATCCGGAGAAGGACCCCGAGGACCGGCGCAGCGGCCTGTGGCGGCTGAACATCGCCGCGGACGCGCAGGGCCGCGGGTACGGGCGGTACGCGGTGGAGGCGGTGGCCGCGGAGATCCGGCGGCGGGGCGGGAATCAGCTGTTCACCACCTGGGAGCCGGGGGAGGACGGGCCCGAGCAGTTCTATCTGAAGCTGGGCTTCCGTCTCACCGGCGAGACCAGCGGCGGTCAGACGGTCGGCGTGCTCGACCTCGATGGGTGAGGAGCTGACCGCGGAGGACCACACCTCCGTACGCGCGGCCGCCGCGGCGGCCGGTGGTGGATTCGGGAGTCTGAACGAGGCGCTGGCCCGCTGGCGGCTGGTGGTCGTCGACATCGAGGCCGGCTTCGACCTGGCCTGGGCCTGGGAGTACGGCAACGAGCTGGCCTGCCGGGACTGGCTGCGGGCCGCCTGGCCGCTGCTCAGCGAGAACGTGCGGCGGATCCGGCAGGCCGAACTCGACCGGTGGGACGAGCGGTTCTTCGCCGCGACCCTGCCGATGGCCGAGCCCGACGCCGGCACGGGCGAGCGGGACGGCGCCTGGTGGCACCGGAGGTTCCCGGCCCGCTGCTTCCGGGGGGAGGGGCAGGAGCTGCCGCCGCACTGGTCGCCGTCCCCGGCCGTCGAGACGTACTAGCCGAGACCTACCGGTTGAGAGGTACCGCTCGAGAGCTCCGGTCGAGACGCACGCGGCCGAGACGGACTGCGTACGCGAAGGGCCCCGGCCGGGTGTGGACAGGGCCCTTCGGGGTGAAGCGCGGCGCTCAGCCGCCGCACTGGCACGGGGCACCGGACTGGCAGCCGCAGCCGCAGCCGGAGCCGCAGCCGCAGGCGGCCAGCAGCGGAAGGCGCAGGACCTCGGGCTGCTGCGGCTGCTCCTGCTCCGGGGTGATGGGGACGGGGGAATCGGGCATGGTTCCTCCTCGCAGGCGTACGTCGTACGGGTCGGGTCGTACTCGGTCGTACTGCCTTTCGCCTCATTCATGCCCAGCGCGGAAGGCGCGTCAACGGCGCATTGGCGCAGAGCCGGGTCAGAGCCGGGTCAGAGCCGCAGCTTCGTCCGCAGCTTCACCCCCGGGCTCAGGCCCCGCGTTCAGGCCCCCGGGCTCAGGCGCCCTCCACCACCGTGGGCGGCTGGAGTTCGTCGGCGTGCTCGCCGGTCACCAGGTAGACCACCCGCTTGGCCACCGACACCGCGTGGTCGGCGAACCGCTCGTAGTAGCGGCCCAGCAGGGTCACGTCCACGGCGGTCTCGATGCCGTGCTTCCAGCGGTCGTCCATCAGGTGCTGGAACAGCGTGCGGTGCAGCTGGTCCATCTCGTCGTCGTCCGTCTCCAGCTGGAGCGCGAGGTCGACGTCCTTGGTGATGATCACCTCGGCGGCCTTGGCCATCAGGCGCTGCGCCAGCTGGCCCATCTCCAGGATGGTCGCGTGCAGGTCCCGGGGGACCGCCGTGTCCGGGAACCGCAGCCGGGCCAGCTTGGCCACGTGCTGGGCCAGGTCGCCGGAGCGCTCCAGGTCGGCGCTCATCCGCAGCGAGGTGACGACGATCCGGAGGTCCGTGGCGACCGGCTGCTGGCGGGCCAGCAGCGCGATGGCCCGCGCCTCCAGGTCGTGCTGGAGGTCGTCGACCTTCTGGTCGGCGGCGATGACGCTCTCGGCGAGCTTCAGGTCGGCGTCGAGCATGGCCGTCGTGGCCCGCCCGATCGCGGAACCGACCAGCCGGGCCATCTCGACCAGGCCTTCCCCGATCGAGTCCAGTTCCTCGTGGTACGCGTCCCGCATGGATGTTCCCTCTCTTACGTTCTGCCGGGGAGCCGGGGGGATCCGTTCGGTTCCGGCCCCCACGCTCTCACGGTGCGCTGCGTACGCGTCGGACTCCGGCACCGCAAGTGAATCAACCCCATCGTCACGGTGAACTCTGGGCGACGACTGTTCGAGGTGCCACCCGAACGGCTGTGGAACTGTCGTCGTGCCTGCTTAACCTGGATGCATGGACGTGAACGCGGCGGTCGCCGCAGCTGCAGCGATCGCCGGGTTGTGCACCGGCGTGATCGCGATGCTGGCGTTCCGCTGGAGCGAGCGCGACCAGGCCCGCCCCACCCGGAGCTCCATGCGCCCGGACATCAATGCGGTGCTCCCGCCCGGCGTGGACACCGTCCTTTCCGTGCTGCGCTCCTCGGCCGTCGTACTGGACGAGGGCGACGCGGTCGTCAAGGCCAGTTCGGCGGCTTACGCCCTGGGGCTGGTCCGCGGCGGCAAACTCGCCGTGGAGCCGATGCTGCACATGGCCCGCGACACCCGCCGCGACGGAGAGATACGCCAGGTCGAACTGGACCTGCCCCGGCGCGGCACCGGCCGCGGTGAGGCCCTCGCGGTCTCGGCGCGGGTCGCCCCGCTGGGCTCCCGGCTCGTCCTCCTGCTGGTCGAGGACCTGACCGAGGCCCGGCGGATCGAGGCGGTGCGCCGCGACTTCGTCGCGAACGTGTCGCACGAGCTGAAGACGCCCACCGGAGCGCTCTCGCTGCTGTCGGAGGCCGTCATGGACGCCTCCGACGACCCCGAGGCGGTCACCCGCTTCGCCGGCCGCATGCAGATCGAGGCGACCCGGCTCACCAACCTGGTCCAGGAGCTCATCGACCTCTCCCGGGTCCAGAACGACGACCCGCTGGAGGACGCGGAGCCGGTCCGGGTCGACACGCTGGTCGCCGAGGCCATAGACCGCTGCCGCCATACGGCGTCCAGCAAGCAGATCACCATGGCCGCGGGCGGCACCGCCGACCTGCGGGTCTGGGGCAACCGCGGCCAGCTCGCGGCGGCCCTCGGCAACCTGGTGGAGAACGCCGTCAACTACAGTCCCGCCCGCACCCGCGTCGGCATAGCCGGGCGCCGGGTCGCCGCACCCGGCGGGGACTTCATCGAGATCGCCGTGACCGACCAGGGCATCGGCATCCCGGAGAAGGACCGCGAGCGCATCTTCGAGCGGTTCTACCGCGTCGACCCGGCCCGCTCCCGTGCCACCGGCGGGACCGGTCTCGGCCTCGCCATCGTTAAACACGTGGCCGCCTCGCACGGCGGGGAGGTCACGGTGTGGAGCTCGGAGGGCCAGGGCTCCACGTTCACGCTCAGACTTCCGGAGGCCGCCACCAGCCGGACCGTGCCCGACCGAGAACCAGCCACCACCCCTGCCCCGGAGGTCCTTCCGTGACCCGAGTGCTCGTCGTAGAGGATGAGGAATCCTTCAGCGACGCCCTGTCCTACATGCTCCGCAAGGAGGGCTTCGAGGTCGCCATCGCCGCGACCGGGCCCGACGGGCTGGACGAGTTCGAGCGCAACGGCGCCGACCTCGTCCTGCTCGACCTGATGCTGCCCGGCCTGCCCGGCACGGAGGTCTGCCGTCAGCTGCGCGGCCGCTCCAACGTCCCGGTGATCATGGTGACTGCCAAGGACAGCGAGATCGACAAGGTCGTCGGGCTGGAAATAGGAGCCGACGACTACGTGACGAAGCCCTTCTCCTCGCGGGAGCTGGTCGCCCGCATCCGCGCGGTGCTGCGCCGCCGCGGTGAGCCGGAGGAGGTCACGCCGGCGGCCCTGGAGGCCGGGCCGGTGCGGATGGACGTCGACCGCCACGTGGTGACGGTGGCGGGCGGCAAGGTCGACCTCCCGCTGAAGGAGTTCGACCTGCTGGAGATGCTGCTCCGCAACGCGGGCCGCGTCCTGACCCGCATGCAGCTGATCGACCGGGTCTGGGGCGCCGACTACGTCGGCGACACCAAGACCCTCGACGTCCACGTGAAGCGCCTCCGCGCCAAGATCGAGCCGGACCCGGGTGCGCCGCGCTACCTGGTGACGGTGCGGGGCCTCGGCTACAAGTTCGAGCCGTAGGCCGCCTCCGGGCACCACCGCCGGCCGGAGGCCGGCACAGCGTCTCGAAGCCGGTGAGGCCCCCTGGGGCCGAGCCGTGCGAGGGGCGCACGCGGGATGGGGCTCGAGCCGGACCCGGGTGCGCCGCGCTATCTGGTGACGGTGCGGGGCCTCGGCTACAAGTTCGAGCCGTAGGCCGGCCGGGCTGGAGCGGCTGTGTAGCCGTCGTATACGGAAGGGCCCCCGTCCGCACTGCGGACGGGGGCCCTTCCGGTCGTTCAGTGGCCGGCGCTGTGCGACGGGGAGCCCGAGGGGGTGGTCCCGGCGGCGCCGGAGGCGGCGCCCGACGGGGTGCCGGACGGGGAGCCCGAGGGGGTCGTCCCGGCCGCGCCCGAGGCGGCGCCCGACGGGGTGGCCGCCGGGGAGCCGGACGGGGTGCCCGAGGGCTTGGAGCCGGCGGCCGGCGGGGCCGCGGTCGGGCCGAAGCTCTCGAAGTAGCCGGTGCCCGGGATGACGAACGCGTCCAGCGAGACGTCGCCGGTCTCGCTCAGCTTGAAGACGACCTTCTGCGCGTCGCCGTTCTTGACGGCCTCGCTGCCGCCCTCGATGACCGCGCTGGCGTTGTTCTTGCCACCGAGGACGACGGAGCCGAACGCGGGGACGGTGACCTTGCCGGAGCCCGTGGCGGGCTTCAGCACGACCGTGCCGGTGCCACCCGGGAGGGTGATGCCGTCCAGGGTCTGCGCCGTGTCGCCGTTGTTGAAGAGCGTCGCCGAGACCACGGCCGGGCCCTTCTTGTCCTTCTCGCCCTGGGTGATCACCAGGGCGTTCTGGACCTCGATGTCGCCCTTGGTGACGGCCGCGTTGTCCGGCTTGATCTGGAGCGTCTGCGCGTCGTTGCCCGCACCGCAGGCGGCGAGCGATCCGATCGGGAGAACGATGGCGGCGGCGGCGAGGACGCCGCGTCGAAGGCTGCGGCTCACGGCTGCGGCAACTCCTTGGACGTACGGACGGAGGGTGGCGGGCGGCGGAGGTACCTCCGCCCTGGGCGGAGGTAAAGCCGCCCTAAGGGTGTGTCAGCGCGCTTAGATTACCGAGCCGCCGCCCCGCCCCCGCACCCGACCCTCCGGCGGCGCACCCGCTCCCCGCCCCGGCCCCGGTACGGCTTCGCGTACGGCTTCCCGTACAGCTGCCGTACAGGTCCCGGCCAGGTTCCCGTGATCTTGCTATTCCGCGGGGCGTTCAACACTCCCCGGATATCGGCCGTGATCAAATTTCCGGGATTCCCGGTGATCAATTCCGGATTGGACCGGAAGCCGCTCGACGCACCCGTCCGCCAGTCGAACGGAGTAGTTCGGTTTCACGGCTTGGAACCCGGCAAAACGGGACGTACATCACGTCGTACGGGTCGTCGGCCAGGTGTAACGTGGTCGATTCGCCCTGTCCCCACAGCGCCTCCGACCTGCGAATACCCCCTTCCCCAGGTCCTCCGCAGCACGTTCCCGCCGCTGTTGTCAAGCCCCGAGATAGGCCCTGACCTGCGAAAACGCCATTCATAACGGTCCGTTCTCGTGTTACCCTGGATAGCCACGGAAGGGGTACCTGTCACATGACGTTCAAGGTTGGCGACACCGTGGTCTATCCCCATCACGGGGCCGCGCTGATCGAGGCCATCGAAACTCGCCAGATCAAAGGCGTGGACAAGACCTACTTGGTGCTCAAGGTCGCCCAGGGCGACCTGACGGTTCGTGTGCCTGCGGACAATGCGGAGTTCGTCGGCGTTCGCGATGTGGTCGGGCAGGACGGGCTGGACCGGGTCTTCGAGGTGCTGCGTGCACCGTACGCCGAGGAGCCGACGAACTGGTCCCGTCGCTACAAGGCAAATCTGGAAAAGCTCGCTTCTGGCGATGTCATCAAGGTCGCCGAAGTGGTGCGCGACCTGTGGCGTCGTGAGCGCGAGCGCGGACTGTCCGCGGGTGAGAAGCGCATGCTCGCGAAGGCACGGCAGATCCTGGTGAGCGAGCTCGCGCTCGCTGAGAACACCAACGAGGACAAGGCCGAGGCCCTCCTCGACGAGGTCCTCGCGTCCTGACGCGACGGACGGACCGTCTCACACAGTGTGCCGCGGTGCCCGATGACCGTGCCTCTCATTTTCTGAGAGGCCTGTTGCCGGGCGCTGCGGCATGTCTGGCTCTCCACCTTGCACACTGTGCAAGCAACGCACGCGCACAGCAGGCAACACACACGCATACGCACCTTGCACCTTTGGCGTGCCGGGTCCGGGCAGCCGGCTCGACCGGTCGTCACGGAAGGGGCGAGGGCATCGCACCCGGCACGCTTCAGGCCATACCCATGTCGGCCGAAGTCACAAACCTGGCCGAGTTCCCGGAGCCGACCGGAGCTAGTAGATGTACGACGAACCGCGCCCCGAGCGCCCCACGCACCGCACCGCTGCCGTGATCCCCGCCGCGGGCCGCGGCGTCCGGCTGGGCCCCGGTGCACCCAAAGCCCTGCGCTCGCTCGGCGGCACCCCCATGCTGATCCACGCCGTCCGCGCGATGGCCCGCTCCCGCGCGGTCTCCCTCGTGGTCGTCGTCGCGCCGCCCGACGGCGCCGCCGAGGTCCGCAACCTCCTCGACGAGCACGCCCTCCCCGAACGCACCGACATCCTCGTCGTGCCCGGCGGCGACACCCGCCAGGAATCCGTACGGGCCGGCCTGAACGCCCTCCCCGCGGACATCACCGCCGTCCTCATCCACGACGCGGCCCGCCCGCTCGTCCCCGTCGACACCGTCGACGCCGTCGTCGAGGCCATCCGCGACGGAGCCCCCGCCGTGGTGCCCGCCATGCCGCTCGCCGACACCGTCAAGGAGGTCGAACCCGGCCGTCCGGGCGAGGCCGAGCCGGTCGTCGCCACCCCCGAGCGGGCCCGGCTGCGCGCCGTACAGACCCCGCAGGGCTTCGACCGGGCCACCCTGGTCAGAGCCCACGACACCATCGCCGTCAACGGCGAGGGAGCCACCGACGACGCCGGAATGGTGGAAAAGCTCGGTGTCCCCGTCGTCCTGGTCCCCGGCCACGAAGAGGCCTTCAAGGTGACCCGCCCGCTCGACCTGGTCCTCGCCGAGGCCGTACTCGCCCGCCGGAGGGCCACCGATGCCTACTGAGCCCGTGATCCCCCTCGTCGGCATCGGCACCGATGTGCACGCCTTCGAGAAGGGCCGCGAACTGTGGTGCGCCGGCCTCCTCTGGGAAGGCGAGGAGTACGGCCTCGCCGGGCACTCCGACGGCGACGTAGCCGCCCACGCCGCCTGTGACGCCCTCTTCTCCGCCGCCGGGGTCGGCGACCTCGGCGCGCACTTCGGCACCTCCCGCCCCGAGTGGTCCGGCGCCTCCGGGGTCACCCTGCTGGCCGAGGCCGCCCGCATCGTCCGCGCCGAAGGCTTCACCATCGGCAACGTGTCCGTGCAGGTCATCGGCGTACGCCCGAAGATCGGCAAGCGGCGCGAGGAAGCACAGAAGGCGCTCAGCGCAGCGGCCGGCGCGCCCGTCTCCGTCTCCGGCACCACCACCGACGGCCTCGGCCTCACCGGCCGCGCCGAAGGCCTCGCCGCCATCGCCACCGCCCTGGTGTACCGGACGGCCGGCGCCTGACCGCCGCCCGCGCCCGGCCCGCACACGGGCAGCGCCCCGCCCCTCCGCCCCGGACACACGCCCTCCGGGTCCGCGAAAGGGTCGCGGGGCACTGCCCCGGGAGCACTACCCTTGATGCCGTGACTATTCGCCTGTACGACACCAGCGCCCGGCAGATCCGCGATTTCACCCCGCTCGTGCCGGGCTGTGTCTCGATCTACCTCTGTGGCGCCACCGTCCAGGCGGCCCCGCACATCGGGCACATCCGCTCCGGCCTGAACTTCGACATCATGCGCCGCTGGTTCGAATACCGCGGCTACGACGTCACGTTCATCCGGAACGTCACCGACATCGACGACAAGATCATCTGGAAGGGCGGCGAACAGAACCGCCCCTGGTGGTCCATCGGCTACGAGAACGAGCGCGCCTTCAACAGCGGCTACGACGCCCTCGGCTGCCTGCCGCCCACCTACGAGCCCCGCGCCACCGGCCACATCCCCGAGATGATCGAGATGATGCGCGGCCTCATCGAGCGCGGCCACGCCTACGAGGCCGACGGCAGCGTCTACTTCGACGTGCGCTCCTTCCCCGGCTACCTGGCCCTGTCCAACCAGGAACTCGACAACCTCCAGCAGCCCGCCGAAGAAGGCATCAGCGGCAAGCGCGACCCCCGCGACTTCGCCATGTGGAAGGCCGGCAAGCCCGGCGAGCCCGACTGGGAGACCCCCTGGGGCCGCGGCCGCCCCGGCTGGCACCTGGAGTGCTCGGCCATGGCGCACAAGTACCTCGGCAGCGCCTTCGACATCCACGGCGGCGGCCTGGACCTGATCTTCCCGCACCACGAGAACGAGATCGCCCAGGCCAAGGCCTTCGGCGACGACTTCGCCGCCTTCTGGGTGCACAACGCCTGGGTCACCATGTCCGGCGAGAAGATGTCCAAGTCCCTCGGCAACTCGGTGCTGGTCTCCGAGATGGTCAAGACCTGGCGCCCGATCGTCCTCCGCTACTACCTCGGCACCCCGCACTACCGGTCGATGATCGAGTACAGCGAGGAAGCCCTCCGCGAGGCAGAGTCCGCGTTCGCCCGCATCGAGGGCTTCGCCCAGCGGGTCACCGAGATGGCCGGCAAGACCGTCGACCCCGCCGCCGAGGTCCCGCCGACCTTCGCGGAGGCCATGGACGACGACCTGGGCGTCCCGCAGGCCCTCGCCGTCGTCCACACCACCGTCCGGCAGGGCAACAGCGCCCTCGCCGCCGACGACAAGGAAGGCGCCATCGCCCGCCTGTCCGAGGTCCGGGCCATGCTCGGCGTCCTCGGCCTGGACCCGCTCGACCCGCACTGGGCCGGCGAAGCCGACCGCGGTGAGGACCTGCACGACGCCGTCGACGCCCTCGTCCGGATCGTCCTGGAGCAGCGCGAGTCCGCCCGGGCCCGCAAGGACTGGGCCACCGCCGACGCCATCCGCGACCGGCTGACGCAGTCCGGGCTGGCCATCGAGGACAGCCCGACCGGCCCCCGCTGGACGCTCGGCCCCCGCTGAGCCCGGCCGGCCGGCCGAGCATGGTGGCCGCCCGGCACTCTGGGCGGCACACTCTTCATACGTACATATCGCAGCACCAACGAAAACAGGTAGAGGTCATGGCCGGGAACAGCCAGCGCAGGAACCGCCGCACGTCCAACAAGAAGGGCGCCACGGTCGGCAGCGGTGGCCAGCGGCGCAAGGCCCTGGAAGGCAGGGGCCCCACGCCCAAGGCCGAGGACCGCAAGGGCCACAAGGCGTTCCGCGTCTCCAACGCCATGGCCCGGCAGGCCGCCAAGCGCCGCCCCGCCCCGCGCCGCGGCGGCCCCAAGGGCACCAGCGAGATGGTCGTCGGCCGCAACCCGGTCTTCGAGGCGCTCCGCGACGGCGTGCCCGCCACCACCCTCTACGTCCAGCAGTTCATCGACAACGACGAGCGGGTCCGCGAGGCCCTCCAGCTCGCCGCCGAACGCGGCAACATCAACCTGATGGAAGCGCCGCGCCCCGAGCTCGACCGGCTGACGAACGGCCTCAACCACCAGGGCCTCGTCCTCCAGGTCCCGCCGTACGAGTACGCGCACCCCGAGGACCTCACCGCCGAGGCGTACGACGAGGGCAAGGACCCCCTGATCGTCGCCCTCGACGGGGTCACCGACCCGCGCAACCTCGGCGCGATCATCCGCTCCGTCTCCGCGTTCGGCGGCCACGGCGTGGTCATCCCCGAGCGCCGCGCCGCCGGTATGACGGCCGGCGCCTGGAAGACCTCGGCCGGCACCGCCGCCCGCACCCCCGTCGCCCGCGTCACCAACCTGACCCGCGCCCTCCAGGACTACAAGAAGGCCGGCATCACCGTCGTCGGCCTCGCCGCCGAAGGCGCGCACGACGTGCAGGACCTGGAGGCGCTCGGCGGCCCGGTCGTCATCGTGATCGGCTCCGAGGGCAAGGGCCTGGGCCGGCTGGTCGGCGAGACCTGCGACCTCCTGGTCCGCATCCCGATGCCGGGCGGCGCCGAATCGCTGAACGCCGGTGTCGCGGCCGGCGTCGTCCTCTACGAGGCGGCCCGCCGCCGCGCGTAACACCCGCCGCACGCCGCTTCCGGCCGCCCCGCCCCCACGGGCGAGGTGGCCGGAAAACACCGTTTGACGGGCCTCGGACAGTTCCGTGCTGTCAAGGCAGTGTCCTAAACATTGATCACTCGGTTAGATGAGTGTGGACACAAGAACGCCCAGGTTCGACGACCAGCCCGCGCTGAGCATGGTCAAGGTGCCGTGCGATCCCGCACAGGTCATCGTCAACCACGCCAGCTTCCGTGTGCGGCTCGCACCGAGCCCGAGCGCGCGTCCCCAGCCCGCGCCCGTCCCCGGTCCTGCCCGCGTCCCCGCCCTCAGCGGCGCCGCCGTGGCGGCCGCCGGAGCGACCCGCCGCCGCGCCCCCGTCGTCTGGAGCGGCAAGGCCGGCCCGGGCGGCGACGCCGCAGCCGCCACCGGCGGCCTGCTCCAGGCCGTACGCGAATCCGGCCGCGGCCACGACGAGTTCGACGGCGGCGCCACCCAGGTCATCCCGCGCCTCGACCTCGCCCAGGACCTCGCCGACGACACCCTGCGCACGCCGACCGTCATCGGCCAGCGCAGCCACCCCGACAACGAAGAAACCCGCCCGCTGGCCGCCGTACGCGAACTGCCCCAGCGCCCCGGACACCCCGGATACCCCGGCCGGCCCGGACACACGGGACACCCCGGACACCAGGGATCCGACGAGCCCCTCACCGAACTCCGGCGGGACCGGGCCGAAACCCGGCCCGGCCACTCCTCCTACTACCCCGACCGCCGGATGAACCTCGGCGTCGTCCTGCTCCCGCTGCGCGTCTTCCTCGGCTTCATCTCCATCTACGCCGGCATGGGCAAGCTCTGCGACCCCGTCTACTTCGACGGCGGCGAGCGCGGCTCCATGGTCACCTGGCTGCACACCCTCCACCCCTGGGCACTCGCCGAACCCCTCCGCGACTTCGCCCTCTCCCACCCCGTCGGAGCCGGCCTCACCGTCGCCTTCATGCAGGTCATCGTCGGAGTGCTGACCGTCTTCGGGCTCTGGCAGCGCTTCGCGGCCTGCTTCGGGGCACTTCTGTCGGCCGCTCTGCTGATGACCGTCAGCTGGAAGACCGTCCCCGCCTACGACGCCCCCGACATCATCTACCTGGCCGCCTGGAGCCCGCTGATCATCGCCGGCGCCCCCGTCTACTCCCTCGACGCCCGCCTCGCCGGCGAAGCCTGGCGCACCCTCGGCCCCCGCTCCGAGATCTGGCAGCTCCGCCGACGGGTCCTGCGCCGCGGCACCATCATGGCCACCGTCGTCGTCGGCCTCACCCTGCTGATCGGCTCGCTGCTCGGCGGAGCCGTCCGCTCCACCACCGTGGTCACCGTCCCCGGACCGGGCGAGGCGCCCAGCAACTACCTCCCCGGCTCCCCGCTGCCGCAGGAACCCAGCCGCACCGGAACCCCCGACCGGCGGACCACGCCCAAGCAGACCACCCCCTCCGCGAAGCCCTCCCAGCCCGCCAAGTCCACCCGCACCGCCCCGGGAGCCACCTCCAAGGCCACCGCCGGCACCGGTTCCGGCTCGGGCTCCGAATCGCCTACCGCGACCCGCGGAACCACCGGCCGGCAGACCCCGCGCAGCCAGACCCCCCGCCAGTCGGCCCCCCAGCAGCCGCCGTCCTCCTCGTCCTCGGGCAGCAGCGGCGGCGGCTCGGACACCCCGACCCGCAAGCCCGGACTGGTGGGCGGCCTCCTCGGCGGCTGACCCGGCCACAACCACCCACACCCGCACCCGATCACGTACGGACACGAACACCCGGGGCCCGGCGCGCGAGAAGCGCACCGGGCCCCGGTGTGTGTCCGTACGAGCGGGCACTACGGGCCGCACGGGCAGTGCCGGACGGAAGGGCGTGACGGAAGGGCGTGACGAAAGGCCTCAGGAGGCGCTCTGCGCCGCCAACTCCTTGGCCGCCTCGGTCAGGTCCTTCGCCGTGTCGATCGCCCGCCAGTAGGCCCCCTGCGGCAGCGGGAAGCCCGCCAGCCGCCGCTCACGCGCCAGCCGCGGGAACGTGGTCCGCTCGTGGTCGCCCAAGTCCGGCAGCAGCGAAGCGAATTCACCGGAGAACACGTACACCCCGGCATTGATCAGATAAGGCGACGGCGGCGCCTCGATGAAGTCCAGGATCTGCCCGAACTCATTGGTTTCCACGACCCCCCACGGGATCCGCGGCCGCGCCAGCGCCAAGGTCGCGGTGGCCGCCCGCGCCGCATGGAACTCCGCCATCTCCCGCAGCGAGAACCGCGTCCAGATGTCCCCGTTCGTCGCGTACCACGGCCGGTCCGGATGCGGCAGATGGGCCGCCGCGTACTTGAGCCCGCCACCCCGGCCCAGCGGCTCCTTCTCCACCACCGTCGTCACCCGCAGCGGCAGGTCCGCCTGCTCCAGCCACTCCTGCAGCACCTCCGCGAGATGCCCGCAGGACACCACGACGTCGGTCACCCCCTCGGAAGCCAGCCAGGCCAGCTGGTGCCCGATGATCGGCACACCCGTACCCGGGATCTCGACCATCGGCTTCGGCCGGTCGTCCGTGTACGGCCGCAGCCGCGAACCCTGGCCGCCCGCCAGGACGACCGCCTGGGTGGGCGTGGCCGGGTACGCGGCCGCGGAATCGGTGGAAGAGGTGCGCGCGCTCGTGGCGTGGTGCGCGGCCTCGGAAGGTTCCGTCATGGCGGCAGCCTATGCAGCCCGGGCCGCCGCGGGGGAGCCGCCCCGGAAAACCCGGAGCCGGCACCCCTGCCGTCAGCCGACGGAGGCCACTCCGGCCGCGTACGAGGTGTCACAGACCGGCCGGGCATGCGCCTGGGCCCGGGTCGGACCGAGGGCCTCCACGGCCGCCTGGCCCAGCGCCCGCGCGATCCCGGCACAGTGCACGGCCAGCGAGGGGCGCTTGTTCACCTCCTGCTGGAGGTGGGTGAGAACGACACCCGGAGTCTGGCCCTGCTGCAGCTCACCGAGGAGCTTCTCGCGCAGCACGTCCTGCGCGGCACGCGGCTTCGCGGGGACGGACACCTCCTCGGCGGAGGCGGTCAGGATCTGGGACGGGGAGTGGTCCGCCCAGGGGACCATGGTGACCGCGAGGGTCCCGGACAGGACCATGACGACGGGCAGGACCAGGGCGAGGGAACGGCCGATACGGCGGGCAGTGTGGGTCACGAGGGCGAGAGTAGCGCTCGGTGAAGATTTGGCGACATTTAGTCACCCTGTCGAGGGATGGTTCGATGCGGTCTTTCGAATGCCGTGTTGACGAACGGTGCTCGAAACGGCCGGTTCTGCCGGGGACTCCGACGACCTGTCCCCTCCCCGCTCCACCCCCGGAAACGGCGCCAGATGAGCCCGGTACGCCGTCAGGCCCGGCAACGGGAACAGCGGCACCCGCCGCCAGTCCCGCGCGTACGCCGGCACCGGACGGCCCTCCGCCACCAGGACCGCCACCGGCCACTGCCGCGCCGCCGCCCGCAGCCCCCGCCCCGTGAGACTGTGATCGTGCCCGCCCACCTGCCGCGAAGAACACCCCAGCCGGTACGCGACCCGAATCGCCTCGTGCCCGCTGATCACGCACGGCGGCCGGACCCCCTGCGCACGCAACTGCTCCGCCACCCGCGTGAACGCCACACCATTGGCCCGACTCCGGGCCACCGCCGCATCCAGCACGGAGTACTGCACCGCAAGATGCCCCAACGCCACACACGCCACCGCAGCGAGCGGCACGGGGCCCCGGGCAGCCAGCGCCGTCACCCCGGCTGCCGCGGGCAGCGCCAGCAGAACGTACGCGGGCAACAGGAACCGCGGCGCCGCATACCCGATCAGCACCAGGTACGGAACCGCGAGCACCCCACCCGAGACCGCCGCCAACAGCAGAGCCTCCCGGCCGGCCGGAGCCGCACGGCGAACGGCCACCACCAGGCCGGCCGCCACGGCCACCGGCACCAGGAACCACCAGAACCCCGTCGCCGGCCACCGCCACTCCGGCCCACACGGGCGGCACAACGTACGACCGTCCAACGCATGCAACTGATCGAGCAGAGCAGCCGGATGCCACCCCAGATGCCCCTGGATCTCACTGGCCCGGCGCAACCGCGGAACCACACCCCCGTACCGCAGCTGGGCCTCCACCAACCACTCCGCAGCCCCGAGCAACGCCCCCGCAGCGAGCGCAACCAACAGCGCCGGCCGCCGCCAACGACGCACCACCAAGGCCGAGCCCGCCAACGCGAGCACCAGCCACAAGGCATCCGGCGGCCGCATCAGGGCCACCCCGCACACGGCGGCCGCCAACCCGGCCAGCGCCCCCCGCGAACCGGTCGCCGCGGCCCGCAGGAAACACCCCACCGCGATCAGCGCGCCGTACGCCACCCACAGGTTCGGCATCGCCTGCGGCCCGTACAGCACCGTCACCCACAACCCGGCGAACAGCGCACCGGCCACCGTCAGCACCCGGGCCGGCAGCAGCGGCCGCCACACGGCCAGGGACAGGAAGAGCGCGGCCCCGGACAACACGGCCAGATAGCCGCGGAGGACCGCCGGATCGGAGCTCACCAGTACGGCCGGCGCGACCAGATAGGTGATGCCGCGGGCCCGCGGCGCACTGAAGAACGCAGCCGGCGCATGCGGGCTGACCTGGCTCACGTACACGGTCTCGTCCCAGCCCAGACCCGTGCCGGGGACGACCACGGCCCACTGGACCAAGGTGTACACGAGGGCGACGGCGGCGGGACCGCGCAGGCCGCGGAGCCCGCGCGGAACGAAGGCCATGCCCCCACGCTGCACGCAGCGCGGGGGCACGGCCACCGGAACGGTCCGTACGGCGGTCCGCCGTACGCCCTGCGCCCTACCGTCAGTCGGAGAGGCGCTCGCCGCTCGACGTGGAGAACACGTGGGTCTCGCCACCGCGCGGCACCACGTGCAGCGTCGAACCCTTCTCCGGAACCTGCCGGCCGTGCACCCGCACCACCAGGTCCTGCGACTTCTCGCCGAGCTGCGCGGTGCCGTACACGTAACCGTCGGCGCCGAGCTCCTCGACCACGTTCACCGTGATGCTCAGACCGCCCTCGTCACCGATGTCGAAGTGCTCGGGACGGACGCCCACGGTGACCGTACGGTCGCCCGCGTCGGCCGCGGCCGACAGCGCCTCCCGGGACACAGGCACCACGCTGTCACCGAACTTCACACCGCCGTCGGCGATCGGCACCTCGACCAGGTTCATGGCGGGCGAGCCGATGAACCCGGCGACGAACAGGTTCGCCGGCCGGTCGTACATGTTCCGCGGGGTGTCGACCTGCTGCAGCAGACCGTCCTTCAGCACCGCCACCCGGTCGCCCATCGTCATGGCCTCGACCTGGTCGTGGGTGACGTACACGGTGGTGATCGCCAGGTCGCGCTGGAGCGCGGCGATCTGGGTACGGGTGGACACGCGCAGCTTCGCGTCCAGGTTGGACAGCGGCTCGTCCATCAGGAACACCTGCGGCTTCCGGACGATCGCCCGGCCCATCGCCACACGCTGCCGCTGACCACCCGAGAGCGCCTTGGGCTTGCGGTCGAGGTACTGGGTGAGGTCCAGCATCTTCGCCGCGTCCTCCACCTTCCGGCGGATGGTGGCCTTGTCCACACCGGCGATCTTGAGCGCGAAGCCCATGTTGTCGGCGACGGTCATGTGCGGGTACAGCGCGTAGTTCTGGAACACCATCGCGATGTCCCGGTCCTTGGGCGGCAGGTGCGTGACGTCCCGCTCCCCGATCCGAATGGACCCGCCGTTGACGTCCTCGAGCCCCGCGAGCATGCGGAGCGAGGTCGACTTGCCACAGCCGGAGGGCCCGACGAGCACGAGGAACTCGCCGTCCTCGATCTGCAGGTCGAGCTGGTCGACGGCGGGCTTGTCGCCGCCGGGGTAGAGGCGGGTCGCCTTGTCGAAGGTGACAGAAGCCATGGTGATGAATCCCTTCTACCGGCAGGAACGTGCCGGACGATCCGATTGGAAGGAAGATGGGTCTAGTCCAGTGAAATGGACCTGCCGGTGACGCTACCTGGCTCTGGCCGTTCTGTCAGTAGGCCAGAGCGCCCGCTTTTGCTGCCGTGAAGAGACGTGCGGACGATCCGATTGACCCCGGCGCCGCCCTCGCGAGCGGTGCTTCCTGCTTCACAGCCCGCTGCCGCCAGGCGACGCCCTGAGGGCGCACCAGGCGGACTGACGCAGGCTCCACAGATTGCGGTTGCTGAACCCCTTCTGCTTGCGGTGCAGTTCCTTCTGAAGCCGTGCCAGTCTTGCTTCGTACTTCTTCAGCAGCCGCGGGTGATCCACTGTGTTGCCGTCGTCCAGCGTTACCAGGGCGGCCAGCCCGAGGTCGAGGCCGACGGCCTTCGGAGCACTCGTGCCGGGGACGAATGCGACGGGCAGCTGCGCGATCCGCTCTTCTACCAGGACGGACAAGAAGAAACGGCCCGCGATCGCGGGTCACAGTCACCTTCACCGGCATCACGCCGGCCGATAGCGGGCGCGACCAGCGGATTGCCAGATCCGCCGGGCCTCCTCGCCCGTGATGCGCGCCATCGCCTCCCCCTGCTGATCCGATCTTCGGAACGGCACATCAGTCCGTTCAGCGAACAGGTGGATGAGTGGTTACGGTCCTCGGTGGAACTTGATGGCCTCGGGAATCGGCTGCTGTGTAGAGTGATGGCGGCTCCGCGCGCGAGCGTTCGTGCGTGTGTGTCGTGCCGCCTTAGCTCAGTTGGTAGAGCGCCGCCCTTGTAATGCGAAGGTCGTCGGTTCGATTCCGACAGGCGGCTCCGTCCCAGGTCAGCGCACTGCTGGCCGAGGGGATTCGTACAGCGAAGAGGGCTCCGGGTGGTCACCCGGAGCCCTCTTCGCGTTCCTCCCCGCCCTGCGGCTCTGGCGGAAGGGGACAGTCCTTGGCGGAGATCTGACAGTTCTTGTCAATTGCCGGACACCGGTCTGTCCGAGGGGTGCCTAGCGTGAATCGCCACCACCCCCATGCTTCTTGGCAGAAGGAGACCGGCATGTCCACCTCGCGGCGTGAGCTGCTCAAGCTTGCAGTGGCCACCGGCGGCGCGCTCACCGTCAGTGGGCTGCTCGTCCACCGGACCTCGGTGGCCTCCGACGGTGGTGGTCAGGTGCCCGCGGCGGCGGCCGTCGGGCTGGCGCCCGTGGCCGCGCCGTTCCAGGTGGCGATGCCGGTGCCTCCCGTGCTGCGGCCGCAGTGGATCAGCGGGACCACCGACTACTACAGCCTGCCGGTCAAGCCGGCCTCGGTGGAGATCCTTCCCGGGCTCTCCACCCCCGTGCTGACCTACGGCGGGATCTTCCCCGGGCCGACGATCAAGGCCCGTTCCCGGCGCCGTACCGTCGTCAGCCAGCGCAACGAGACGCCGAGCGGGACCTCGATGCACCTGCACGGGGCCGTGACGGACCCGGAGAACGACGGCGGGCCGATGGATCTGATCGCGACGGGCGGCGAGCGGAAGTACACCTATCTCAACCCGCAGGTGGCGGCGACGCTCTGGTACCACGATCACGCCCACCACCTGGAGGCGGAGCACGTCTACCGGGGCATGGCAGGGGTCTACCAGCTGACCGATGCCAACGAGGAGTCGCTGCCGCTGCCGAGGGGCGCGTACGACGTGCCGATCGTGATCCGGGACATCGCGCTCAACGAGGACGGCAGTCTGTTCTTCAGCCACGACTTCTTCACCCGGAAGCAGATCCTGGTGAACGGCAAGCCGCAGCCGTACTTCAAGGTGGACGCCCGCAAGTACCGGCTGCGCGTCATCAACGGGTCGAACCTGCGGCCGCTGGACCTGAAGCTGTCGGACGGCGGGGAGTTCGTGCAGATAGCCTCCGACCGGGGGCTGTTGCCCGCTCCGTACACGACGACGCGGCTGCCGTTGTCGCCGGGTGAGCGGGCCGACATCATCGTCGACTTCTCCCGGTACGCGCTGGGCACCAGCGTGGTGCTGGAGAACACCATGCTCGCCTCGCCGTCGACGAAGGAGATCATGCGGTTCGACGTGGTGCGCAAGGTGGCCGACTTCAGTTCCGTTCCGGCGCGGCTGGCGGAGCTGCCGGCGACCGAGGAGCCGGTGAACACGCGGACCTTCGCGATGTCGATGGATGCGGCGGGTACCGGGTTCATGAACGGGAAGGTGTGGGACGCGAACCGGGTCGACACCACCGTGCGGTGGGGTGACACGGAGATCTGGGAGATCAAGAACCTGGATGCGCAGATCCCGCACAACTTCCACATCCACCTGGTGGACTTCCGGGTGCTGGACATCAACGGTGTGCCGCCGGTTCCGGGTGAGGCGGGTCTGAAGGACACGGTGCGGGTGATGCCCGGTCAGACGGTGCGGATCCTGGTGTCCTTCAAGACGCCGTATGCCGGGCGGTACTACTACCACTGCCACCTGATCGACCACTCGGCGATGGGGATGATGGCCAACTTGGACATCGTCCGCTAGGTGTCGGGTCGGGTCGCGTCGTGCCGCGTCCGGCTGTCCTTCAGTGGCGGCCGGAGAGGCGGTCGGCCAGGCGGGCGAGCGGGGTGGTGTCGGGGGTGTGGGTGGCGGTTTCGCGGCGGTCGGCCTCGCGGTAGGCGGCGTAGAGGGCGTGGACGCCGAGCCAGCGGAGGGGTTCGGGTTCCCAGCGGCGGACGCGGTGGTTGACCCAGGGCAGGGTGGTGAGTTCGGTGGGGCCGGCCTGGCCGGAGTCCTGCTGGACGAGGTCGCGGAGGGTGCGGGCGGCGAGGTTGGCGGTGGCGACGCCGGAGCCGACGTAGCCGCCGGCCCAGCCGAGGCCGGTGGCGCGGTCGAGGGTGACGGTGGCGCACCAGTCGCGGGGGACGCCGAGGACGCCTGACCAGGCGTGGGTGATGTCGACGCCGGTGAGCTGGGGGAAGAAGGCCGTCAGGAGTTCGGTGAGGGCGGTGATGGTGGCGGGCTGGGTGCGGCCGTCGTTGTCGGTGCGGGAGCCGTAGCGGTAGGGGACGCCGCGGCCGCCGATGGCGATGCGGTCGTCGGCGGTGCGTTGGGCGTACATGTAGGCGTGGGCCATGTCGCCGAGGGTGGCGCGGTCGGTCCAGCCGAGCTGTTCCCAGGTCTCCGGGGGGAGGGGTGCGGTGACGATCATCGAGGAGTTCATGGGGAGCCAGGCGCGTTTGTGGCCTTTGAGGGCGGCGGTGAAGCCTTCGGTGCAGCGGAGGACGTAGGGGGCCCGGACGGTGCCGTAGGGGGTGATGGCGCGTTTGGGGGCGATCTCGGTGACCGGGGTGGATTCGTGGATGGTGACGCCGAGGCGTTCGCAGGTGTCGGCGAGGCCGGTGGCGAGTTTGGCGGGGTGGATGCGGGCGCCGTGGGGGGTCCAGGAGGAGCCGACGGCGTCGGCGATGTTGATGCGGGCGCGGGTGTCGGTGGCGTCGAGGAGGATGCGGTCGGTTTCGCCGTAGGCGGTTTCGGTGTCGTGGAAGGCTTTGAGGCGGGTCAGCTGGGCGGGGGTGCGGGCGACTTCGAGTACGCCGCCGCGGTGGATGTCGGCGTCGATGGATTCTTTGCCAGCGGTGTCGATGACTTCGGTGACGGTGTCGTTCATGGCCTGTTGGAGGCGTTGGGCGGCGTCGTGGCCGTGGAGTTTGGCGTAGCGGTCGCGTCCGGCGATGCCGTTGTAGAGCCAGCCGCCGTTGCGGCCGGAGGCGCCGTAGCCGCAGAACTTCTGTTCGAGGATGGTGATCCGGAGGAAGGGGGCGGCCTGTTTGAGGTAGTAGGCGGTCCAGAGGCCGGTGTAGCCGCCGCCGACGATGACGACGTCGGCGGTCGCGTCTCCGGTGAGGGGTGCGCGGGGCGGCGGGGTGCCGTCGGTCGCGTACCAGAAGGAGATGCCGCCGTTGATCGTCGCGCGTGTCATGGGGGAGTTGGTACACCGGGTTCCGTATGTGTGTCCAGGGTTGAGGACTGCGTTCGGATGCGTTCTGGTTGGTGATCCGGGCTGCCGGAGGGAGAAACCGCGGGGGCTTGGAGAGGAGTGCGTTTTAGGGTGCGTGCATGATTCGAAACGCCACCGTTGCCGATGTGCCCGTCATCCATGCCCTGATCCGTGAGCTTGCGGAGTACGAGAAGGCGCCGCACGAGGTCCGGTCCACGGAAGACCAGCTGCGCGAGGCGCTGTTCGGGGAGCGGCCGGGGGTGTTCGCGCATGTCGCGGAGTCCGGGGAGGGTGAGGTCGTGGGCTATTCGATGTGGTTCCTCACCTTCTCCACCTGGCGCGGCGTGCACGGGATCTATCTGGAGGACCTGTATGTGCGGCCGGAGGTCCGTGGTGGCGGGTACGGCAAGGCGCTGCTCGTCGAGCTTGCGCGGACGTGTGTGGAGCGGGGCTATCAGCGGCTGGAGTGGTCGGTGCTGGACTGGAACGAGCCGGCGGTCCGGTTCTACGAGTCGCTGGGTGCCCGGTCGCAGGACGAGTGGCTGCGGTACCGGCTGACGGACGGGGAGCTGGCGGAGCTCGGGGCGGGCCGGTGACGGCGGCGGGTGAGCCGGGGCCGAGGCCGGGGTCGAGGGCGGGGGCGGGGGCGGGGGCGGGGGCGGTGTCGGCGGCGAAGGCGGGGCGGAGGCCGGGGCCGAAGGCGGTGCGGCGGCCGGAGGTGCGGCTGCCGGAGCTGGTGGGGTTCGGCGGCGGCGGGCTGGAGCCGGACGGGGACTACGACGGGCTGCTCTTCGACGGGCTGGACCTCGCCGGGCAGGAGGGGGCGGGTGCGCGGTTCTTGGACTGCCGGCTGAGCGGCTGCGGGCTGGACGAGGCGCGGCTGGCCAGGGTGCGGTTCCTGGACTGCGTACTGGAGGGGGTCCGGGGGGTGGGGGCGGACCTGTCCGATGCGGGGTTCCGGGACGTGGAGCTGGCCGATGCCCGGCTGGGCGGGGTGCAGTTGCAGGGGGCGGTGCTGGAGCGGGTGCTGGTCCGGGGCGGGAAGATCGATTATCTGAATCTGCGGGGGGCCCGGCTGAAGGACGTGGTGTTCGAAGGGGTGGTGCTGGTCGAGCCGGACTTCGGGAACGCGGTGCTGGAGCGGGTCGAGTTCCGTGAGTGCGTGGTGCGGCGGGCGGACTTCAGCGGGGTCCGGATGACGGACGTGGACTTGCGGGCGGCCGCCGAGCTGGACATCGCGCGGGGCCTGGACCGGCTGGCCGGGGCGGTGATCAGCCCGGCGCAGCTGCTGGACCTGGCTCCGGCCTTCGCCGCGCACCTGGGGGTACGCGTCGAGCCCTAGGGGTGTCTTGTCGATCGGGCCGGGCTTGCGGTGTCCGGTGCCGCGCCTCGCGGGCTTGCGGGCTTGCGGTGTCCGGTGCCGCGCCTCGCGCCTGGGGCCCTTTTACGCCGGGACGCGGGGGAAGCGGGACTGAAGGGTCCAGATGACGGGGTTGTCGGCCAGGCCGTCGTGCATGTCGGTCAGGTCGGCGATCAGGTCGTGGAGGAAGTCGCGGGCCTCGCGGCGGAGCAGGCGGTGGCTGAAGGTCAGCGGGGGCTCCTCGGCCGGCATCCAGTCGGCCTCGATGTCCACCCAGCCGAACCGGCGCTCGAACAGCATGCGGTCGGTGGACTCGGTGAAGTCCAGCTCGGCGTACTGCCGGTTCGCCGAGCGGCTGCCGCGCGGGTCCTGGTCGAGCTGCTCGACGATGTCGCAGAGCGCCCAGGCGAAGTCGAGGACCGGCACCCATCCCCAGGCTGTGGATACTTCCCGGTCCTCCTTTGTGTCGGCGAGGTAGACGTCCCCGCAGAACAGGTCGTGGCGCAGCGCGTGGACGTCCGCGGACCGGTAGTCGGTCTGCGGGGGGTCGGGGAAGCGCCGGGAGAGGGAGTAGCCGATGTCGAGCACGTATCCGATGGTGTCACGCCCGGGGCGGGGCGGCGGCCGCCGGCCGTCGGCGGGGGGCCTTGCCAGGGCCTGGACCTGGGCCGGGTCCTGGGCCGGGGCCTGGCTCTGAGCCCAGGCCTGGGCCGGGGCGGGGCCGGAGGCCGCGTGCCGGAACCTGGGCCTCAGCCCCGACCCGGGCTGGGACCTGGGCCGGGACCTGGGTCTGTGCCTGGGCCTGGGCCTGGGGCGGGGCGGGGCCAGGACTTGGGCCGGGGCCTGGCTCTGTCCTTGGGCCTGAGCCGGGACCTGCGCTGGGACCTGCGTTGGGCCGGGGCCGGGATTTGGGCCGGGGCCTGGGCATGGTCCGGGGTCTGGGTCTCAGCCCCGACCCGGGCTGGGATCTGGGCTGGGGCCTGAGTCTGGGCCTGGGCCTGGGCCGGGACCTGCGCTGGGGCGGGGCCGGGACTTGGGCCGGGGCATGGGCCTGAGCCGGGGCCTGGGCACGGGCCGTCGGGGCGGTGTTATGGGAGCAGGCGTTGTTCCTTGGCCACTGCCACTGCGCCCGCGCGGGTGTCGACGCCGAGCTTGTCGTAGATCCGCCCCAGGTGCGTCTTGACCGTGGCCTCGCTGATGAACAGGGCGCGGGCGATCTCCCGGTTGCCCAGGCCGTGTGCGAGCTGCCCCAGGATGTCCAGCTCACGCTCCGTCAGGGTCGGCCGGGAGCCGCGCATGTGGGCCATCACGCGGCTCGCCACCGGCGGTGAGAGGGTGGTGCGCCCCTGCGCCGCCGAGTGGATCGCCGCGAAGAGTTCCTCGGGGCGTTCGGCTTTCAGCAGGTAGCCGGTGGCGCCCGCTCCGATCGCCCGGGTGATGTCGGCGTCCGTGTCGTACGTGGTGAGGACCAGGACGTGCGGCGGGCGGGGCAGGGCGGTGAGGCGACGGGTCGCTTCGACCCCGTCGATCCCCTCCCCGAGCTGGAGGTCCATCAGGACGACGTCCGGCTGCAGTTTGGTGGCCAGCGCGACCGCCTCCTCGCCGCTGCCGGCCTCGCCCACCACCTCGATGTCGGGCTCGCTGCCGAGCAGTGCCAGCAGGCCGGCCCGGACCACCACGTGGTCGTCGCAGAGCAGGATCGTGGTCATGGAGTCGGCTCCAGGGGCAGTGCGGCGGAGAGGACGGTGCCCTCGCCGGGGGCGGATTCGATGGTCAGCGTGCCACCCAGCTGCCGTACGCGGGCGCGCATCGCGGGCAGGCCGTGGCCGCGGTCGGTGCGGTCGCCGCGCCCGGTTCCGGCGGGGCGCGGTTCGGCGAAGCCGCGGCCGTCGTCCGCGATGTCCAGCACCACCTGGTCGCCGAGGTAGCTCAGGGTCAGTGCGGCCGCCCCGGCGCCGGAGTGTTCCCGTACGTTCGCCAGCGCGCCCTGGGCGATCCGCAGCAGGGCGGACTGGGTGCGGTCCGGGAGCGGTACCGGGGTGCCTTCGAGGTGGAACCGGACGGTGATGTCCGGTCCGGCGTCCAGGGCACGCAGCGCCTCGGTGAGTCCGGCGCCGTTGTCGAGTTCGCGCGGGGCCAGATCGTGGACGAGGCGGCGGGCTTCGGCGAGACCGCGGGCGGCGATCTCGGTGGCGGTCCGCACGTGCGCGCGGGCGGTTGCCGGGTCGGCGTCCCAGGTGCGGTCGGCGGCCTGGAGCAGCATCTGCTGGCTGGACAGGTGCTGGGCCAGGGTGTCGTGGATCTCCATGGACAGCCGCTGCCGCTCGGCGAGCGTGCCTTCGCGCCGCTCGGTGGCGGCGAGCTCCCGGCGGGTCCGGATCAGGTCGTCGATCAGTGCGCGCTGGGCGGTGGCCTGCCGCTCCATGTGGATGAAGACGGCGGTGGCGAGGGCGGCGACGGCCGGCGGGGCGAGCAGCAGATTGGGGTCGAACTGGCGGGCCAGCTTCAGCTGGGCGATCACGACGAAGACGGTGAGGAGGGCGACGAGGGCGATGGCGGCGCGTGGGGGGAGGGTGCGCAGGGCGGTGTAGAAGAGCGGCACGGCGCACCAGGCGAAGCTCGGGGCGAGGAGGACGAGGACCACCCAGGTGGCGACGACCAGGCCGAGCCAGAAGAGGCGGCGGGCGGTGGGGCGGGCGCCGAGGGCGGGGCCGAGGACGTAGAGCAGGGCCAGGGCGATGCTGAGGGCGAGGACCCAGGGGGTGCGGGGTTCGCCGGGGTGGCGGAGCAGGAAGCGGGCCACTGAGGCGCCGAGCAGGAGGAAGAAGGCGGTGTGCATGACGGCGGCGAGGGCGCGGGTCCGCTGTGCCCGGCCTGCCCCGGCTGCCCAGCTGCCGCCGGCCCCCCGGCTGCCGCCGGCCCCCCGGCTGCCGCCGGCTGCCCGGCCCGCGCCGGCCGTGCGGCCTGGCTTGGCTGCCTGGCCTGGCTTGGCCGCCTGGCCGGTGCCGGCTGCTGGGGGTTGCTGGCCTGTGGTCACGCCGGTCCTCTCCTTGCTGCGGTGGTGTCGCGTACGTACGTCCATCGTGCCGCGGTGTGGGGGTGGGGTCCGGCTGGGCGGGGCCGGGTGCCGAGCGGTGGCTCCGCCCCGCCCCCGGGACTCCGCCCCGGACCCCGCGCCTCAAACGCCGGCGGGGCTGGGATGGCTCCGGTCCGGCCCCTGCCGCGGAGCCTGGCGGGGCTGGGGGTGGCTCCGGTCAGGCCCGGGTCGCGGAGCCTGGCGGGGCTGGGGGTGGCTCCGTGCCTCGGGGTTTGGCCGTAGGGGTGGGTGGTCTCTGACCAGGGAACTCGGGACGGGAGGCGGGGCGCATCAGCCGATTGGATGACAGGGGGGTCGACCGGTACGCAGGTCAGGCGGAGCCGGTACGGGGACCGGGTCGGGGTGGGGGTGGCAGCAGGATCGGAGGTGCAGCAACGGAGTCCACACCCAGCCAGGGAGCAGCAGCATGAACACCCGTACCCGTGTCCTCACCGGTGCCGCCCTCGCCGTCGCGCTCGGCGCCGGAACCTTCGGCGCGGTCAGCGCCAGCGCCACCGCGGCCCCGGCGGCCGCGCCCGCCGCCGTCGCGAAGAAGGACAACGACGAGAACTTCACCACCACCACCCACCTCACCGTCGACGCCGCGACCCGCGCCGCCCAGGCCGCGCTGCACGCCGCCGAGAAGGAGAACCAGCGGGTGACGGTCGCCGTCGTCGACCGCAACGGCAACACCATCGTGACCCTGCGCGGCGACGGCGCCGGCCCGCAGTCCTACGAGTCGGCCCAGCGCAAGGCGTACACCGCCGTGTCCTGGAACGCCCCGACCTCCGTGCTCGTCGGCCGCCTCGCCCAGGCGCCGAACCTGAAGGACATCCCCGGCACCCTCTTCCTCGGCGGCGGCACGCCCGTCCAGGCCAAGGGCGCTCCGGTCGCGGGCATCGGTGTGGCCGGTGCGCCGAGCGGTGACCTGGACGAGAAGTACGCCAAGGCCGGTGTCGACGCCCTGGGGGAGTGAGTATCCGCAGGGAGTGAGTGCCCGCAGGGAGTGAGTGCCCGCGGGGAGTGAGTGCTCGCGGGGAGTGAGTGCCCGCAGGATCTAGGATCGGCGTGTGGATCACCGTGCGCTCTTCCGGTTCGCCGCCCCCTCCGCTGCCGCCCTGCTCGCCTTCACCACGGCGTGTACGGGTGGCACGGTGCAGGGGCGGCCCGGTGCGTCCGGGCTGCGTGATCCCTTCTTCCCCAAGGCCGGCAATGCGGGTTACGACGTCCGGCACTACGGCCTGGACCTGGTCTACCGGCCGGACAGCGGGCGGCTGGACGGCACCGCCGTGATCACCGCCCGGGCCGGGCAGGGCCTGAGTTCCTTCAACCTCGATCTCGTCGGGCTCGACGTCGAGGACGTGACGGTGCAGGGCGAGGGAGCCCGGTACAACCGGACCGGGCAGGAGTTGACGGTCCGTCCGGCCGAAGACCTTAAGAAGGGCGAGGAGTTCCGTACGGTCGTGCGGTATTCCGGGAAGCCCAAGGCCGTGGAGGATCCGGACGGGTCCGAGGAGGGGTGGATCCGGACCGGGGACGGGGCGGTCGGGGTCGGCGAGCCGACCGGGTCGATGGCCTGGTTCCCCGGCAACCACCACCCCAGTGACAAGGCCGCCTACGACATCACCCTGAGCGTTCCGAAGGGGTACGAGGCCGTCTCCAACGGGCTGTTGGCCTCGCGTGCCGACCGGGACGGGCAGACCGTGTTCCGGTGGCACTCGGCCGAGCCGATGGCCAGTTATCTGGCGACCGCGGCCGTCGGCCCGTACAAGATCTCGACCGGGACCACCGCCTCCGGGATCCCCGTGTACAACGCGGTGGTGCCGGGGCAGGCGGCGAAGAGCGCGGACGCGCTCGCCCGGATCCCGGAGATCGTGGAGTGGGGCAGCGGCCGGTTCGGGCCGTACCCGTTCGCCGCGGCGGGCGCGATCGTGGAGGACGAGGGGACGCTCGGGTACGCGCTGGAGACCCAGACCCGCCCGGTCTATCCGGGGGCGCCGACGGTGGACCTGGTGCTGCACGAGATGGCGCACCAGTGGTTCGGCAACTCGGTGTCGCCGAAGTCCTGGAAGGACATGTGGCTCAACGAGGGCTTCGCGACCTACGCCGAGTGGCTGTGGTCCGAGGACCACGGCGGGCCCACCGCCCAGGAGCGGTTCACCGCGTTCGAGGAGGGGGACACGGACGTGGACCCGGCGGCCGACTCCGACTGGGCCGAGTTCCCGCCGGCCTCCCCGCCCGGCCCCGAGCGGATTTCGGCCGATCCGGTCTACTACCGGGGTGCGATGGTGCTGCACCGGATCCGGCAGGAGGTCGGGGACGAGAAGTTCTTCGCCCTGGTCCGGGGCTGGGCCGCCGAGCACCGGCACGGGAATGCGAACACCGCCGACTTCACCGCCTACGCGCAGGCGAAGACCGGTCACGACCTGGACGAGGTCTGGGAGGTGTGGCTGTACGGGAAGGGGCGTCCCTCCACCTGAGCGTGTCTCCTTGATGGGCTGGTCAGTTGATCGGATACGACTGTCCGATTAGTGATCACTGATGCGATGTGGGAGTGGACCAGAGCCACAACCCGTAATAGAGCCAAGTCCAGATCGCAGACGTGTGGCGCCTCTGGAACAATCTCGCCAAAGGGTCGGCGATCCCTCGGCAGTCATGAGAATTGGTGGGTATACGCAGGCGAACTCGGCTGTCTGAGGGAATACCTTCATGTTGGAAAGATCACGTCCTTCCGTGGCGTGTTTTCTGCGGCATCCTCTACGACGTGATGTCACGTTCGAGAACGCCTACATGGAAAGGCAGCCGGTGAAGCTCACTAAGAGGATGACCGCGGCTTGTACGGCCGTCGCGGCGGCAGCGCTTGTCTTCGGCGCCGGTGGTGCCCACGCCGATACTGAGGGCTCTCTCCTGTCGCTCCTCGGCACGCCGTCAATCACCCTTGCCTGCTTCCCTTCCGGGCAGGTGGGGCAAGGCAACACCTTCACCGGAACCCAGAACGTCAACTGCAGTCAGAGTGCCACGTCCACCAGTACGGGCACGACGCCCTCTTCCGGTGTGCCGGGATACGAGGTCATCACGGAGAGGCACAACTGCGGGCCGAACACAACCGGTGAGTGCTTTGTCATCCTGGAATGCCCACCGGGTAAGAAGGCCACCGGCGGAGGCATCACGTACGACAACATCTCGACTCCCCCACCGTCGACGAGGGCGAACGGTCCCTTCCCGCAGGGGACGGACGACCCGGTCAGGTGGGTGCTCAGCGTCAACAACCCCTCACCCGATGGCTCCATCGATTGGTGGGCGTCGGTCATTTGCGTCAATGTCGACAGCTAGTAGTGCTTTGTTAGGTGGTGTCGTAGGGCTGCCATGGGATGGTCTGCCGGCAGGTAGGGCAGGTGCCGATGAGGGTGGCCAGGAGGTGTTGGAGGAGGTCCAGGGCCTGGTAGAGGGTCAGGCCCTGGCAGGGGCTTTTGGGTTCCTCCGCTGTTCGGTCAGGAACAGGTGGGCGGCGGTGACGAGGGTGACGTGCCGGTGCCAGCCGGTGAACGAACGGCCTTCGAAGTGGTCCAGCCCCAGGGCGGCCTTCAGCTCCCGGTAGTCGTGCTCGATCCGCCAGCGGGCCTTGGCCAGTCGGACCAGGTCCTTGGTGGGGATGTCGGCGGGCAGGTTCGAAATCCAGTACCTCACCGGCTCGTCGTGGCCTTCGGGCCACTGGGCGATCAGCCAGCTTGCGCTGCCGCCTCGGTGGCCTCGCCGCAGGCGGTTGCCAACCTGGTCGGACGGCTGCGGGATGACCGCGCGGATCCCACGTCGTCGCAGGTGGGACCGGATGGCGCGGGAGGAATAGGCCCGGTCCGCGAGCACGGCCAACGGCCGGGTGCGCGGCCTGCCGGGCCCGCCTCGTGGCACGCGGATGCCGGCCATGACGGCCTCGAAGGCGGGTGCGTCGCCGGCCTGGCCCGCGGTGACCGTCAGAGCCAGAGGCCGTGCACGACCGTCGGCGGCCAGGTGGACCTTGGTGCTCAGGCCGCCGCGTGAGCGTCCGAGGGCGTGATCGGCGGGCTCGTTGCGGCCTTCGGCCCCCTTTTGCGTGCTCCGGCAGCATGCTGATGGGCCCTGATGACGGTGGAATCGACCGAGACCGTCCAGCCGATGTCGTCATCGGCGTCCGCCGCCGCCAGAACGGCGGTCAGGACCTTCTGCCAAGTCCCGTCGACAGCCCATCCGACCAGCCGCTTGTGCGCGGTCTGAAACGGGCCGAGCTCTGCGGGCAGATCCCGCCAGGGCGAGTTGGTGCGGTACTTCCACGCGATGGCCTCAAGGGTGCGGCGGTGATCAGCCCACCGCCGCCCGCGAACCGGATCGGGCGGCATCAGCGGCTCGATCCGAGCCCACATCGCATCAGTGATCACCCATCGGACAGACACATCCGATCAACTGACCAACCCACCAAAGAGACACGCGCTAGTCTTCTGAGTCAGGAATTCTGTTCAGATATGAGGCGAGGCGTTCGAGGATCTCGTCGGCGGTCTTGGTCCAGACGTAGGGCTTCGGGTCGG
>NZ_JBFBAV010000026.1:0-98416 GCF_040689505.1 Streptomyces sp. NPDC051211
CCGGGCCGCTGGGACGCGAAGACGGCGCCTGCCCCCGGCCCCCCGGGGCGGGTGCGCGGGCTGCGCCCGGCACCCGCCTTCCGGGGCTCCGCCCCCGCGCCCCCGCCTTCCGGGGCTCCGCCCCCGGCACCCGCCTTCCGGGGCTCCGCCCCCGCGCCCCCGCGCCTCAAACGCCGGCGAGGCTGAAAATGCCGGGCTGAGAATGCCTCCGGCCGGGACCCGCGCCTCAAAGCCGGCGAGGTTGAAGGCCCCGGCCGGGCTGAGTGTGGTGGGAACGGGCCCTGGAACCGGGTAGGAACGCTCTAGCATGAAGGGGGCGCACCGGGCATACCGGGCTGGACGTCGGGCGCCTCAGGAGGGTGCCCCATGGTGACTTCGGCCGAACCCGCGCGCACCAGTGTCTGGCTGGCCGTCAGGCCGGTCGGCGGGCGGCGGCGCGGTGGAGCGGTGCCGTCCGGGCTGGACCGGGAGCGGATCACCGGTGCGGCCGTGCAGCTGCTGGACGCCGAGGGGCTCGGCGGGTTCTCCATGCGGCGGCTGGCCGGGCAGCTCGGGGTGACGGCGATGTCCCTGTACTGGTACGTCGACACCAAGCACGACCTGTTGGAGCTCGCCCTGGACCGGGTGATGGGTGAACTGTCCATGTCGAGCAAGGGCGCGGACTGGGGCGCACGCCTGCGGGAGCTTGCCTGTGGCTACCGGCGGGTGCTGGCCGGACATCCCTGGGCCCGGCAACTCGCCGCCGAGTACCCCAACATCGGGCCGCACGCGCGGGCCTTCGACACCGCGCTGTTGCGGACGCTGGAGAGCGCCGGCCTGGTGGAACCCGCCAGGGCCGGCGCTCATCTTGCCGTCGTGCAGTTCCTCCAGGGCTGTGGTGGGACCGTCCGGCGGGCGTCCGAAGAGGACTTCGAGGTTGCGGTGGATGTGCTCGTCGCCGGGATCGAGGCGAATGCCGGGGGGAGGGTTTAGGGGGTGGTGTTCGGGGAGGTCGTGGGGGTCTCGGGGGTCGGGCGGGACTTCAGGGCGACCTCCTTGATGAACACCACCAGCAGCAGCGCGGCCAGGGCGGTCGGCGCCGCGTACAGGAAGACGTCGCCGACGCCGTGCCCGTACGCCGACTCGACCACCTCGCGGAACGGCGCGGGCAGCTTGTCGAGGTCGGGGATGCCGCCCCCGCCGGTGCCGCCGTGGCCCAGTGCCGCAGCCTTCGGGCCGAGGGCGGTCAGGCCGTCCTCGACGTAGCCGGAGACCCGGTGGGCCATCAGCGCGCCCAGTGCCGAGACGCCCATCGCGCCGCCGAGCGAGCGGAAGAAGGTGACCACCGAGCTGGCCGCGCCCAGGTCTTCCGGGGCCACCTGGTTCTGGGTGGCGAGGACCAGGTTCTGCATCATCATGCCGAGACCGAGACCGGTGAGCGCCATGAAGACCGCGATGTGCCAGTACTCGGTGTCGTACCGGAGGGTGCCGAGGAGGCCGAGGCCGGCCGTGAGGAGCACGGCGCCGGACACCAGCCAGGCCTTCCACCTTCCGGTCTTGGTGATGATCTGGCCGGAGACCGTGGAGGAGACGAACAGGCCGCCGATCATCGGGATCGTCAGGATGCCGGACATGGTCGGCGACTCGTTGCGGGCCAGCTGGAAATACTGGCTGAAGAACACCGTGCCGGAGAACATGGCCACGCCCACGAAGAGCGAGGCGGCCGAGGCCAGCGTGATGGTCGGGTTGCGGAACAGGCGCAGCGGGATGATCGGGTCGCTCGCCCGGGATTCGGCCAGGACGAAGAGAACGCCGAGCAACAGCGCGCCGCCGGTCATGGCCCAGGTCTGCCAGGACACCCAGTCGTACGAGTCGCCGGCCTGGGTCACCCAGATGAGGAGCAGGGACACGGACGCGCTGATCAGGAATGCGCCGAGCCAGTCGACCTTGACCTCGCGCCGTACCACCGGCAGCCGGAGGGTGCGCTGCAACACGATCAGGGCGATCACCGCGAAGGGCACGCCGACGTAGAAGCACCAGCGCCAGCCCATCCAGTCGGTGTCGGTGATGACTCCGCCGAGCAGCGGGCCGCCGACCGTGGCCACGGCGAAGACGGCGCCGAGGTAGCCGCTGTACCGGCCGCGCTCCCGGGGGGAGATCATCGCGGCCATCACGATCTGCGCGAGGGCGGACAGGCCGCCGACGCCGATGCCCTGGACCACGCGGCAGGCGATGAGGGTGCCGGTGTTCTGGGACAGGCCCGCGACCACCGACCCCAGGACGTAGATCACCAGGGAGATCTGGACCAGCAGCTTCTTGCTGAACAGGTCGGCCAGCTTCCCCCAGAGCGGGGTGCTGGCGGTCATGGACAGCAGCGCGGCGGTGACCACCCAGGTGTAGGAGGACTGGGTGCCGCCGAGGTCGGTGATGTTCTGCGGGAGGGCGTTCGAGACGATCGTGGACGACAGGATCGCCACGAACATGCCGAGCATCAGTCCGGACAGGGCCTTCATGATCTGCGGGTGGGTCATGGGGGTGCCGTCGGGCGGGGTGGGCGCGGTCTCCGGTCGGCCGTCGCCCCGCACACCGGTGGGTGTGGTCGTGGCCATGTGTGTCCTTCGGTGGTCAGACGGTGGTCAGAGTGTGGTCAGAAGCTCGATCGGAGTCGGGCCAGCAGGGTGTTCAGGGCGGCGATGTCCTCGGTGGACCAGTCGGCCAGCGCCCGCTCCAGTGCGGCCGTGTACCGGGCTGCGATGTCGGCGAGGAGCCGGCTGCCCGCCGGGGTGAGGCGGAGGATCCGGCAGCGGCCGTCGCCCGGGTCGGTCTCCCGGTCGATCCAGCCGCGCTCGGCGACGTGGGCCACGTGCCGGCTGGTCACGGAGATGTCGACGGCGAGCAGCTCGGACAGCCGGCTGAGCCGCATCTCGCCGTGCCGGTCGAGCACGGTGAGGACGGCGGCGGGGCCGGGCGGGCAGTCGGCGGGAAGGTTGCGGGCGAGATCGCGCTTGACCGCGCCGATGCCGGTGAGCCGGCGGGCCAGCTCCTCGTAGTGGCTCGGCACGGAGCACCCTCCCCATCTTGTTGCTTAGAGCAACCATAAAAGCGGATGGTTGCTACAGGCAAATGAATCTGGGGGGAGGGGCGGTAAAGGAAAGGGAAAACCCGCTAGGGTCCGTGTCCATGGCTGCACACAGCAACTCACAGGGCCCCGAGGGAAACTACGACCCCGCGGGCAGCACGCAGATGTTCCGAGCCTTCGTGGACGAGGGCGAGCCGGCCCGTCCGGGGGCGGCCGCCGGTCACCGCCAGCAGGCTTCCGGTTCGAAGTCCCTGGTCTGGCTGGGCCTCGGCTTCGGCCTGGTGCTCGTGATCGGTGCGGTGGCCTGGCTCGCCCTGCGCTGACGCCCGCTAGCGCCAGGTCGCGGTGACCTGCTGGGTCTCGATGTGCATGCCCAGCGGGACCCGCCAGGCGTCGACGCACACCGTGTAGGTGCGCGTCTGCGACGTGCCGCCCGCGATCGGTGCGGGCAGCGGCTGGCTGCTGGTGATGGTGGCCCAGTCGATGCCGAGTGCGCCGATGATGTGGGTGGCGAAGGTCACCGTGCCCGAACGCGCCGCGGTGGTCCCGGTGTTGGTGAAGCGCACCGTGACCTTCTCGCACCAGCGGTCGGCCGTCGCCGTGCGGACCGGGGTGCCGAGGAGCAGCTTGGCCGGGGTGGCCGGGGCGGTGGTGCCCGGCTTGGTGGGCGAGGTGGTGGGCGGGGCGGGTGTGGCCGGTGGGCTGGGTGTGCCCGGTCTGCCGGGAGTGGCCGGCGGCGCCGTGGCGCCCGGGGTGCCCGGGGTGCCCGGGTCCCCCGGGGTAGCCGGGGCTGTCGTGCCCGTGTCCGTGTCCGAGCCGCCCGAGCCTCCGGTGCCTCCGGTGCCGCCCGCACCCGGGCCTTCGGAGCCCGTGCCGGTGCCCGGCGGGGTTCCGGGTGTGGCGGAGCCGGGTCGCGGAGACGGGTTCGCCGGGTCGGCCGACGTACTCGAGGTACCGGATGTGTCCGACGGGCCGGACGGGCCGGACGGCGCGGGGGACAGTGCCTGGAACTCCACCGGTCCCTTGGGCGGCACGGTCTCGCCCCAGGCCCGCTCCGGGCCGGCTCCCGCCGCGCCCACGGCCACGTAGCCGTCACGCGCCGGACCGCCACAGCCGGTCAGGACGGCTGCGGCGGCCAGACACCCAGTGAGCGCAGTCAGCGCGGTCAGCGCTCCCCTTCGCATCGCGCCAGTGTTGCTGACGCTACGTCAAATGACCAGAGGAGTACGCCGGTTGCTACTCGCCGATGAGGCCCTGCCGGAGCTGCGCCAGGGTGCGGGTCAGCAGCCGGGAGACGTGCATCTGGGAGATGCCGACCTCCTCGCCGATCTGCGACTGGGTCATGTTGGCGAAGAAGCGCAGCATGATGATCTGCCGTTCCCGGGGCGGGAGTTTGGCCAGCAGCGGCTTGAGCGACTCGCGGTACTCCACCCCCTCCAGCGCGCTGTCCTCGTAGCCGAGCCGGTCCGCGAGGGAGCCCTCGCCGCCCTCGTCCTCCGGGGAGGGCGAGTCGAGCGAGGAGGCGGTGTACGCGTTGCCGACCGCGAGCCCGTCGACCACGTCCTCCTCGGACACGCCCAGTACGGCGGCCAGTTCGGGCACGGTCGGCGAGCGGTCCAGTTTCTGGGCGAGCTCGTCGCTGGCCTTGGTCAGGGCCAGGCGCAGCTCCTGGAGCCGGCGCGGGACCCGGACGGACCAGGAAGTGTCCCGAAAGAATCGTTTGATCTCGCCCACGACGGTCGGCATCGCGAACGTCGGGAACTCCACGCCCCGTTCGCAGTCGAACCGGTCGATCGCCTTGATCAGCCCGATCGTGCCGACCTGGACGATGTCCTCCATCGGCTCGTTGCGGCTGCGGAACCGGGCCGCGGCGTACCGCACCAGCGGCAGGTTCAGCTCGATCAGGGTGTCGCGCACGTAGGCCCGTTCCGGGCTGTCCGCGTCCAGGGTGGCGAGTCGCTGGAAGAGGGAGCGGGAGAGGGTGCGGGTGTCGATGGCTTCCGAGCGGTCAGACGCTGCAGGTGCCGCCGGAGCCTCGCTCTTGACGAGCGTGAGCACCTTGGAGCTGCCCTGGTCTACGGACATGCCACCCCCTTGAGGTCGCGGACGGTCGCGTCGGGCGCGCCCGTCGGAGGAACGCAGCCTCCACCTGAATACCGGAGGCGGGGCTGCGGCAAACGCGGTTCCAGCAGAATGTCACATGTCGGCAACACGCTGTAGCGCCAAGTCGACATATCACTGCAGCGACAGACCGGAATGAGCCCGTTCTGTCGGGAAACGAGCGGAGCGATCTCCACTCGTTCCGGTTACGCCTCGATCCTGTTTGCGGATCGGAGTCGAGCGAAGCTCCGCGCCAGCAGCCGGGAGACGTGCATCTGCGAGACCCCGAGCTCCGCGCTGATCTGCGACTGCGTCAGATTGCTGTAGTAGCGCAGGAGCAGGATCCGCTGCTCGCGCTCGGGCAGTTGTACGAGCAGATGGCGGACCAGGTCCCGGTGTTCGACCCCGGCCAGCTCCGGGTCCTCGTATCCCAGCCGGTCGAGCAGGCCGGGCATCCCGTCGCCCTCCTGGGCGGCCTCCAGCGAGGTGGCGTGGTAGGAGCGTCCGGCCTCGATGCAGGACAGCACCTCGTCCTCGCCGATGCGCAGCCGCTCGGCGATCTCCGCGGTGGTGGGGATCCGCCCGTGCAGGGTGGTGAGGTCCTCGGTGGCCGCGTTCACCTGCACCCACAGCTCGTGCAGCCGGCGGGGCACGTGGACGGTGCGGACGTTGTCGCGGAAGTACCGCTTGATCTCGCCCACCACGGTCGGCATCGCGAAGGTCGGGAACTGCACCCCGCGGTCCGGGTCGAACCGGTCGATCGCGTTGATCAGCCCGATCGTGCCGACCTGGACCACGTCCTCCATGGGCTCGTTGCGGCTGCGGAAGCGGGCGGCCGCGTAGCGGACGAGCGGGAGGTTGGCCTCGATCAGGGCCCCGCGGACCCGGTTATGTTCGCTGGTGCCCGGTTCCAGGCCCTTCAGCTGCCCGAAGAGGACCTGGGTGAGGGCGCGGGTGTCGGCACCCCGGCTCTGCGGCCGGGCGGCCACAGGAGGCTCTTCGGGCGGCTCCTGCTGGGGTGGCACCTGAGGCGCAGTACTGGCCGGCACGGTCACGCCACCCCTATCGATGTCCACTCGGTCGACTCGACCGAGTCGTCCGTCTCATCCGTCAAAAGCGGTCATAGCATCACAAGACATGTGCACTGTGTGCAAGCACCGTATATCGCCGTGTTGAGGGCAAGTTGGACAATTGGCGGCTATCGTCGGGCTGGTGTCGGCGCAGAAGTGCGGCGGATACACAGAAAGCCCTCCACCGCTCGGGGTGAAGGGCCGGTATGTCCCGAATTGGGATCAGCGTACGGGTTCAGTTCACCAGTTCGGTCATGAACTCGCCGATTCCCTTGGCGGCATCCGATATGCCCTGAAAACCGATCTCCACCATCTCGGCGGCGCGCTTCGGCTGGGTGATGATGACGAACAGGACGAACACGGTCAGGGCGCCCGTGATGAGCTTTTTGGTGTCCACGAGCGGTTTCGGCCTCCCCTGCCGGTCCTGCGGAACTCGGGTGAGTCTAACCGGTCGGGTTCGGACACTCACCAGGTCTTTAGGGACCAACGACCCGCCATGAGGGGCCGTTCGCCGCGGGATCCGCGGCCGGGAGGAGCGCAGGATTGTTCGTGAGCCCTCCGGTTCTGGCAGGAAACCGGAGGGTGAGGGACGGGACCTCACTGCGGGGTCCGAGCCGCAAGCTTCCCCCTGACTGCGGCTCGGGCCGACGGGTTCCCTCCTCGTCGGGGGAAGCGGCTTGTCCCCCCGATGCCGCTTTCCCCGTCCCCGCGTGCGAAGGCCCCGACCCCGGTCGGGGCCTTCTGCGTGCCGTGCGTGCCGTGCGTGCCGTGAGCCGTGCGTGCCGTTGAGCCGTGCAGGGCGGGTGCTACCCCAGGCCGCCCGCCAGGCCGAGCACCGGCTGCAGGGGGTCGATGACGGGCGACAGGTGGTTCGGCAGGTTCATCAGTTCGCCGAGCTGGTTCACCCCGGTGCTCACCTTCCCGCCGATCTCCTGTACCGAGGCGGGCTGGGCGTCGGCCGGCATGCCGGGGGCCGCCTGCGGCAGGTCCGGGAGGGTCAGGGGAGCCACCGGCAGGGCGGAGGCGGACGGGGCGGCGAGGCCCGTGGCGGCCCCCGCGAGGGCGATGGCGGCGAGCATGCGCTGGGTCTTGGTCATGCCGTGACAACGGCCGAGCGCGCGGCCGGTCACGCGGCGGCCGGACACCGCTCACCGGTGCGGAGTACGACGAGAGCCCCGACCCTTGCGGGGCGGGGCTCTCGATCAGAGCGGTAGCGGTGGGATTTGAACCCACGGAGGAGTTGCCCCCTCACACGCTTTCGAGGCGTGCTCCTTCGGCCGCTCGGACACGCTACCGAGAGAGAGCTTAGCCCACGCAGGCCCGTGCGCCGAAATCCGTATGCGTCACAGCGCGCGGAAGAAGTCCGTCAGCTGTTCCGCGCACTCCTCGGCCAGCACTCCGCGGATCACCTCGGGCCGGTGGTTGAGCCTGCGGTCCCGTACGAGGTCCCAGAGCGACCCGGCCGCGCCCGCCTTCTCGTCGTCCGCGCCGTAGACGACCCGCGCGACGCGGGACTGCACCAGGGCGCCCGCGCACATCACGCACGGCTCGAGGGTGACCACCAGGGTGCATCCCGGCAGCCGCCACTCGCCGAGCTCCGCCGCGGCCCGCCGGATGGCCAGCACCTCTGCGTGCGCGGTGGGATCCCCCGTGGCCTCACGCTCGTTGTACCCGGTGGCCAGGACCCTGCCCTCGGGGCCGAGCACGACGGCGCCGACCGGTACGTCACCGGCCGGCACCGCCCGGGCGGCCTCCGCCAGCGCCAGGCGCATGGCGTCCCGCCACGGATCCCGCAGGGGATCGGGGTCGTGCAGATCGCTCACTAGCGGACGGTCTCCAGCACATCGGTGGCGCCGAGCGCGTCCGCGAGCTCGCCGAGTGCGTCCTCCTCGAGGGCGAGCAGCTGCTTGCGGCTCACTCCGAGGTCGGCGAGCAGGTCGAGGTCACCGAGCGGCCCCACCGGGGCCGGGTCGGCACCGGGCCGCGCCTCACTGTCGTCTGGGTCCTCCTCCTCGTAGGCGGCGACCGCCTCCTCCTCGCCGTCCTCGGTACCGTCGAGGTCCAGCTCGTCGAGTTCGTCGTCGTCCTCGTCGCGGCCCAACAGCTCGTCGGTGAGCATCGAGCCGTACGAGCTGCGGGCGGCAGACGCGGCATTGGAGACGAAGATCCGCGGATCGTCCTCACCGTCGACCCGGACGACGCCGAACCAGCCGTCCTCCTGCTCGATGAAGGCGACCACCGTGTCGTCGTCGACCGCGGCGGCGCGGGCGAGATCGGTCAGATCCGTCAGCGACTCGACGTCGTCGAGTTCCATGTCGCTCGCTTCCCACCCGTCTTCGGTGCGCGCGAGCAGTGCGGCGAAGTACACCGTGACTCTCCCACTGGTCATAGGCGTGATGCCGGTTGGAGGTCCCCCCGGCCGGAGGTTGGGGGTGGAACGGCCGTCGTGCGTGCCGTTTCGTGCCCCGCCCCATCGGCATCGTGGCAGAAACAGCGGCTTTGCGAGAGGTCTTCCGCGCTTGCGTCGTGCCGCGCCGCGCGCCGGGTGTGCTGCTCGGGGGGTTGCGCGGCCGTGGTACGGCTCACCAGCGGAACGTACGCATCCGCATCTGTTGGCGCATCCGGGCGGCCCGGGCGCGCCGCGGCTGGACTCGGTCGCGCAGCTCGCGGGCCTCGTGCAGCTCGCGCAGGAACTGCGCGCGGCGCGCTCGGCGCTGCGCCGTCGTCTCTGGTTCCTCTTCTTCCCGGATCGGCTGCTCGTCTGCCATCGGCCACCATCCCAGGCTGGTCCGTCGTCCTCCTCCGCGTCGCGAAGCAGACCCCCCTGCCCCAGCTTCCCCCGGACAGCCGCATTGATGCCAGAGCCTTCGGCGCGGTTACTGTGGGGTTATGCGGATCCACGTCGTCGACCACCCGCTGGTGGCGCACAAACTGACCACCCTGCGCGACAAGCGCACCGATTCCCCGACCTTCCGGCGGCTCGCCGACGAGCTGGTGACCCTGCTCGCGTACGAGGCCACCCGGGACGTGCGCACCGAGCAGGCCGACATCGAGACCCCGGTCGGCCCGACCACCGGGGTGAAGATGTCCCATCCGCGCCCGCTGGTGGTGCCGATCCTGCGGGCCGGCCTGGGCATGCTCGACGGCATGGTGCGGCTGCTGCCGACCGCCGAGGTGGGCTTCATGGGCATGGTGCGCAACGAGGAGACCCTGGAGGCCTCCACGTACGCCACGCGCATGCCGGAGGACCTCTCGGGCCGCCAGGTGTACGTCGTCGACCCGATGCTGGCCACCGGCGGCACCCTGGTCGCGGCGATCCAGGAGCTGATCAAGCGCGGTGCCGACGATGTCACGGCCGTGGTGCTGCTGGCCGCGCCCGAGGGCATCGAGGTCATGGAGCGCGACCTGGCCGGCCAGCCGGTGACCGTGGTCACCGCCTCCGTCGACGAGCGGCTCAACGAGCACGGCTACATCGTGCCGGGGCTGGGCGACGCGGGCGACCGCATGTACGGCGCGGCCGAGTAGCTCGGTACCTCCGAGTGGCTCGGCACTTCCGAGTGGCTCGGTATCTCCGAGCGGCTCAGCACTTCGCGGAGGGCGCGGGCGCGGGATTGGCCAGGACGGCCAGTGCCTTGTCGGCGTCCTCCTTGGTGCTCAGCGCCTTGAAGGCGTCGCCCAGGATCAGGTCGATGTCCGCGCTCTCGCGGGCGTCGGTCTGCTGGGTGGTGCCGGCCAGCTGGGTGCCGAGCACCGAGTAGGCCGCCTTGTCGGTCCGGGGGGAGCCCAGCAGTATCCCGGCGCCGGGCACCTTCTTGTCGAAGTCGGCGGGCGCGTTGCCCACCTTGCCGATGACGAAGCCGCGTTTGCGCAGCTCGTCGCCGACGGCCTTGGCCAGGCCGGAGCGCGGGGTGGCGTTGTAGACGTTGACCGTGATCTGTCCGGGCTTGGGCAGTGCCACGGCCGGGGCCTTGGAGACGGCGGCGGGCGCCGCCGGCTTCCCCTGCTTGTCCTGGACGCAGTCCGTGCCGGTGCCGGCGGCCGTCTTCTTTTCGTCACCGCGGAACACGTCGACGAGCTGCAGCGTGCCGTAACCGAGCAGGCCGAGCGCCACGACGGCACCGAGGACGGCGAGCACGATCCGACGGCGGCGCCGGGGACGGGACATGCGGGGGTAAGCGGCTCCCGTTACGCGGTACTTTCCGCCCATGCCGGGGGGAGTGAGCATGCTCATGTGCGGCAGCGTAGTGCGGCCCGGTGAGGATGCCTACTAAATGATCTGTTGATAGTGCAGACCAGACCCGAAAGGCGCAATCAGCCCAGTTCGAGAACGCGCGCGTGCAGTACCTGGCGCTGTTGCAGCGCGGCGCGGACGGCGCGGTGCAGCCCGTCCTCCAGGTAGAGATCGCCCTGCCATTTCACGACGTGCGCGAAAAGATCGCCGTAGAAGGTCGAGTCCTCGGCGAGCAGCGTCTCGAGGTCCAGCTGGCCCTTGGTGGTCACCAGCTGGTCGAGCCGGACCGGGCGCGGCGCGACGTCCGCCCACTGCCGGGTGGTTTCCCTGCCGTGGTCGGGGTACGGCCGCCCGTTTCCGATGCGCTTGAAGATCACACGGAAAGCCTACCGGGCCGGTGCCCGGGGGCGCAGCCTCGCGACGTTGGTGCAAAGGTGTCAAACAGGGCTATTTCGGGAGTGAGAGATGAGCGACAGCACCGCCGCGGGCTCTTCGGGCACCCCGGGGACCCCACCGGCCCCGGCCGAAGCGATCGCCGCCGGCTACGCCTTCGACGGACCGGCCCTCGACCTGGGTGCGCTGCTCTGGGACGGGGCCTGCCTGCCGGAATTCCAGATCCGCATCCCGCTGTCGATGCTGAACCGGCACGGCCTCGTCGCGGGGGCCACCGGCACCGGCAAGACCAAGACGCTCCAGCTCATCGCCGAGCAGCTGTCGGAGAACGGGGTGCCGGTCTTCCTCGCCGACGTCAAGGGCGACGTATCGGGAATCTCGGCGCCGGGCGTCCCCAGCGAGAGGATCGGGGAGCGGGCGAAAGAGGTCGCGCAGGAGTGGGAGGCGAACGGATATCCCAGCGAGTTCTACTCACTCGGCGGTATCGGTCCGGGAATTCCGGTGCGGGCCACCGTCACGAGTTTCGGCCCGGTCCTCCTGTCCAAGGTGCTGCAGCTCAATCAGACACAGGAGCAGTCGCTCGGACTCATCTTCCACTACGCCGATTCCAAGGGCCTCGAACTCATCGACCTGAAGGATCTCCGGGCGGTCGTCGCATTTCTCGTCTCGGACCGCGGAAAGCCGGAACTCAAGGGGATCGGCGGGCTGTCGACGGTCACGGCGGGCGTGATTCTCCGGGCCCTCACCGCATTCGAGCAGCAGGGTGCTTCGGAGTTCTTCGGCGAGCCAGAGTTCGACTCCGGCGAATTCCTGCGGACGGCGGCGGACGGCCGCGGGACGGTCTCCGTACTGGAGCTCCCGGCGGTGCAGGACAAGCCGCAGCTCTTCTCGACCTTCCTGATGTGGCTGCTGGCCGACCTCTACAACGACCTTCCCGAGGTCGGCGACTTGGAGCAGCCCAAGCTGGTGTTCTTCTTCGACGAGGCGCACCTGCTGTTCAACGGCGCGTCGAAGGCGTTCCGGGAGTCGATCACCCAGACGGTCCGGCTGATCCGGTCGAAGGGCGTCGGCGTGTTCTTCGTGACCCAGACGCCGAAGGACGTTCCGTCGGACGTGCTGGGGCAGCTCGGCAACCGGGTGCAGCACGCGCTGCGGGCCTTCACGCCGGACGACGCGAAGGCGTTGAAGGCCACGGTGAGGACGTTCCCCAATTCGGAGTACGACCTGGAGGAACTGCTCACCCGGCTGGGGACCGGCGAGGCGGTGATCACGGTGCTGAGCGAGGACGGTGCGCCGACCCCGGTGGCGGCGACCCGGCTGCGGGCACCGCGGTCCCTGATGGGACCCGTCGAGGCGGGCGCACTGGAGCGGGCGGTCAAGTCCTCGCTCCTGTGGTCCCGTTACGCCGAGCCGGTCGACCGGGAGTCGGCGTACGAGAAGATCAGTGCGGAACAGGCGGCCGCGGAGTCCGCGGCGGAGGCGGCGGCAGCGGCTGCGGGGGCGGAGAAGGGGGCGGAGAAGGGGGCGGAGAAGGCGAAGCCGGCGGAGAAGGCGGCGCCCAAGCCGGACCCGTCCCTGGTCGAACAGGTGGTCGGCAGTGGCCTGTTCCGCTCGCTCGCCCGCTCCGTCGGCACCCAGCTGGGCCGCGAGATCTCCCGCTCGATCTTCGGCACGGCCCGGCGGCGCCGCTGAACCCTGCCCCTAGCGGGTGCGGGCCGCCCAGGCAGAGCTCTCGGCGTAGTGGTTGTCGTACACCGGGGAGGAGTCCTTGATGTCCTGGACGGTGGCCTCGCCCGCGTTGACCCGGCCGAGCAGGCGGTAGTAGTCGAAGCGCTCCATGCCGGGGGTGAAGCCGACGAGCACCTGGGCGGTGGATCCGGCGGCGGGCGCGAAGGCGTGCTTGGTGCCGGGGGGCACGGCCAGGAAGTCGCCCGTGCCGAGGGTGGTGATCTCGTCGCCGACGAGGACGTCGAGCCGGCCCTCGGTGACGAAGAAGAACTCGGTGGCCCGGGTGTGGAAGTGGACGGGCGCGCCGGCCGCGCCCTCGTCGAAGGTGGCCGTGTTGCAGGTCAGGCCGGGCTGGTCGGCGAGCAGGGTGATGAGGCTGCCGGGGCCGTCGTAGATGGCTTCGGCGGTGGCCGCGCGGGTGAGGAGGGGCTGGGCTGCGGGGGTCGTCTGCGCGTTCATGTGATCAATCTATGCGAGGGAGTGACCGGGTGGGAGTGTCATTTGGCTGCGCGCAATCCCGGTCAATTTCGGGGCGTGGGCGGCGGCGCGTGGGAGTGCGGGCCGTGGGCTTGTGCGGGCCTGTTGCCGGGGGCGCTGCCCCCGGACCCCCGCGCCTCAAATGCCGGCGGGGCTGGGGAGGCGGGGGCGGGGGTGACCCGGCGGGGCGGGGAGTGAACCGGCGGGCCGGGTGTTGGAGAGCGGTCAGGTTTTGGCGGCCTTGGCTGCTGCCTTTGCCGCCTGTTTGTAGGCCCGGACCTTCGCCAGGGACTCCGGGCCGGTGATGTCCGCCGCCGAGCGGTACACGCCGGCCGGGCCGTAGCCGCCGGCCGCCTCGCGCCACCCCTTGGGGCGCACGCCCATCCGCTTGCCCAGCAGGGCCAGGAAGATCTGGGCCTTCTGCTCCCCGAAGCCCGGCAGGTCCTTCAGCCGGCGCAGCAGCTCCGCCCCGGTCCCCGCGTCCGCCCAGACCGCCGCCGCGTCGCCGTCGTAGTGCTCGACCAGGTACGCGCACAGCTGCTGCACCCGCTTCGCCATCGACCCGGGGTACCGGTGCACGGCCGGCTTGTCCGAGAGGAGCGCGGCGAAGGCCTCCGGGTCGTACGCGGCGATGGTGTGGGCGTCCAGGTCGTCGGAGCCCAGCCGCTGGGCGATGGTCCAGGGGCCGGTGAACGCCCACTCCATCGGTACCTGCTGGTCCAGCAGCATGCCGACCAGCGCGGCGAGCGGGCTGCGGCCCAGCAGTTCGTCCGCCTCCGGCTGCTGGGCGAGCCGGAAGGTGTTGTCCGTGTCCATGCCTCCAGCGTGCCCCGCCACCGCGCTCCCCGCGCGATTGTCGGACCCCCGGCCTAGCGTGGGAACCGAGCGCACACCCGACAGGAGTGGATCGATCATGACTGACTTCCCCGAGGGCGCCCCGTGCTGGGCCGACGCCATGTTCAACGACGTGGAGGGCGCCAAGGCCTTCTACGGAGACGTACTGGGCTGGACCTTCGGTGAGGCTTCCACCGAGTTCGGCAACTACACGCAGGCGTTCTCCGACGGAAAGGCCGTCGCGGCCGTCGTCCCGCCCATGCCGGGCGGCGAGGACATGCCCTCCGCCTGGTGCCTCTACCTCGCCTCGTCCGACGTGGCCGCCACGGCCGAGAAGGTGAAGGCGGCGGGCGGCAACCTCCTGATGGAGCCGATGCAGGTCGGCACCTTCGGCTCGATGGCGCTGGCGCAGGAGCCCAGCGGCGCGATCTTCGGCATCTGGCAGCCGGGTGACCACAAGGGCTTCGAGAAGATGGGCGAGAACGGCTCCTACGCCTGGGCGGAGGTGTTCACCCGCGAGCCGGACAAGGCCGACGCCTTCCTCAAGAAGGTCTTCCCGTACCAGGCGCAGACGATGGAGCCGGGTGACGACCCCGAGACGGCCGGGATGGACTTCAAGGTATTCAGCGTCGGCGACAAGGGGAACCCGGTGCTCGGCCGGATGAAGATGGGGGAGGAGTTCCCGCCGGAGGTCCCGTCCTACATCCAGCTGTACTTCACCGTCCCGGACTGCGACGCGGCGGTGGAGAAGGCCAAGGCCCGTGGCGGCATGCTGCACTTCGGCCCGATGGACAGCCCGTTCGGCCGCTTCGCGGCGCTCGCCGACCCGCAGGGCGCGGCCTTCGCGGTCATCGACATGTCCAAGACCGTCGGGGAGATGCCGCAGATGAGTGACGCGTAAGACCTCCGGAACGGGGGTTAACCCCAGGGTGGTTCGGGGTCCAGCACCATCGGATCCGGGCGGCTGTCTGCCCAGAATGGCGGGCATGGCCTTTTACCGCACCGTCCGTGCCGCCCGTACTGCCCGTACTGCCCGTGCTGTCCGCCCTGCCGCCGTCGCCGCAACGGTCGCCGCCGTTGCGGCGGGGCTGCTGGTCACCACCGGCTGCGGCATGGTCGAGAAGCGGAAGACGAGCACCGCCGACGCCACGGTCACGGAGCCCGTGACGGCGGTCGAACTGGAGGACACCGGGTCCGGATCCGTCACCGTCACGCCCGGGGACGGCGCGGGCGTGACGATCCACCGCACGGTGCGCTACCGGGGCGACCGCGAGCCCGAGCCGGGCCAGAAGGTGTCCGGCGGGGTGCTCACCTTCAGCGACGGCGGCTGCGACGACAACTGCTCCATCGACTACGAACTCAAGGTGCCGGCCTCGGCGACGGTGAAGCTGGACAGCGGCAGCGGGGACCTCGAGGTGACCGGCGTCGCGGCGGCCGACCTGCACACCAGGTCCGGGGACGTGAAGGCGGACCGGATCGCCGGCCCGCTGACCGTACGCACCTCCTCCGGCGACATCACCGGTACGGCCCTGGGCGCGCCGACCGTCCAGGCCGAGTCGAGCTCCGGGGACATGACCCTGGGGTTCGCGAAGGCGCCCCGGTCGGTCGCGACCGAGGCGAGCTCCGGCGATCTGAAGCTGCGGGTGCCGGGCGGCCCGTACCGGGTCGACGTGTCCACCTCGTCCGGCGACCGCGAGGTCTCGGTGCCGACGGATCCGTCCGCGACACCCCGCCTCACGGTCAGGAGTTCCTCGGGGGACGTGCGTATCCTGTCCGCCCCCTGACAACAAGAGGAACGTTTCATGAGCCTGAGCATTCGCAATCAGCTCGCCGGAACCGTCACCGCCGTCACCACCGGTGAGGCCATGGCCGTCGTCAAGGTCCGGCTGGAGGGCGGCCAGGACATCGTCGCCGCCATCACCGCCGAGGCCGTCAAGGACCTCGGCATCACGGCCGGTTCCGCCGTCACGGCGCTGGTCAAGGCCACCGAGGTGGCCGTGGCCACCGGTCCCGTCGACGGGATCTCCATCCGCAACCAGCTGGCCGGCACCGTCGCCGATGTCGCCGCCGGCCCGGCCATGGCCTCCGTCAAGGTGGACGTGGCCGGAGGCGGGCTCACCGCCGCCATCACCGCCGACGCCGTCGATGCGCTCGGCCTGGCCGCCGGCAACTCCGTCGTCGCCCTGATCAAGGCGACCGAGATCTCCCTCGCTACGGTCTGACCATCGCGCCGAACCACACGTGCGTGACCGCACTGACGTAGCGGGCCCCGCACCGGTCCGAAGGGACCACCAGCCGGGTCCCCGCCTCATCGCCTTCCCGGGGCCCTGCGAGCTTCCCGGGGCCGTGCGGCTTTTCCCGGGGCCGTGCGGCCTTCCCGGGAGGCGGACCGCTACCCGGGCTGGGTGATCGGCTCCGGCTGCAGTCCCAGCAGGGCGTCGGCGATGGCCGTACGCGCGTACAGGACCGACCGGCCGCTGCGGTGCGCGGTGACCAGGCGGGCGTCGCGCAGGGCGGTCAGGTGCTGGGAGACCCCGGCGGCGGACAGGCCGCAGAGCCGGGCGAGCCGGGTGGTGGAGGCGGGCGTGTCCAGTTCGGCCAGCAGCAGCGCGCGCGAGCGGCCGAGCACGGCGGCCACCGCCTCGGTGGCTCCGGTCCCCCGGGGCTCCCACAGACTCCCGATCCCGCGCGCCGGATAGGCGAGTTGCGGGACCTCGGGCAGGGCGATCCGGGTCAGCACCCGGGGCCAGGCGAACGCCGTGGGCACCAGCAGCAGGCCGGATCCCGCCTGGTCCCGGCTGAGCGTGCAGTGCCGGCGCAGCAGGGTCAGCGTGCCGTCGTCCCAACGGACCGTCTCGTGGAGCTCGTTGAGGACGTGCGCGGCTCCGTGCTCGGCGACCTGGCGGGCCCGGTGGAAGACGTCCGCCTCCAGGAGCCGGCGGATCCGCGCCCAGTACGGGGCAAGGGCGAGCTCCCAGTAGGCCTCGATCTCCTCGGTGACCTTGGCCAGGGCCTGTTCGGGGGCCTCGTGCAGCAGCCGGAGCCGGGCGGAGGGCGGCCGGGAGTCGCGCATGCGGTTGTCGGCCAGCAGGTCCAGATCCGCCCGGACCCGGTCCGGCCGGCTCCGCCGGATCTGCTCGAGCTCGGCGGCGAGTTCGGGAAACGGGCTGGCGGCGGCCGGGTTGAGGAAGTCGGCCAGGTAGCCGTGGGCCGGGACCAGTTCGGCGAGCCAGCCGCGGTCCAGGCCGGCGGCGGCCACCCTGGGCCACACCTGGGCGGTCCAGCGGTGGTGCACCGGGGATTCGGCCGGATCGCGGAGCAGCCGGTAGCTGGTCACCACCTCCCACATGGGCGAGACGGCGAACCGCGTCTGCGCCAGGTCCGTGGCGGAGAAACTCAGCTCGGACTCCATGTCGGCCCCCTCCACGCGGCGTTGGATTCGGTCTCAGCTTAATCAATCGGCGCCGAGGGTGTGCGGGCCGCAGTCTCCTCGCATGCCCTCCACCTTCCGCGGACTCCCGCCCACCGTCTGGACCGTCTTCGCCGGCACCGTGATCAACCGCCTCGGCTACATGGTCACGCCCTTCCTCGTCTTCTTCCTGGCCGCCCGCGGGGTCACCGGCACCGAGACCTCGTACGTCCTCGGTGCCCTGGGTGCGGGCAACCTGCTCGGCCCGGCGGTCGGCGGGCTGCTGGCGGACCGGATCGGGCGCCGCCCGACGATGCTGATCGGGCTGCTCGGCTCGGCGGCCGCGCAGGGCGCGCTGTTCGCGGCTCCGGGCGTCGCCACCATGGCCGCCGCGGCGCTGCTGGTCAGCGCGGCCGGCGCGATGGTGAGCCCGGCGGCGTACGCGCTGATGGCGGACACGGTGGACCCGGAGCGCCGGCAGCGGGCGTACGCGCTGCTCGGCTGGGGGGTGAACATCGGCACGGCGGTCGCCGGCGTGCTGGGAGGCTTCCTGGCCGCGCAGGGCTACTGGCTGCTGTTCGCCGTGGACGCGACCACGATGGTCGTGTACGCGGTCGTGGTCGCGACCCGGCTGCGGGAGCCGGCCCGCCCGGTGGCGGTGGCGGCCTCGCAGTCGGGGGCGGGGGCGAAGGCGGGCTCGCGGTCGCCTGCGGCGGGGGCGGGCTACGGCGTGGTGGTCCGCGACCGGCTGCTGCTGGTGCTGCTGGCCGTCTTCGGGGTCCAGCTCTTCGTCTACTCGCTCACCGAGGTCGCCCTCCCGATGGCCATCCACGACAGCGGGCTCTCCCCGGCCGTCTACGGGGCGATGGCGGCGGTCAACGCGGCCCTGGTGGTCCTGCTCCAGCCGTTCGCGACGGCCCGGCTGGCGCACCTGCCGCAGCTCCCGGTACAGAGCGCGGCCGGCGCGCTGGTCGCTCTCGGAGTGGCCCTGACCGGCCTGGCGGACGGCGTCCTGGGCTTCGCCTTCTCGGTGGTCGTCTGGTCCCTCGGCGAGGTCGTGGGCGCCGGAATCGCCGCGGCCACCATCGCCAACCTGGCCCCGGCCCACGCCCGCGGCCGCTACCAGGGTGCCTTCAGCTGGGCCTGGGGCCTGTCCCGCTTCGCCGCCCTCACCCTCGGCGTCACCCTCTACACCTCCGTCGGCCCGGCGGCCCTGTGGTGGACCGCCCTGGCCCTCGGCGCGCTGTGCTCGGCGGCAACGCTCGCCCTGGCGGGCCGGGTGACCCGCCGGACGGCACACGCCCTGGCGGCCTGACGCCGCCGCACTGAACCCCGGGCGCTCGGGGCGGTTCGCAACGGCCTTCCGGCCCTGTGGACCCCGGGCACCCGGTGCATCGCCCGGCCGGCCGGCCCCGCCACAGGGGAGCGGGGCCGGTCAGCCGGGCTCGATCCCGTCGGGGGACTGCTCGCGGCCGCGCGCGAACGCGGCCGCGAACGCCGGCTCGCCCAGGGCCGTACGGGCGCGGCCGGCCGCGCGGTCCGTGTCCGTGCGCTCCCCCGGGGGCAGCGGGGTGCCGACCGAGTCGCGCAGGGCGGCGGCGGTGCCCAGCAGGGACGCGGCCCGTTCGGGCCGGCCGGCCACCGCATGGGCGCCCGCCAGACCCTCCAGCGCGAGCGCGAGCGCCCGGGGGTCGCCGGTCCGGCGGGCAGCGGCCAGGCCCTCCCGGTGCAGGGCCAGCGCGCGCTCCGCATCACCGCGCTGCTCGGCGGCGTACCCGAGCTGCGCGAGGATCAGGGCGGCGCCGGAGTCGACGCCGAGGCGCCGGTTCCACTCCAGCCAGGGCAGCAACAGTGCCTCCGCCGCCTCCAGTTCGCCGCGCCGCCGGGCCCCGAGGGCCAGGCCGGTCTCCGCGAACTGCTGCGCGGGACCGTGCGCCTGCTCGACCGCCAGCTTCCGGGCCCGCTCGTGGAACTCCGTGGCCTGCGCGTCGTCACCGGTCAGCAGCGCGAGCCGGCCCAGCCGGGCCAGCCCGAAGGAGGCGCTGGTCCAGAGCCGGAGCTCCTCCGCGTCCCGTACGCCGTCCCGGTGCAGCCGGGCCGCTGCCTCGTAGTCCCCGGCGATCTCGGCGAGGATGCCGAGCTGCTCGGCGGTCAGCAGATCGCCCCAGCGGTCCCCGAGCCCGGCGAACAGGGCAGCGCCGCCCTCGGCGTACCGGCGCAGGCCCGGCAGGTCCCCCTGGTACAGGGCGCGGGTGGCGCGGACCCCGAGCGTGGCGGCCTCGCCCCAGCGGTCGCCGAGCGCCTTGAACTCCGCGCCCAGCGCCGCCAGCGCCGCGGCATCCGCCTCCAGCTCGGACGGGCCGACGAAGCCGCAGCGGGCGAAGAGGAGCAGCCAGCGGGCGTGCGGGTCCGCGCCGGTGATGTCCTGGTCGGCCGGTACGTCCTGCCCGGTGAGCAGCGCACACGCGGCGCGCCGGACCCGGGCCGAGGCGTGGTCCGGCCCCTGACCGGGGGCGTGCGGGCCGTCCGGGGAGTCCGGGCCGTCGGGGCTGTGCCGGGCCAGGGCGAGGTCCAGCGACCGGACCGCCTCGCCGATCCGGCCGCGCAGATGCCAGTACCAGGTCAGGGAGTTGACCAGGCGCAGCCCGAACGGTCCGGCGTCCAGGGCGGCCCGCAGGTTCAGGGACTCGGTGTCGAGGCGGTGCAGCCACTGCCGCTGCTCCCGTCCGCGCAGCAAGGGCTCGGCCTGCTCGGCGAGTTCGGTGAAGTACAGGGCGTGCCGGTGCCGGATGTCCGGGGCCGTGCCCGTCTCGTCGAGCCGTTCCCGGCTGTAGGCGAGTACGGACTCCAGCATCCGGTAGCGGGTGCCCTCCGCAGGGACAGCCGCAGCGCCCGGCACGCCCGGGGCGCCCGGGGCGCCCGGCATGATCGGCACGCCCGGGACGCTCGGTACGACCAGGGAGCGGTCCACGAGCCGGGTGAGCAGGTCGAGCACCTCGTCCGCGGATATGCCGTCCCCCGCGCACACCGACTCCGCCGACTCCAGGGTGAACCCGCCCGCGAACACGGAGAGCCGCCCGAGCAGGATGCGCTCGGGCGGGGTCAGCAGCTCCCAGCTCCAGTCGATCATGGCGCGCAGGGTGCGCTGCCGGGCCGGGGCGTCCCGGCGTACCTGGTTGAGCAGCCGGAACCGGTCGTGCAGCCGCTCGGCCAGGGCGTGCACGCCGAGCGCCCGGACCCGGGTGGCGGCCAGTTCGAGCGCGAGCGGGATGCCGTCGAGCCGGCGGCAGATCAGGGCGACGGCCTCGGTGTTCCCCGGCTCGAGGACGAAACCGGGGGCGCCGGCGGCGGCCCGGGCGGCGAACAGCTCCATGGCCTCGGCATCGGCGAGCGGGGCCACCGCCTCCAGGACCTCGCCGGACAGGGCCAGCGGCTCCTGGCTGGTGGCGAGGACGTGCAGCCCGGGGGCCCGGCTCAGAAGCCGGCCGACGAGCGCGGCGAGCGGTTCGACGAGCTGCTCGCAGTTGTCGAGGACGAGCAGCAGCCGACGCGCCGCCAGCGCACCGGCCAGCCGGTCCTCGGGCGCGCGCCCGTCGCTCCCCTCGCGCCCGCCGGAACCCTCGTACCCCTCGTACCCCTCGTACCCCTCGCGCCCTTCCGGCCCGTCACCGTCCGCGCCGTCGCGGATGCCGAGGGCGGCTGCCACGGCGTCCACCGCCTCGGCGTCGGTTCCGATCCCGGCGAGCTCGACGAACCAGACGCCGTCGGGGAACACCTCCGCGCGGTGCTCGGCCAGCCGGGATGCCGCCGCCAGCGCGAGCCGGGTCTTGCCGACCCCGCCGGGCCCGGTGAGGGTGACCAGCCGACCCGCCTCGGCCAGCCCGCACACCCGGTCGGCCGCGTCCTGCCGCCCGACCAGCGAACTGACGGGCGCGGGCAGGTTCGTACGGGTCCACTGCCGGGAGGCGCCGGATGGTCCGCCGGCGGACGTGGCGGGCACGGCGGACGGGGCCGAGGCGAGCGCGGGAGCTGAGGCCGGAGCCGGAGCCGGGGACAGGGTCGAAGCCAGTGCGGGAGCCGAGGCCGGAGCCGAGGCCGGAGCCGAGGCCAGGGCCGGAGCCGGGTCCAGGGCCGAGGCCGGAGCCGGGTCCAGGGCCGAGGCCGGAGCCGGGGCCAGGCCCGAGGCCAGAGCCAAAGCCGGGGCCAAGCCCGGAGCCGGAGCCGGAGCCTGGGCCAGGCTCGGGGCCAGAGCCCGCCCCGGCGCCAGGGCCGGCCGGGCCAGGCCCGGCTCCAGTGCCAAGGCCGGGTCCTGGCGGAGGATCGCCTCGTGCAGCGCGGCGAGTTCCGGCCCGGGGTCGATGCCCAGCTCCTCCGCGAACCGCTCCCGCAGCTCGCGGTACACGGTGAGCGCCTCGCTCTGCCGGCCGGACCGGTAGAGCGCCCGCATGAGAACGGCCGACAGCCGCTGCCGCAGCGGATTCCGCCCCACCAGCGCCGCCAACTCGTCTGCCAGCAAGGCATGTTCGCCGAACGCGAGGCGCAGCTCCGCGCACTCCTCCCACGCCGTGAGCCGCTGCTCCGCCAGCCCGGCGACGGCCGCCTGCGCGAAGCCGGCATCGCGCTGGTCGGCGTACGCATCCTCCCCACGCCACAGCCCTAGGGCCTCCGACAGCAGCGAGACCCGTGCCGCCGGGTCGGACTGCTGCCGGGCCCGGGCCGTGAGCGCCGCGAACCGGCCCGCGTCCACCGCCTCCTCGGACACCTGCAGCGCATAGCCGGCCGGACCGAACTCCACCAGGGCGCGGGCCGCGGGGTCCGCCTTGGCGAGGGCCCGGCGCAGCTGGGAGACCTTGGTCTGCAGGGTGTTGGCGGGATTGCCGGGTACGGCGTCGCCCCACAGGTCGTCGATCAGCCGGTCCGCCGGCACCGGCCGGCCGCGGTGCACCAGCAGATCGGCCAGCAGGGCCCGGACCTTGGCCTCGGGCACGGGGACGGGAGTTCCGTCGTCGGTTCGGACGGTGACCGGTCCCAGCACCTCGAAACGCATGTGATCACGCTAACCGGTGGCCGCACGGCCGTGCCGGGCGGTCGTGTCGGGCGGTCGTGTCGGCGGCCGTGTCGGCGGCCGTGCGCGGACCGTCAGCGGTTCGTGCGCGGCCCCCCGCATCGTGATGTCCGTGACCACGACCGGTCACCCCGACCATTCCCCGGAGGCCAACTCCCATGTCCCTAACGTCCCGTGAGATCCAGCTCGCCGCCCGTCCCGTCGGCGCGCCCGGCCCGCAGCACTTCGCCCTGGTGAGCACCGAACTCCCCGAGCCCGCCGAGGGCCAGATCCTCGTCCGGAACACGTGGATGTCCGTCGACCCCTACATGCGCGGCCGGATGGACGACGCCCCCTCCTACATCCCGCCGTTCGCGCTCGGTACCGCCCTGGAGGGCAGCGCGGTCGGCGAGGTGATCGCCTCCCGCGCCGAGTCCGTGCCGGTCGGCTCGACCGTCTCGCACTTCCTCGGCTGGCGCGAGTACGCCGTCCTGGACGCGGCCACGGCCACCGTCGTCGACCCGGCGCTCGCCCCGCCGGCCGCCTACCTGGGCGCCCTCGGCACCACCGGCCTGACCGCCTACGCCGCACTCACCCGCACCGCGCCGGTCCGGGAGGGCGATGTCGTCTTCGTCTCCGCGGCGGCCGGGGCGGTCGGCAGCGTGGCTGGCCAGCTGGCCCGCAAGCTGGGCGCCTCCCGGGTGATCGGGTCGGCCGGCGGCCCGGAGAAGACCAAGAAGCTCCTCGACGTGTTCGGTTACGACGCCGCCGTCGACTACCGCGCCGGCGGCCTCGACGAGCAGCTCGCGCAGGCCGCACCCGACGGCGTCGACGTCTACCTGGACGCGGTCGGCGGCGACCACCTGCGCGCGGCCATCGGCACCATCCGGCCCGGCGGGCGGATCGCCATGGTCGGGGCGATCAGCGGCTACAACGCCACCGCGCCGGTGCCGGGCCCGGACAACCTCTTCCGGGCCGCCGCCCAGGAGGCGACCCTCCGGGGCATGCTCGTCAGCAGCCACTTCGACCTCTTCCCGGAGTGGATCGGCAAGGCGGCGGGCTGGCTGGCGGACGGCAGCCTGCGCACCGAGCAGACCGTCGTCGAGGGCATCGAGCGGGCGCCGGAGGCCTTCCTCGGCCTGCTGCGCGGCGCCAACACCGGCAAGATGCTGGTCCGGCTGGGTGACCGCTGATGCTGCACACGGACGCACACACGGACGCACACACGGACGCGCACACGTCCACGCAGACGCAGGTTCCGGCTCGAGCCCTGCTGGTGGTGGCCCACCCCCGGACCGATTCACTGACCGCCCAGCTCGCCGCCCGGTCCCGGGACCGGCTCGTGCGCGAGGGCTTCGAGGTGGACGTCCTCGACCTCCACGAGGAGGGCTTCGACCCCCGCATGAGCCCGGTGGACGAGCCGGACTGGGCCGACCGCGAGAAGCCGTACTCCCCCGAGGTCCACGCCCACATGCGAAGGATCGAGGAGGCCGACGCGCTCGTGGTGGTCTTCCCGCTGTGGTGGTTCGGGCCCCCGGCCATCCTGAAGGGCTGGATCGACCGGGTCTGGAACCACGGGTTCGCGTACGGCCGGAGCAAGCCCCGGCTGGCCGGCAAACGGATGGTGTGGATCAGCCTGGTCAGCTACACGGAAGAACAGTTCACCGAGCTGGGCTGGGACCAGGTCGTCGCCCGTACCTTCCGGGAGGGGATCTCCGGCTTCTGCGGCATCGAGGACGCGGCGGTCCACTTCGTGTACGACTCCCTGCAGGCGGGGGAGCAGGCCCTGGCGGTGGCCGCCGGCCCGGCACTCGACGGACTCGCCCCCGCTCGGGAAGGGAGCTGACGGGGCCACCCGGGTCACCCGGCCGGCCGCACTCCGAAGGCGCGCCCGTTGAGCCGACGGTATGACTGGAATCGGTCCGGACGCACGAGTCCGGCCTGGCCGGCGAACGGAGCCGAACACACCATGGACGACTACCCGCTGCTCAACCTCTTCTGGACGATGCTGTGGCTGTTCCTGTGGGTGATGTGGTTCTTCCTGCTCTTCAAGGTCGTCACGGACATCTTCCGCGACCACAGCCTGCACGGCTGGGGCAAGGCCGGCTGGCTGGTCCTCGTCCTGCTGCTGCCCTACATCGGCGTCCTCATCTACCTCGTCGCCCGCGGGCGCAGCATGGCCGAGCGGGAGGCGAAGCAGATCAAGCAATCGGAAGAGGCCTTCCGGGAGTACGTCCGCAAGTCCGCCGGTACCGGCGGCAGTTCGGCGGAGGAGCTGAGCAAGCTTTCCACGCTGAAGGACAAGGGCGACATCACGCAGGAGGAGTTCGAACGGGCCAAGGCCAAGATCCTGGCCTGACCCTCGTGCCCGCCGCCGCGGTGCGTCGGCTCGGACCGGTTCTATTGACCGGCGCGGAAGGCCTGGCCCACCACACCGGCCTGTACTTCTACGACCGGCCGGCCGTCGCCCTGTACGCGTTCCTCCTCGCGACCTGGGCAGTAACAGCCTCCTGCACCCTCCACGGCCTCCTCACCGGCACCCTCCTCCCCCGATCCTGAGCCGCCGCATCCTGTCCCAGCCGTACTGCTCGGCGTCACGCCGGGGCCTCTCGAGACCCGCATCACGCGGCCGGTACCGACCCGCGGGCGGACGGCAGGTGAGAAGTGGGGGCGGCCGGGAAACGCAGAAGACCCCGGCCGGTATCCCGGTCGGGGTCTTGGCGGGGTGGACGGACGGCTCCCGCCCGCACCCTTTCCCTCCGTGCTCCGTCGCCCTGGCCTTCCCGAAGTCAACGGCTGGACTTGGACCTTCGGCCATCAAAGCAGGCGACCACGGTGATACCCGCGTACTTCCGTTCATAGATACTGCCGGAGAGGGCGTAGCGGCCCACATCTGTGAGGTACCGGGGGAAGGAACCACCACATGAGCACAGCCATGCCCGAACCCGTTTCGGCTTCACCGCCCGCTTCCGGCGGCCCGCCCCTCCGAGGCCGCCGCACGGCCCGCGCCGGCGACGCACTCGTCACCGCTGTGGCTGCCCTGGAACTGCTCCCCCTCCAGGGCTACCTCGACACCGAGTCCGTGCTCGTGTGCACGCCCGCAGTTCTGGTCCTCCTGCTGCGTCGCAGGTTCCCGGTGACGGCTTTGCTGGTTACCCTCCCGTCCATGGCCACCGGCTACCTCTGGCTGGCCCCAATGATCGCCATGTTCACGGTGGCATCCTGTACGGTCCGACGCCGCATAGTCGTGGGTGCCGGGTCAGCCCTGTTCGGAGCGAGCCTGTGGGCCGGCATCACCGTCGACGCTTCCTCCATGACGTGGGGTGACCATCTGGTCGCCGTCCAAGTGGCCCTGATGTTCAGCATCGGACCTGCCGGCGTGGGAATTCTGGCCCGGACCCGCTCCGAGCTGCGGGCGCGCCTCGCCGAACTCTCCGCGTCACAGGCGTACGGCCGCCGCCTGGAGGCCGAGCGGGCCGTTGCCCAGGAGCGAACGCGCATGGCCCGCGAGATGCACGACACCGTCTCGTATCACCTCGGTATCATCGCCGCCCAGTCCGGAGCACTGTCGAGCACCGCGCCGGACGACACGGTCCGCGAGGACGCCGAAATAATGCGCCGCCACAGCGCCAGCGCCATGGCGGAACTCCGCGACATCGTTGGCGTCCTGCGCCACACTGCGGGCGGACGGGCCGACGCAGGCGACCCTGCCCGCCTGGCCAACCTGCGCACCCTGGTCAAGGAGGCCCGGCTGGACGCAGTCCTCCACCTCGACCTCGACCTCCCCGACGGCCGCACCTGCGTCCCGCTTGTCGAGCGGACCGCCTATCGCATCGTCCAGGAGGCGCTGACCAACGTCCGCAAACACGCCCCCGGCGCACACGTCGTCGTCACCGTGGGCCCGTCCGCCCAGGGGGACAGCCTCGTCGTAGAGGTCCGCAACGAGCCGCCGAGCACCCAGCGGCAACCCGGCCCGGCGCTCGGCGCACCCACCAATGGCTACGGCCTGATCGGACTGGAGGAGCGCATCGCGCTCGTCGAAGGGGCGCTGCGGGCGGGCCCAACCCCCGACGGGGGATTCGCCGTACGGGCAGAGCTGCCGCTCGTGGGCTCCGCGTACCCGTCCACCGAGCTGACCGGAACCCGCTAGCTGGCCCCGGCAACCCAGGGCGAACCGGGATCGCGCTCGTACACCGACACGTGCCGCAGGCTGGCAGCGGTGTACGGCGTGCCCGCCCAGTCCTCGGCGCGCTCGACCAGCCGCAGGCCGGACAGTTCGGCCAGCAGGTCGATCTCGAAGGGGAACGCGTAGCGCAGCAGGTGCTCCCGCGTCTGCGGGACTCCTCCGTCGATGATGGTGTGCGTGGACAGCATCAACTGCTGCGACCGGTCCACGGTCAGTGTGTCGAGCATGACGGCCCCCTCGTCGAGATGGCGCATCGAGAAGTCGCGCTTCTCCATGTGGTGGTACGGGGCCGGGTCGAACGCCTCCAGGACGAACCGGCCCCCGGGCGCCAGCTGTTCCCGCACCAGCCTCAGGCAGCCGAGCTGCTGCTCCTTGGTGATCGCGACGAAGAAGGTGTTGAGCACGAGCGTGACGGTGTCGAAGACCCGCCCGCTCCCCTCCTCGGTGAAGTCGCCGAACTGCGTGGTGACCGCGCCCAATGCGTCGCGCTCGCGCAGTTCGGCGAGCATCGCCTCCGAGCCGTCGATGCCGTGCACCCCGAAGCCGCGCTCGGCGAGCGGCAGGGCGACCCGGCCGTTGCCGACCCCCAGTTCGAGGATGGTGCCGCCGGCCGGCGTGAGGCCGGCGACGAACTCGACGGCCTGGTCGGTGTCGTGGTCGATCGGGTACATGCGGTCGTACACGCTCGCCAGTTTCTGGTCGTACAGCGCGTTGCCAAGGGCCATGCGGGGTTCACTCCAAACAGCGTGCCGGAGGCACAATCGAGGAAACAGGGTGGAGCCGGACCCGTCGATCGCTCAGCGGGTCCCGGCCAGGGCCAGTGATCGCTTCCGGCCTTCGGCGGCCGCAGCGCGGTGTGCCACGACGGCGGCCTGCACGCGGTTGGCCAGCCCCAGCTTCGCCAGGATCGCGCTGACGTGCTCCTTGGTCGTCGAGGCGCTCATGATCAGCCGGCGGCCGATGTCGGCGTTGGTGCGGCCCTCGGCCAGCAGGTCCAACACCTGCCGCTCACGCTCGGTGAGCGAGTCCAGGCGCTGGTCCGGCTCGTCCTGCCACGGGCCGCCACCGAGGTAACCGTCGACCACGATGCGCGCCGCCGCCGAGGACATCACGGTCCCGCCGGAAGCCAACACGCGTACCGAATGCGCGAGTTCCGTGGGAGTGGCGTCCTTCAGCAGGAAGCCGGACGCGCCGGAGCGCAGCGCGGCCGTGATCTCCTCGTCGGTCAGATACGTCGTCAGTACCGCGACGGCGGGCGACGTCGTGCATCTGTCGATCCCGTCCAGGACGGCCAGCCCGTCGACTTCCGGCATCCGGAGATCGAGCAGCACCACATCGGGCCGATGGGCGTCGATCCCTTCGAGCGCATCTCGCCCGTCGCAGGCGAGCGGCACTTCGATGTCCGGCTCGCTCTCCAGAATGCGCTGCATACACGACCGCAGCAGAATTTCGTCGTCGACAATCATTACGCGGATCACCGCGCCCCCTTACAGCAGCCTCCCCGTTCGGCCGCATTACTGATCAACTTATCAATCGATCAGCGGACTTGACGGTGCGGGGTGTGCGGCGAGGGGTTCTCCGGGATTCGTTTCGGGCCCGGTCCGCGGCACGGGTCAGGCGGGGCCGGAAACGGTCTCCGTGATGAGTCGCACCATCTGCGCGTCCCAGGTCAGGATGAGGAGAACGGCCTTCCCGCTGGGGTCGCCGGCCGGGTCGACGGTGCAGGTCAGCGCCGTTCCCCCGCGGCCGCCGCCGGTCGCGGCGGTCACCGGGCCGGCGAGCTGGAGGGGCTTCGCACCCGGGCCCTCCAGGACGGCGCCCGATCGGCTCAGGGTGATTTTCCCGCGCAGCATCGCCGGGGCCTGCGGGCCCATTCGATAACGGCAGCGCAGAGTAACCGACTCACCACGCCCGAACGCTGCGATTCGGCGCGCCGACCGGGACCGGTCCAGAGCCTTACCCCCTATCCACAGCACAAGGTCCATCAAGGAATACACCGCAAACTCCAGCAACAGCACTCGCTCGCTCCTCCGTTCGGACGGCTCGTAAATCGGGGGAAGGTCATCGGACGCCGACCGCGGCCCGGTCCCGCATCGCCTCGGTGATATCCCGTACGTCGGCCAGTGCCGCTTCGGGCCCCTCGGTCAACAGCACCCCCGCACAACTCAGCGCGATCTCGGTCGCCCCCGCCTCACCGTAACGGGCGAGCCGGTCCGCCACCTCCTCCGGTGTGCCGTAGGCGAAGACGCCCCGGTCGACCAGCGCACACGCGCCGGCCCACGGGTCGGCGGCATCCACGTCCAGCCCCGCAGACCGGAGCATCGCCGCGTACTGCTCGCCGCTCAGGTGCAGTTCATGCGCCGCGAACGCCAGCTTCCGCGGATCCCGGCCGGGCCTGCGCACCGCACACGGCACTATCGACGTCACGCGTGGCGCCGCCCGGTCCCGCGAGGCGGCACCCTGCGCGAGGGCGGGCACGATCTGCTCCTCCAGGTGGGAGGCCGGTGTCAGCAGCGTGATGGCCACGTCGGCGACCTGGCCCGCTGTGTACGCCATGCGCTGGCGCAGTACGCCGACGCCCAGGGCCACGGGCGGATGCGGCACGTGCTGGAGCCCTTCGCCGAGCCGCACGTACCGCCCGTGGAAGTCCACGGCGTCCCCGTCCAGCAGGCTCCGCATGACGGTCAGGTACTCGGCGACGGCCGTGCGGGGGCTCTCGTACGGCTCGCCGCGCAGCGCGGACACGAACTGCGGGTCCCCGGTGCCGAACCCGGCCACCACCCCGGTGCCGGTCAGCAGAGCGAGCGATCTGGCCTGCACGGCCGCGTCCAGCGGGTGGCGCAGCGGGGTGACGGCGACGCTCGTCCCGACCGGCACCCGGATGCCGCGCCCGGCGAGGTGGGCGAACGCCTGATGGGTGTCGACGAGCACCGACTGGCCCATGTACAGACGTTCCAGGCAGAGGTCCTGGACGGCTTCGCCGAAGGCGGCGATGTGGTCCAGGTCGTAGGCCATGAGCGGGTACATGAGGGACAGTCGAGGGGGCCGGGCCGTGGGTGCTTCCGTGTCGGCGGTCGTCATGCGGCGTCCTCCCGGAGATAGGCGTCGGCCTGGAGGCGGAACAGGTAGGCGTACGTGCCGCCGAGCGCCATCAGTTCCTCGTGGGTCCCCTCTTCGATGAGCGAACCCCCTTCCACCACCAGGATCTTGTCGGCGATGCGGACGGTCGAGAACCGGTGGGAGACGACCAGGGACGTGGCCTGGGTGCAGATGGCGCGCAGCCGGCCGAAGATGTCCGCCTCCGCCTCCGGGTCGATCGCGGCGGTCGGTTCGTCGAGGATCGCGATCGGCGCGTCCCGCAGGAAGGCACGGGCCAGGGCGATCTTCTGCCACTGCCCGCCGGACAGCTGGTGACCGCCCTCGAAGTGTCGTCCGAGCACGGTGTCGTACGTGTGGTCGAGCTGCTCGACGAACTCGGCGGCGCCGCTGGACGCGGCGGCCGAGCGGACGCGGTCGGTGTCGTCGAGTTCCTCGACGCGCCCGAAGCCGATGTTGTGCCGGACGGGCATCTCGTAGCGGACGAAGTCCTGGAAGACGACGCCGATGTTCCGCTGGAGGTCCGTGGTGTCGTACTCCTCGATCGGCACGCCGTCGATGAGGATGCGGCCGCTCGTCGGCTCGTAGAGGCGGGAGAGGAGCTTGACCACGGTGCTCTTGCCCGCGCCGTTCGCGCCGACGATCGCGCAGCAGGTGTTGGCGGGGATGAAGCAGCTGAAGCGGTCGAGGGCGGTGATCTCGGTTCCGGGGTACTGGAAGGTGACGTCCTGGAACTCGATGCCGTGCGCGAGCCGCGACGGGAACGGACGGGTGCCGCCGGTGATGCGGCCCTCGGGCAGCGACAGGTAGTCGAAGAGGTTCCCCGTGAACAGCGTGTTCTGGTAGAGCGTCGCGACACCTATCAGGAGTCCGGTCGCCGCGACGTGTACCGCGCCCAGCGCCTGGAGGTAGCCGGCCAGCTCGCCGAGCCGCCCGGTCGAAGCGGTCGATTTGAGCGCGAACACCAGCGTTCCGGCCGAGCACACGACGCTGACCAGGCCGAGCACCGCCGACCAGCTGTGCCGGCGGCGTGCCAGGAGGCGGTCGGTGTGGAAGAACTCCCGCACGAGGGCGCGGTAGCGGTCGACGAAGTAGGGGCCGAGCCCGTACAGCTTCACCTCCTTGTAGGAGGAGTCCGTCGTCGTCAGGTCCTGGTAGTAGAAGGCACGCCGGCGGTCCTGGGCGCGGTGGTACTCGATGGCGTAGCCCTGCTTGCTGAACACGATGTGTGCCACGAGGGCCGGCAGCGGGGCCAGCACGATGGCGGTCGCGAGCCAGGTGTTCCAGGAGAACAGCACCGAGCTGACCATCACCAGCGAGGCCAGCGAGGTGAGCGTGCGCAGCATCTCCTCGAACACCTCGAAGGCCGTTCCTCCGCCGCTCTCCCGCACGGCCCGCTGCAGCCGGTCGTACGATTCGGGATCCTCGTACGCACTGAGGTCCATACGGGTGCCCTTGACCATCACCTGCTCGCCGATCTTGGCCGAGAACTCCAGGTGGAGGAGCGCGTTCAGGTACTGGGCGAGGGACGACAGGATGTGTTCCGCCACCGCCACCGCCACCAGCGCGGCCGCGGAGCGGGTGAGCCGGTCCATGGCTCCCGGCACGCCGTCGACCGCGTCGGCGACGGCCTGCACGGCTTCGGCCGTCAGCCAGACCCCGGCGGCCGGTACGGCGGCGGTGAGGAACGTCGCCAGGGCGAGCGCGGTGACCCGCAAGGAGCTGAGTCCCCAGAAGGTGCGCAGGACGAGCCACCAGTAGCGCATGTCGCGGGAGAGCCGCCGGTGTTCCTCCGGCACGGCCCCGGCCACGGATTCGTCAGTGGTCACGGGGCCTCCCCCGCAGACAGCTGAGTACGTGGCCCCACACGAGGTAGCAGCGGTTCTCGGCGGGCCGGTCGATCGGCAGCAGCCGGTTGACCTGCATGTGGGCAAGGCTCGCCAGGATGCCGTCTCGGGTGCCCCACAGCGTTCCGGCCGTCTCGGCGTCGGCGACGGCACGCGCGGCGCGGCGTACGGCGTCGGCCTGCTGGTCCAGGACGACTGTCAGCAGGTCGTGGTGCGCGCGGCCGAGGGGGTGCGGGCGGCGGTCCCACGGTTCGAGCAGTTCGCACAGGTAGTCGCGGTCCTTGCGGTACCGCTCACGGGCCTCCTTGTCGTCGGCCGGCCGGGGCATGGCGTCCAGCCGCTCGCGGATGCCGAGCCCCCACTGTGCGTACAGCCTGTCGACGGCGGCGACGGTGACGGCTTCCGGCGTGAGCCCGGGCGCCCTGTCCCACAGGATGCGCAGCAGCGCGGCGGAGACGGCGCTGTTCGCCGCGAAGAGCTCCTCGATGTCGTCGTACACGGAGGGGCCGCCGTAGCGGCTGATCTCGGGGTGGTACGTGGCGAGTTCGGTGCGCTCGGCCAGACCGCGGTGGACGAGGTCGCGCCCCCATCCCAGGATCGGTTCCAGCGCGGGCGCGGCGGCACGGACCCTGATCCGCAGGTGCGGGTCGGGGTCGGCGTACCGGAGGTAGAACCATCGGTCGGGTGCGGCGCCGGTCTCCCGGATCCGTTCCAGCAGGCCGGGGAGCTCGACGGCGGCCAGCTCGTCGTGGACGTCGCGGGCGGCGTAGAGCTTGAGGTACGTCCAGTCGGAGCCGGGAAGGTGGGCGGGGTGCGCTGCGGGGGCGGCCTTGCGCCGTACGTGCGGCTCGGCGGCCTCGCGGGCCGGCGCGGCGGCGGGGGAGGCGATGAGCGGGACGACGACCTCCGACAGGTGCCCGCGTCCCGCCGCGTCACGCAGCCAGAGCCGGTCCGGGCCGGGCAGGGCCTCCTGCAGCGTGACGCGCTCGGTGGCGGTGCGCAGCACGGCCAGGAGCTCGTCGACACAGACCGGGTGGTCGAGGTCCAGGATCAGCCGGTTGTCGTCGTCGGCCAGGTAGACGTGGCGCGGGACGCCCCACGTGCCGCGCCAGTCGGCGACGTCGGCCGGGGTGCGCGGTACGGGCACGGGGCCGGCGCCGGCGGGCGCCTCGGCCCCGGCCGGGTAGAGGCTCCACTCGGCGGCACGCACGACGACGCGGCCGCGGGTCACGCGGGGCAGCTGGGGAGCGCCCTCGACGGGGCCCCAGCCGAACACGGCCGGCACCGCGTACCGGGCCCGCGACACCTCCAGCAGGAACCGGCACACGTTGGGCGCGCCGAGCGGAGTGAGCATGTGGTTCTGGACGACGACGAGCTCGCGGCCCAGGCGCGCCGAGAAGAGCCGAAGGGCGTCGTCGGTGGCGCCGACGAGGATGTCGGCGAGGTCGATGACCTGGTCCGCAGGGACCGACGGGGCGACGTTGACGGCTATCTCGTAGTCGTGGACGGTGGGCCGGATCGCCACGTTGGCACCGCGCCCGTTGCCGGGCAGGTAGGCCAGCTCGGCGACGGCGACGTCCGGTTCCAGTGCCTCGCGGGCGCGGGCGTAGTCACGGAGGCGTTCCGTCACGGAGGGGTCGAGGACGTGGAAGAACCGGCCGAAGGTACGACCGCCCTCGCCGAGGCCGTCGTGGTTGAGGACTGCACGCCAGTTCCCGTCGTCGATGGCCTGGGCGCTGTCGGCGGCGATCTGTACGTACGCGTCGATGCCGGGGCAGACGCGCCGCGTGCCCCCGGTGTCACCGGGGGGCAGGAGCCGCGCCAGCACCTCGTCGCTCAGCTCGACCTCCTCGAGGCCGCGCCGCCACGCATCGGCGGCGAGCGCGACCAGGGCCCGCTCGGTGTGCGGGACGCCCTCGCTGCCGGGCTGGTTCATGACCATCGCGCGGGGCGGATTGAAGTAGCCGTTGGGCGCGTCGAGGCCGCGCTCGGGGCTGAGAAGTTCGAGGACCGGGACGAGCGCGTCCGTGCCGTACCGCTCCATGAACGCATGGTGGTACGCGGAGAGGTGGTCGTACCCGCCGGGCGCGGCCTGGCTCAGCCGTGCAAGGCAGCCGACCGCGTCGGCGACCTCGTCGGCGACCCGGCGGTTGAGCACGGTCTCGGTGAGCCCGAGCGCGGAGTCGACCTGGAAGGGCTGGTGCCGGTGGCCGGGAACCAGATCGCGCTGGGCCAGGCGCAGCTTCTCCAGCGTGCCGGTGTCGTCGTGGCCGGCCTGTGCCGTCAGCTCGACGATCTCGCGCAGGGCGGCGACCGACGGGTGTTCCACCCCGGCCGCGGTGAGCCTGTCCAGGACGTACGTCTCGGGGCGGGGCTGGGACACGGGCGGGCGCAGGTCCGTGACGAGCAGCCCGAGGCCGACCAGCTCGGTGACGAACGCGGAGATCCGCTCCGGGCCGACCTCTGCGAACCGCTCGGTGAGTTCGTCCACGAGCACGGCGAAGGGGACGGGAGAGCCGACCGGTGCGAGGCGTTGGATGTGGCCGAGCGCGGCGGTGTGCCGTACGCGGACGGACCGCCGGTCGAAGTTGCCGTGTACGTCGCACGAAGGCAGGACGAGGCGGTCGCCCACCTGGTACGCGAGGGCGTTCATGGCCACGTCGAGCTGTTCGAGTACCTCCTGTTCCCCTTCCAGCCGTTGGACGAGGGCGAGCAGCCACCCCATGTCGGTCCGGACGCGGGCGAAGGCAACGGCGGTGTCGCCGAGACGGGTCGTGGTGGTGTCGCCGAACGTGCCGACGGCGACGCCGGAGAAGGCTCCGAAGGGGGTGGGGCGGGTGCTCATGCGGGTGAGGTAGCGCAGGGCGCTGGATCGGACCCGCCGCGCGTCCTTGACCCCGGCGTTCATGCCGTCGGTCTTCGCGAGTCCGTCGAGCAGCCCGCTGCCGGCCGCGACGAGCCCGTGCCGTACGCGCGGGTCGTCGGCCATTGCGACGAGCCGGGTGTGGGTGCGGGCGGGATCAGGGTCGGCGAGCGCGTCGCGCCAGACGTCGACGGGCAGGGCCGGTGCGCGCAGGAGGTGGAAGTCGAGGGCGTCGTACCGCGGCATGAGAGCTGTGGGGTCCTTGTCGGTCACTGGAGGAAGAGCACCTCCCACCAGCTGGGCCGCTCACCGGTGGCGACGGCGCGCAGGGTGAGGGCGACGCCGGCCGCGCCGGTGAGGAGGCCGGGGTTGTCGACCAGCTGGCCGGTGGTCTCGTGGTCCCGGTAGACGAGTGGTCGGTCCGGGTCGGCGGTGTCGAGCAGGTCCTCCACGAGCCGGGGCACGGCGCGGGCCGCCCCGGGGCTGCCGTGGGCGGCGAACTCCTGGGCGAGCGCGACGAGTCCTGCCAGCCCGTGGCACACGGTGGGCGAGCGGGGTGCGTCCCCGGCGGCGACCCGGTCGAGCAGCCCGTCCAGGGCGGAGAACGCCTGCGCCTTCAGGGCCTCGTCGCCTGTCGCGGTGGCCACGGCCAGCAGCGCGACGGCAACACCCCCGGTGCCACGCGCGAGTCCGACGGAAGCTCCTTCGGCCACTGGAGCCGGCGTCCTTCCGCGGTGCCGGCCCACAGCAGCCACTCGACCAACCGGTCGAGGACGAGCCGCTGCCCCGGCAGCCGATGGCCGTGGCGCCAAGCCGCGGCGAGGGCTGCGGCGATACCGGCGGCACCGTGGGACATGCCGGTGCACAGGCGGCCGCCGACGGCCCACCGACGCTCGTTGCCGACCCACACGAGGTGGTCGAGGCACCGCTCCAGGGCCTGCTCCACGAGTGGCGTCGTGGAAGGAGCGGCGCAGAGCTGGGCGAGGACGCCCGCGCTTCCGTAGACGAGGTCGAAGTGGTGGCCGGCCACGGCGCCGGACCGGCGGGGCAGTTCCATGGCGAGCGTGTGCCGGGCAAGCTGCTCATGCAACCTCGCGAGACTGGGCAGGAACCGCTGTTCGTCGACGGAGACGTCCTGGAGCACGAATGCGAGGCCGGCCATCCCGTCGAAGAGCCCGGGGTGGGTGAGGGGACTCTCCTGAGTGGCGGAGAAGGCGGCACGGACGAAGGCGAAAGCTCGGTCGAGTGACCGCTTCCGATCGGTCTCGTCCCGCGCGCCGCGCGAAGCGTGCAGGTGGAGCAGGGCGAGCCCGGCGTACCCCTCGCTGAGGGAAGCGCCGGTCCAGAACGACATGTCGGTCTGGCCTGCGGCTCGTACGGCGTGCGCGTCGGCCCGTTCGGGAGTGTCCAGGCGCTCCCTGATCAGGGAGGCCACGGCGTCTGCCCGCGCGGCGAGGCTGGCCGGGAGGAGGGGGGCTGGGTGCATGAGGCGGGTTTTACGAGGCTCCGGTGGAGGGGGGTGGGGTCCCCCGGCTCGCGCCGGAGGACCCCGCCGTGGCGGTCAGACGTGGTCTGACGCGATCGGCAGTGTGGTCAGCACTTGCCGTTGGTGCGGACGGCGGCGCACGCGGCCGACATCGCGATCGTCCGCTTGATGGTCTGGCGGATGACGACGCGCGAGGCGACGCTGACGGCCGGGGAGAGCGACGTCTCGGCCGGGTCGGCGGAAACGGTCACGCGAGCGTCGAGGTTGAACTCGTTCATGAAGAAGTACACCTTTCAATTTCACGATGGACCGCCCCGTCAGGAGGCGCCGGAAAGGCGCTCCGGCGGCGGCCCGGAAATGAAATTACTGGCGTCCCGAGCGCGTGATAACCCGACGATCTTCCGTTTCCGCCCCACCGGGTGGGGGGGAACGGAACAGCCGATCGTCGGGGGCGGTCGGTCACCGCCCCTGCAGGGCGTCGAGACCGGCGGCCATGCAGAGGGCGAGGGTCCGGTCGAGCTCCGGGTCCTGGACGCGGATGACGTACCGGTCGCGCAGGCCCCACTTCCGTTCGACCGACAGGACGGGTTGACCGTCCCGTACGAAGTCGAAGTGGTACACGAAGGGCACCGACGGCACGGGGACGATCGGCACGACGGCGTCGAGCAGCTCCCATCCGCGCCGTGCGAGCGCCACACCCACCCGTCTTTCCCTGCCTACGGCGGCGGTCGAGTCGTCCTGGGTCAGGTGCCACGTGGACCGTAGGAGAGACGCCTTGACGTCCTTCCTGAACGTTCCGATGACCGCTCCGTCCGATCCGGCCACGTCGTAGATGCCTCCGAAATCGATCGCCTTCCGTGCCTTGAACCCGCCGATCTTCATGGCCCGGTCCTCACCGTTCCAGAAGGTCAGCTCCTCCCTGACCGCAAAGCGCTTTTGCTCGCCAAAGGCCAGAACGTCCCCGCCGTCCAGCGCCGTGACCGCGTAGCGGTTGACCAGCGGGGTCATCTTCTGTGTCATAAGGAATTCGGTGAGATGCTCCATACGGGAACACTAGGCAGCCCGGAAGCACCGCTCTCGTACGCCTGAAGGGGGATTGCACCCCGCCGATCGGAGGGGCAGGCCCGCCTCTCTCCCCGCACGTCCGGCGGATACGAGGCCGTGCTCCCGAGTGCCGGCGCAGGGCAGAGACGGCCGCCGCCGGCTGCGGCCCCGGGCTGTCCCCTGTGGGAGGTCGGCCCGTGCATCCGGTGCCCCCAGTTGATGCGCCGGTACGGGCGCAACGCGGCGATGGCCCGTGGCGCCTGCCGCGCCGGGGTCATCCCGGGGCGGCGATGACGGTTTCCTGGTGGTCGCCGGTGCCCAGCACCTGAGCGGCACGGCGGAGCAGAACGGCATCCACGCTGACCGAGTGGCTCGACTCCTGCGCGGACGGGGTGGTGGGCTCAGGGGCCGGCCTGGCCTTGCGGCGGGGTGCGGACGGTGCCGGAGTACGGCGTGGGCTCGGCCGTCGGCGGGGGTTCGGGCGCAAGGTGTCGGGGCTGCCGAGCACCGTGACCACCGGCTTTCGATGGCAGAGGCTTCTACCTGTCTTGGTCGTGAGGACGACGCGCTCCATGGTGAGGTCGCAGACGGTCGGGCCGTCGACGCGTGGGTCCCGTCAAAGCTCGACCTGAGACCAGAGAACGCAGAAGACCCCGGCCGGTTTCCCGGTCGGGGTCTTCAAGTGCCCGGTGAGGCACTGGCGGAGGATACGAGATTCGAACTCGTGAGGGGTTGCCCCCAACACGCTTTCCAAGCGTGCGCCCTAGGCCTCTAGGCGAATCCTCCGCCGCAAACAATACAAGACGTTGAGGGGTGCTAGCGAACGTGATCCCCGGGGTGGGGAGCGGACTCGATACCGGGGGCATCCATCCGCTACGCTGGGGCCAGCCCCTCACGTGGCGCTATCTCACCCAACTCCCCCAGGGCCGGAAGGCAGCAAGGGTAAGTGGGCTCTGGCGGGTGCGTGGGGGGCGCTTGCGTTTCCGGGCGGCTGGTGGCCGTCCGTTGTCGGCGGGCCCGGATAACCTCGTAAGTGTGTCGTCCCTTGCGCTGTACCGCCGCTATCGCCCCGAGTCGTTCGCCGAGGTCATCGGGCAGGAGCATGTCACTGCACCGCTGATGCAGGCCCTGCGGAACAACCGGGTCAATCACGCGTACCTGTTCAGTGGGCCGCGCGGCTGCGGGAAGACGACCAGCGCGCGGATCCTCGCCCGGTGCCTGAACTGTGAGCAAGGTCCCACTCCGACGCCCTGCGGGGAGTGCCAGTCCTGCCGTGACCTGGCCAGGAACGGCCCCGGCTCGATCGATGTCATCGAGATCGACGCCGCCTCGCACGGTGGCGTGGACGACGCCCGCGACCTGCGTGAGAAGGCCTTCTTCGGGCCCGCGTCCAGCCGCTACAAGATCTACATCATCGACGAGGCCCACATGGTCACCTCGGCGGGCTTCAACGCCCTGCTGAAGGTGGTCGAGGAGCCGCCGGAGCACCTCAAGTTCATCTTCGCGACGACGGAGCCGGAGAAGGTCATCGGGACGATCCGGTCCCGGACCCACCACTACCCCTTCCGGCTGGTCCCGCCGGGGACCCTGCGGGAGTACCTCGGCGAGGTCTGCGGGCGCGAGGGCATCCCCGTCGAGGACGGGGTGCTGCCGCTGGTGGTGCGGGCCGGCGCCGGGTCGGTGCGTGACTCCATGTCGGTCATGGACCAGCTGCTGGCGGGCGCGGCCGAAGCCGGTGTGACATACGCCATGGCGACCTCGCTCCTCGGGTACACGGACGGCTCTCTGCTCGACTCGGTGGTGGACGCGTTCGCGGCCGGGGACGGCGCCGCGGCCTTCGAGGTGGTCGACCGGGTCGTCGAGGGCGGCAACGACCCCCGGCGGTTCGTCGCCGACCTGCTGGAGCGGCTGCGGGACCTGGTGATCCTCGCGGCGGTCCCGGACGCGGGCGAGAAGGGCCTGATCGACGCGCCCGCCGATGTGGTCGAGCGGATGCAGGCCCAGGCCTCGGTGTTCGGCGCGGCCGAGCTGTCGCGGGCGGCCGACCTGGTCAACACGGGGCTGACGGAGATGCGGGGGGCGACCTCGCCCCGGCTTCAGCTGGAGCTGATCTGCGCTCGGGTGCTGCTGCCCGCCGCGTTCGACGACGAGCGTTCCTTCCAGGCCCGGCTGGACCGGCTGGAGCGGGGCGGTCTTGCACTGGCCGCGCCGCCGACGGGTGGCCCGGCGATGGGTTACGTGCCGGGGCCCGAGGCGCATGCGATGGCGCCGGTGGCTCCGGGTGCCGGGCCGGCGGCCGCCCGCGCGGCGGTCCGGGGTCCGGCCGCGGATGCGGGTGTAGGGGCCGGTGCGGGTGCCGGCGCTGCCGATGCCGGTGCCGGTGCCGGCGGGCCGGTTCCGGTTCAGCCCGTAGCCCCTGCCCAGCCCGCGCCTCCCGTGCAGCCCGCCGGCGCGTGGCCCGGTGCCGCCGCGCCGGGCGGGCAGCCCGTGGCCGCCGAGGCCGGGGCAGCCCCGGGGGCCTGGCCCGGTGCGGGCGCGGCGCCCGCGCCTGCTCCCGCTCAGGCCCCGGCGCCCCAGGAGGAGCCCGCTGCCGCCCCGGCGGGGCCGGGGGCCTGGCCCGGTGCTGCCCAGCCGGGTTCCGGTGGCCAGGCGGCCGCCCCCGCCCCCGGCGCCTGGCCGGGTGCCGGGGCCGGCAACGGTGGTCCGGCCGCGCAGGGTCCCGGTGCATGGCCGGGTGCGGCGCAGCCCGGTTCCGGCGCGCAGGCCCCGCAGCCCGCCGCTCCGGCCGCGGCCCCGCCGCCGCAGGCCGCCGCGCCGAGCGCCGGCATGGCCGCCGGCGCCGGGCAGGTGCAGGCGATGTGGCCGAGCATCCTGGAGGCCGTCAAGAACCGGCGACGGTTCACCTGGATTCTGCTCAGCCAGAACGCCCAGGTCAGCGGGTTCGACGGGACCACGCTCCAGCTCGGCTTCCCCAACCCGGGGGCCCGTGACAACTTCTCCAGCAGCGGCAGCGAGGACGTCCTCAAGGCCGTGCTGGCCGAGCAGTTCCAGGTGCACTGGAAGATCGACGCCGTGGTGGGCGGTGGCGGCCCCGCGCCGGCCGCCGGTTCGTACGCGCCGCCCGCCGCCCCCGCCTACACCCCGCCGCCCGCTCCGGCCCCGGCCGCCCCCACCCCCGTACAGCACCAGGCACAGCAGTCACAGCAGTCACAGCAGCCGCGTCAGGCAGGATCGGCCGCCCCCGCGCCCCGGCAGTCGGCCCCGCCGCCGCCCGCTCCCGTAGCGCCCGAGGACGACGTACCGGAAGAGGACGACCCGGATCTGGTCGAGAGCGCGCTCACCGGTCACGACCTGATCGTGCGCGAGCTCGGAGCCACGGTGGTGGAGGAATATACGAACGAGTAGCGGCCCGGGATTGGGTGGCCGCACGAAGGGCACACCGCCGCGCGGGCTAGGCTGCACCCCGTGAAGGTCCTCGTCATCGGCGGCGGCGCCCGCGAACACGCCCTGTGCCGCTCTCTGTCCCTCGACCCCGACGTCAGCGCGCTCTACTGCGCCCCCGGTAATGCGGGGATCGCGGATGTGGCCGAGCTGCGGGAGGTCGACCCGCTCGACGGCGGCGCCGTCGCGCGCCTGGCCGGTGAGCTCGGCGTCGGACTGGTCGTCGTCGGCCCGGAGGCGCCTCTCGTCGCCGGGGTCGCCGATGCCGTCCGCGCCGCCGGCATCCCCGTCTTCGGCCCGTCCGGCGAGGCCGCGCAGCTGGAGGGCTCCAAGGCCTTCGCCAAGGACGTGATGGCCGCGGCCGGCGTGCCGACCGCCCGCAGCTACGTCTGCACCACCGCCGAGGAGATCGACGCAGCCCTCGACGCCTTCGGTGCTCCGTACGTGGTCAAGGACGACGGCCTCGCCGCCGGCAAGGGCGTCGTCGTCACCGACGACCGGACCGCCGCCCGCGAGCACGCCCTCGCCTGCGACCGCGTGGTCATCGAGGAGTACCTCGACGGGCCCGAGGTCTCCCTCTTCGCCATCACCGACGGCGTCACCGTCCTGCCGCTGCAGCCCGCACAGGACTTCAAGCGCGCCCTCGACGGCGACGAAGGCCCCAACACCGGCGGCATGGGCGCCTACTCCCCGCTGCCCTGGGCCGATCCCAAGCTGGTCGAGGAGGTCATGGCGACGGTCCTGCAGCCGACCGTCGACGAGCTGCGCCACCGCGGCACCCCCTTCTCCGGACTGCTCTACGCCGGTCTCGCGATCACCTCCCGCGGCGTCCGGGTGATCGAGTTCAACGCGCGCTTCGGCGACCCGGAGACCCAGGTGGTGCTGGCCCGGCTGCGCACCCCGCTGGCGAGCGTCCTGCTGAACGCGGCCAACGGCACCCTGGACGCCGAACCGCCGCTGAAATGGCGCGAGGACGCGGCCGTCACCGTGGTCATCGCCTCCCACAACTACCCGGGCACGCCGCGCACCGGCGACCCGATCGAGGGGCTGGACGAGGTCGCCGCCGAGGACGGCCCGGAGGCGTACGTGCTGCACGCCGGCACCCGCCGGGAGGGCGACAGCGTCGTCAGCGCGGGGGGCCGGGTCCTCTCCGTGACCGCGACCGGATCCGATCTGGCGCAGGCCCGCGAGCGGGCGTATAAGGCGGTGGCCCGGATCCGGCTGGACGGCTCCCAGCACCGTACGGACATTGCCGCCAAGGCGGCCGAGGGCCGCTGACCGGCAGGGCGCCCACGACGCGGGCCCGGTGCGCACGAACTGCGCCCGGGCCCGCGCGTGCGAGTGCATCCGGCCGCCTTCGAACGCACCCAGCTTTACCCAAAGCCATTCCATCGGGTGATCGATGTGCCCTTCGCCTGACGGCCGCCCACACCCCAACTAGGGTGCGGCGCAAGCATTCCGGCGCTCGTTCCGGCACTTGGCCCACCGGCATTGCGATGTCAGTGGCGGGTGTCACAGTGGGGGAGTGAGCAAAGCCGCCGCAGGGCAGAGGGGGTGAGGTCCGGCCGTGTCCGGAACCGGTTCGACCATGGAGTCGATGACGGAGGTGGGCGCGCTGACCGCGCGTCTCCGGGCCCTTGCCGTGCTGCGGGTCCGCAGCAGGGCACTGGCCGTGGCGCTGCTGCCCGCCGCCCTCGCGGTGGTCCTGGTGGCGGCCCGGGCGACGGGCCGGCTGGCCGGGGATCCCTGGCCTGCCGTGGCCCTCGTCGTGTGCGCGGTCGCCGCGCTGGTGCTGCTGGCCGGCGGGATCTTCGCCGCCGTGGTGCTGCGGGCCAGTCCGGCCGTGACGCCCACGGTGCCGCTGTCGGAGGCGTCCGCCCCCGATCTCTACCGTCTGGTGCGTGACCTGGCCGAGCGGCTGGAGGTGCCGGCGCCGTCCGCGATAGCGCTGACCCCCGACTGCGACAGCTGGCTGGAGGACCGCACGCATGCGGCCCACCGGCGCCGCGGGATATCCCCCGATGTCGCCGACCCCGCCGCGGCAGCCCCGGTGCTCGTCATCGGGTCCCCGTTCCTGTGGTGGATGCGGGTGGCCGAACTGCGGGCCGTACTGGCCCCGGTCGTCGCCGGTACGGGCCCCTCGGCGCAGCCCGACATAGCCGATGCCCGGCGCTTCGTACGCGGGCTGGACGCCGCCGTGGACGTGGGCAACCGGCGCGGGCTCGGCTGGATCGCCCGCCCGGCCAGGCTGCTCCTGCGGCTGTGCCGGACCGACGCCACCGAAATGGAGCGCGGGGTGGCCGCGGCCGCCTCGGAGCGGGCCCAGGGCGTGGACTACGGGCTGCGGATCGTCGCCCAGGAGCAGGTCGGCCTCGCCTACGCGGGCTGGGACCGGCTGCTCACCCGGGTCGCGCTGCCCGCCTGGCGGATGGGCCGCTGGCCGGCCCACCTGGACGCGGGCGTGGTCTCGGCGCTGACCGAGCTGTCCCGCCGCGACCGGCTGGCCGAGGGGTTCACCTCGCGGCTGGGCGAGCGCCCGGCCTGCGACCTGCTGGAGCGGCCCGGCGTGATCGACGAGGCGGCCTCGCTGCTGGCGGCCCGCCTGTTCCACGGCGGTCCGTCGGAGTCCGGCCCGGACTGGTCCCCGGTGGACTGGTCGGCGTACCCGGAGGAAGTGGTCGACCGCAAATGGCGCACCGAGGCGGCCCGGCTGCACACCGCCCTCGACGCCCTCGCGGCGCCCTCCGGGGCGACGGCCCGGACCGTGCTCGCCGGCCCCACCCTGGAGCGGGTCATCGGCTACCTCGCCGACGAGGACGGCTCGGCCGGGGAAGCCCTGGCCGGACGGCTCAGCGGGGACGTGGCGCGCGAGGAGCGGTCGGCCGGAGCGGAGGCGGCGAAGGCGCGCGGCGCGGATGCCGTACCGCTGTTCCCGCTGCAGCCGCCGCGCACCGGCCGGGACCTGCTGGCCGACCACGTCACGGCGATGGTCTGCTGCGCCGCGGTGGACTCCGCCGGGGCCGACCCGGGCCTGGACTGGCTCGACGGCCCGGTGCTGCTGGTCGGCGGCGAGCGCCGCTCCGACCTGACCCCGCGGGTGCTCTCGCTGGTCGAGGACGGGGACCCGGAGCCCCTGCGCGACTGGCTGGCCGGGCTCGGGATCCGACCGGAGAAGCCGGTCCGGCTGGTCTGATCCGGCCGGACCGGCTCTCCGCCCGGCTCCGCCCGCCTCCGCCCGGCACCGTCCCCGACCCGACCGCCGAACAGGCCTCGCCGCCCCGCTGAACAGGCCCGCTCCGCCCGCTGAAGGGGCCCTCGCCGACCGGCAAACCCGTCTCCGCTCCGACCGGTAAAGCGGAGAAGTTGATTCCGGTCACGTCAATTCACGACGAACGGTGACGGAGTGCGTGCGTTATGTGATGTGCTGGGACCGGTCGCGGGCAGGACCCGCGCCAGACCGAGTCATGGATCTACGGGGGAGCGAGGGAGGGGAGCGGAATGGGTGCGGACCAGATCCGGCGGTGGGAATCGGGTGCGCTCGCGCATGCGGTGACCGACCCCTTCGGCCAAGGACCGCTCCCGTGGTTCCGCGGCAGCGAGCTGTACTTCGACGACACGGGCCAGGTGGTCCCCTGGTACGTCGACCCGGCCGCGGCCGGACCCGGCCAGATCCCGGCGCCCCGCGGCCGCACCAACGCCCCTCGCACCAACAGCCCCCGCACCAACGGCCCCCGGACCGCCGACGACGTGCACCGGCAGATCAAGGGCTTCGCCTCCACCGGGGCCGTCACCCCCGGCGAGGCCATCGATTTCCACATCACCGTGGACCCGCCCCAGGAGTTCTCGGTCGACATCTACCGGATCGGGCACTACGGCGGCGACGGCGCCTCCAAGATCCATTCGAGCCCCCGGCTCTCCGGCATCGTCCAGCCCGCCCCGCTCACCGCCGACCGCACCGTCTCCTGCCACCACTGGTGGCTGTCCTGGCGGCTCCAGGTCCCCAGCTACTGGAATGTCGGCGCGTACGTCGCCGTCCTCACCACCGCCGACGGCTACCGCTCCCACATCCCCTTCACCGTCCGGGACGACCACCCGGCCGATCTCCTGCTGCTGCTCCCGGACATCACCTGGCAGGCCTACAACCTCTACCCGGAGGACGGCCGTACCGGCGCCAGCCTCTACCACGCCTGGGACGAGGACGGCCGGCTGCTCGGCGAGGAGGACGCGGCCATCACCGTCTCCTTCGACCGCCCCTACGCGGGCGCCGGCCTGCCCCTGCACGTCGGCCACGCCTACGACTTCATCCGCTGGGCGGAACGCTACGGCTACGACCTCGCCTACGCCGACACCCGGGACCTGCACGCCGGCCGGATCGACCCGGCCCGCTACCGCGGCCTGGTCTTCCCCGGCCACGACGAGTACTGGTCCGTGCCCATGCGCCGCACCGCCGAACGCGCCCGCGACCACGGCACCTCACTGGTCTTCCTCTCCGCCAACACCATGTACTGGCAGGTGGAGCTCAGCCCCTCCCCCTCCGGAGTGCCCGACCGGCTCCTCACCTGCCGAAAACGCCGCGGTCCCGGCCGCACCGCCCTCTGGCGCGAGGTGGACCGCCCCGAGCAGCAGCTGCTCGGCATCCAGTACGCCGGCCGCGTCCCCGAACCCGCCCCGCTGATCGTCCGCAACGCCGGCCACTGGCTGTGGGACTCCACCGGAGCCGTCGAGAACGACGAGCTCGACGGCCTGGTCGCGGGTGAGGCCGACCGCTACTTCCCGCGCACACAGCTCCCCGAGCACCAGGACCGGATCCTGCTCGCCCACTCCCCGTACGAGGACACCGAGGGCCACCGCCGCCACCAGGAGACCTCCCTCTACCGGGCACCCAGCGGCGCCCTGGTCTTCGCCTCCGGCACCTTCGCCTGGTCCCCCGCCCTCGACCGCCCCGGCCATGTCGACGAGCGGATCCAGAAGGCCACGGCCAACCTCCTCGACCGGATCTGCAAGCGCGACTGACCCCCTGCCGGAGACACGGGGCCCGGTACGCGAGAATCGGTGTGCTCATACAGAACCACAGGGAGACCTCGTGTCCGGATTCGTCGAAAAGCCCGAGCCGGTTCAGGTTCCGGGCCTCATCCACCTCCACACCGGCAAGGTCCGCGACCTCTACCGGGACGAGGCCGGCAACCTCGTCATGGTCGCCAGCGACCGCATCTCCGCCTACGACTGGGTGCTGCCCACCGAGATCCCGGACAAGGGCCGCGTCCTCACCCAGCTCTCCCTGTGGTGGTTCGACCAGCTCGCGGACCTCGTCCCCAACCACGTCATCGGCACCGACCTGCCCGCCGGCGCCCCCGCCGACTGGGCCGGCCGCACCCTCGTCTGCAAGAACCTCGACATGGTCCCCGTCGAGTGCGTGGCCCGCGGCTACCTGACCGGCTCCGGCCTCGCCGAGTACCGGCAGACCCGCACCGTCTGCGGACTCGCCCTCCCCGAGGGGCTGGAGGACGGCTCCGAGCTGCCCGCGGCTATCTTCACCCCGGCCGCCAAGGCCGAGGTCGGCGAGCACGACGAGAACGTCTCCTACGAGGAGGTCGCCCGCCAGACCGGTGCCGAGACGGCCGCCCTGCTGCGCCAGACCACCCTCGCCGTCTACGGCCGGGGCCGGGACATCGCCCGCGAGCGCGGGATCATCCTCGCCGACACCAAGTTCGAGTTCGGCTTCGACGAGACCGGCACGCTGGTCGCCGCGGACGAGGTGCTGACCCCGGACTCCTCCCGCTTCTGGCCGGCCGACCAGTGGCAGCCCGGCCGCGCCCAGCCCTCCTACGACAAGCAGTTCGTCCGGGACTGGCTGAGCTCGCCCGCCTCCGGCTGGGACCGCACCGCCGAACTGCCGCCGCCCGCCCTGCCCGCAGAGATCGTCGAGCAGACCCGGGCCAAGTACATCGAGGCGTACGAGCGCCTCACCGGCCAGAACTGGTCTTAGGGGGTCTCCGCAAAGTCCCGCCCGGCCCGCGGCGCCTGGCACCGCACCTCGCCGCGTTGTCGGAGCGCCCGAGTACATCCAGTACAGGGGCGCCCCTCCGCCTTGCGATGCACGGCGCCAGACGCCGCGGGCCTCAACGGCGCTACTTTGCGGACACCCCCTGCGGAACGCAGAAGGCCCCGGTCGTATGACCGGGGCCTTCTGAATCTGAGCGGACGACGAGATTCGAACTCGCGACCCTCACCTTGGCAAGGTGATGCTCTACCAACTGAGCCACGTCCGCATGCGCCGTAGCGCGAGAACCACTATACCCAACCTCGCTCCCGTGCGAGACGCACTGCCGCATGGCGGTTCTCCGCACCCAGCTTCGCGGCCGCGGCCGACAGGTAGTTCCGCACCGTCCCCTGGGACAGCGCGGCCCGCTCGGCGATCTCCGCGATCGGCGCCCCGTCGGCCGCGAGTTCCAGCACCTCGGCCTCCCGCGCGGTCAGCGGGGAGTCCCCGGCGCTTATCGCGTCGGCCGCCAACTCCGGGTCCACATAACGCCCTCCGCCGTGCACGGTCCGGATGATCTCGGCCAGCTTCTGTGCCGAAACGGTCTTCGGAGCGAAGGCCCGAACCCCCGCGGACAGGGCCCGCTTCAGATGCCCGGGACGGCCGTGACTGGTCACGATCATGGTCTTGCAGTCCGGGAGTTCGGCCCGCAGCGATGTGGCGACACTCACACCGTCCGCCCCCGGCATCTGCAGGTCCAGCACCGCCACATCCGGCCGGTGCGCCCTGGCCATGGCCAGCGCCTCCGGCCCGGAGGCGGCCTCCGCCACGACCAGCAGATCGTCCTCCAGCGCCAGCAGCGCGGCGACCGCCCCCCGGATCAGATGCTCGTCATCGGCCAGCAGCACACGCACGGGGCTCACGCCCGCACCCCCTGTTCAGGAATCTTCGCCATCTCCGCCTGCAGTTCCCGTGCCGGGACGACCGCCCGCAACCGGAACCGGCCCCCCGCGACCGTCCCGGCTTCCAGCGTTCCCCCCAGCACGGACAACCGTTCCCGCAGCCCGGCCAGACCCGAACCGGGCGCCCCGGCCGGCTCGCCCGGCGCGCCGTCGTTCTCGATGACGAGCGCCAGGTCGTCCCCGTCCGCCGCGAGCCGGATCACGCAGTTCCGCGCGTCCCCGTGCCGGAGCACGTTCGTGGTGCCCTCCCGGACCACCCAGCCCAGGGCCGACTGCACCGGCGCCGGCAGCTCGCGCCGGTCCCGCAGCTCCACCCGGCAGGCGATGCCGGCCGCCTGGAGCACGCCGCGCGCACCGTCCAGTTCCACCGTGAGGTCCGCCTCCCGGTAGCCCCGCACCACGTCCCGCACCTCGCGCTGCGACTCCTGCGCTATCCGCTGCACCTCGACCATCTGCTCCACCGCCTCCGGCCGCCCGCGCCGCGCCAGCTGGACCGCCAGCTCGCTCTTCAGCGCGATCACCGCCAGGTTGCGGCCCATCACGTCGTGCAGGTCCCGGCCGAACCGCAGCCGCTCCTCGGCCACCGCCAGCCGCGCCCCCAGCTCCCGCGACCGGTCCAGCTCCCACACGGCCTTCAGCAGCCAGGCGGAGAAGCCGCAGGTGAACGCGATCAGGGTGCCGCCGAACAGCAGGCCGATCGTGTACCCGAGGGCATCCGGGAGCGGCAGCCCCACCCCGAACGCCGCCAGCCCCCCGGCCAGGGCCGCACCCGGTACGACGTACAGCATCAGCCGCATCCGGCGCAGGCACAGGGTCAGGGTGCCCAGGCCGAAGGTGACCACGCCCGACACCAGGGTGGGCGCGGGGTTGGGGCCGTCCCCGGCCCGGCTCGCGTGCAGGACGAGGAAGTAGACCGCTGCCGCAGCGGTCAGCACGGCCAGCGCCAGGGCCCCCCGCATCGGCCGCTCGGCCCGGTCCAGTACCCAGTCCAGTGCCCTGGACGAGACGAACGCGCAAAGGCCGGCATGGGCGAGGACCATCAGGCCCGCGACGGCGTCGGCCGGGGTGGGCTGCCCGGCGCCCGCCAGCGCGCCCAGCCCTATCGCCGTGACCTCGATCAGCGCGAAGCTGTGGAAGGACCACCGGGTGTACAACTCCACCTTGGCCGCGCTGCCGCGGCCGCTCCACCATCCGGTCAGTTTCGACACGGCCCCCGTCCCCCCGATCGATCTAACGGCGCGGTTCCCAGCGGAACCACCGCTGCACAGCAAACACGGTGATCACGGTCCAGGCCAGCGTGACCACGGCCGCGGTCATCAGGTCCCCGCCCTCCCCGGTGCCCATCCAGCCGGCCCGCACCATGGTCATCACGCCGGTCAGCGGCAGCAGTTCGCACACCGAGGCCAGCTTGTCGGGCAGGGTCTCCAGCGGTACGAACAGCCCGGAACCCATGGAACTGATCAGGAACAGCGGCAGCGTGGTGAGGCCCGCGCTCTCCACGTTGCGGGTGAAGGCGCTGGTCACCGCGGACATCCCGGACAGCAGCACGATGCCCGCCAGGACGCCCGCGACCAGCAGCAGCGGGTTCTCCGGGGTCCGTACGTCCAGGGCGGCCGCGCCCGCCACCGCCAGCACCACCACCTGGAGCAGGGCCAGCACGGCCGACGGCAGGGCGCTGCCGGCCAGGATCTCCAGGTCGTTGGCCTCGCCCGTGCGCAGCCGCTTCAGCACCAGCTCCTCGCGCCGGGCAACGTACGCCGAGACCAGGTTCATGTAGACGACGAGGAGCAGCACCATCCCTATGCCGCCGGTCAGCGTCGCCTCGCCGATGGCCGCCGTGCCGCCTTCGAGGTCGAACTCGCCGAGCGAGGACTGGAGGACGAAGACCATCACCAGCGGCATCATCAGGGCCACGGACAGCGCGGCCCGGTTGCGGACGAGCAGGGTGAGCTCGGACCGGCCGAGTGCGAAGAGCCGGCCGGGGTTGAGGGTCAGCGTGTTCATCGGGTGCCCGCCATCGTGTCGTTGCGGTCGGTGGGGTCGGTGGGGTCGGTGGGGTCGGTGTGGTCGTCGCGGCCGGTGCCGCCCGCGTCGGTGACTGCGCCGCCGGCCGCATCGGTGGCCGTGGCCGGCCCCCGCCCGGCGGCCCGGCGGTTCTGCGCTATCTCCAGGAAGGCCTCCTCCAGCGAGGCGGACCTGGCGTCGAGCCCGGCCAGCTCCACGCCCTCCTGCTCGGCCCAGCGCAGCAGCTCGGCCAGCGAGGTCTGAAGCCGGTCGGTCCGTATCTCCACCCGCCGGCCCTCGGCACCCGCGTGCAGCGACAGCGGTAGCCGGGCCGGAGCCACCCCCTCGGGCAGGGTGAACCGGATCCGGGACGGCCGGGTGGCGGTCACCTCGGCGGGGCTGCCGGACAGCACCAGCTCCCCCTCGTGCAGGATCGCCAGCCGGTCCGCCAGCTCCTCCGCCTCCTCCAGGTAGTGCGTGGTCAGCAGCACCGTGGTGCCCTCGGCCTGCAGGGACCGGACCAGTTCCCAGGCGTCCCGGCGGCCTTCCGGGTCCATGCCGGTGGTCGGCTCGTCGAGGAACAGCACCTCCGGCCGCCCCAGCAGGGCCAGCGCCAGGTCCAGCCGCCGCCGCTCGCCGCCGGACAGCTGCTTCACCCGCACGGAGGACCGGTCGGCCAGCCCCACCAGCTCCAGCACCTCGGCTCCGGGCCGGGCCCCGCTGGTCACCCCCGCCCACATCCGCACCGTCTCGGTCACCGACAGATCGGACGGGAACCCGCCCTCCTGCAGCATCACCCCGGTCCGCGGCCGCACCTCGGCCCGCTCCCGGTAGGGATCCATCCCGAAGACCCGGACCCGGCCCGCGCTCGGCGCCGCGAGCCCCTCCAGCAGTTCCACGGTGGAGGTCTTGCCGGCGCCGTTGGTGCCGAGCAGGGCGAAGATCTCGCCGGGAGCGACGGAGAAGGAGACTCCGCGGACGGCCTCGAAGCCCCCCGAGTAGCTGCGGCGCAGCTCCTCGACTTCGATCACGGACTGGTCGGTGTTGGTCATGGATCCAGCGTCGGGCCGGATCCAAGGCCACAGCAGTGCGCGCTGTCACGATCACCGATGACAAATGTCATGAGTGATCCGGGAAACGCAGAAGACCCCAGTCGTATCGACTGGGGTCTTCATCTGAGCGGACGACGAGATTCGAACTCGCGACCCTCACCTTGGCAAGGTGATGCTCTACCAACTGAGCCACGTCCGCATGCATCCACTCGGCTTTCACCGGTGGCGCGAGCACCACTCTACCTGATCCACCGGAGTGGTTGGCAAAGAGATACAGAGCGGGTGACAGGAATCGCACACTGCGCCTTCCCCCTGGAAGGGGGATGTTCTGCTACTGAACTACACCCGCACGACCTTCGGGGTTCTGACCTGCGGCCTTGCCCCTCGGCGTGATCCACACACTAGCGGATCGGATGGGGTGGTTGGCAAATCGGCGCTCAGTGGGCTTCGTTGTACGCCTCGTAGACCTTCTTCGGGATGCGCCCCCGCGGCGGCACGTCGAGCTGGTTGGAGCGCGCCCAGGCGCGGACCACCGCCGGGTCCGGGGCGAGCGAGGTGTGCTTGAAGGCCTTCCCGGACCGCGCCTTCCGGCGGCCGGCAGCAACGTAAGGCGCCAGGCTCTTACGCAGTTTCTTTGCGTTGGCGGGATTGAGGTCGATCTCGTACGACTTCCCGTCCAGACCGAACACGACCGTTTCCGCCGCTTCTCCGCCATCGATGTCGTCGGAGATCGTGACTACTACGCGCTGCGCCACGGATATCGGTCCCTTCGTGCGACGCCCCCGCCTCTGACGTGCGGTGATGTCGACTGTGTGGATGTTTCGTACCAATGCTGCTTTCCGGGGCAATCCCCGGGGATTCCTTTGTACCGCGATTTCTCGCGCATTGCGAAGCTCAGTTAATTCTCTCCGCGTGTCCCACCGCAATCCCGGGCCGGTGGTTTTCCGGTGGATTTTGCGAAGCGTTGGTGAAGCGCCGAGGCCGAAGAGGGATATCTACCCGCGTAGAAATTTCGGCCGGGTACGCTGAGGGAACCGCCTTCGCACCAACCACCTCATCGGGAGTGCCAGTGGCACGCGTCGTAGTCGACGTCATGCTCAAGCCGGAGATCCTCGACCCCCAGGGCCAGGCGGTGCAGCGTGCACTGCCGCGCCTGGGCTTCGAGGGGATCGCGGACGTCCGCCAGGGGAAGCGCTTCGAGCTCGAGGTCGAGGGGCCGGTCGACCAGACCGCTCTCGACCGCATCCACAAGATGGCCGAAACGTTCCTCGCCAACACCGTCATCGAAGACTTCGTCGTCAAGGTGGAGTCCGAGTCGTGACCACTCGCATCGGAGTCGTCACGTTCCCCGGAACCCTCGACGACCGCGATTCGCTGCGCGCCGTCCGCATCGCGGGCGCCGAGCCGGTCTCGCTCTGGCACCGCGACAAGGACCTGCACCAGGTCGATGCCGTCGTCCTCGCCGGCGGCTTCTCCTACGGCGACTACCTGCGCGCCGGGGCCATCTCCCGCTTCTCGCCGGTCATGGAGACGATCATCGAGCAGGCGAAGGCGGGCATGCCCGTCCTCGGCATCTGCAACGGCTTCCAGGTCCTCACCGAGGCCCACCTGCTGCCGGGCGCGATGCTGCGCAACAACCACCTGCACTTCATCTGCCGCGACCAGAAGCTCGTGGTGGAGAACGCGGACACCGCCTGGACCGGTGACTACGAAACCGGCCAGGAGATCTCCGTCCCGCTCAAGAACATGGACGGCCGGTACGTCGCCGACGAGCGCGTGCTCGACGAACTGGAAGGCGAAGGCCGAGTGGCCTTCCGCTACCGGGACGTCAACCCGAACGGCTCGCTGCGCGACATCGCCGGCATCACCAACGCCGCGGGCAACGTCGTCGGCCTCATGCCGCACCCCGAGCACGCGGTCGAGCCGCTGATCGGGACCGGCCGCACCGACGGCCTCCCGTTCTTCACGTCGGTCCTGAAGAAGCTGGTCAACGCATGACTCTCGACACCGTCAAGAACGCCACCGAGACGCCGGATGCCTCCCAGCCCTGGAAGGAACTCGGCCTCAAGGAGGACGAGTACGCGCGCATCCGGGAGATCCTCGGCCGCCGCCCGACCGGCGCCGAGCTCGCCATGTACTCCGTCATGTGGTCCGAGCACTGCTCCTACAAGAGCAGCAAGGTCCACCTGAAGCAGTTCGGCGAGAAGGCCCCCGAGAACACGGCCATGCTCGTCGGCATCGGCGAGAACGCCGGCGTCGTCGACGTGGGCCAGGGCTACGCGGTCACCTTCAAGGTCGAGTCGCACAACCACCCCTCGTACATCGAGCCCTACCAGGGCGCGGCCACCGGCGTCGGCGGCATCGTCCGCGACATCCTCGCCATGGGCGCCCGCCCGGTCGCCGTCGTCGACCCGCTCCGCTTCGGCGCGGCCGACCACCCCGACACCAAGCGCGTCCTGCCGGGCGTGGTCGCGGGCATCGGCGGCTACGGCAACTGCCTGGGCCTGCCGAACATCGGCGGCGAGGTCGTCTTCGACTCCTGCTACCAGGGCAACCCGCTGGTCAACGCCGGCTGCATCGGCGTGATGAAGCACGAGGACATCCACCTCGCCAAGGCCTCCGGCCCCGGCAACAAGGTCATCCTCTACGGCGCCCGCACGGGCGGCGACGGCATCGGCGGCGTGTCCGTGCTGGCCTCGGAGACCTTCGACGACTCCAAGCCCACCAAGCGGCCCGCCGTGCAGGTCGGCGACCCCTTCCAGGAGAAGCTCCTCATCGAGTGCACCCTGGAGATCTTCAAGGAGAAGCTGGTCGCCGGCATCCAGGACCTCGGCGGCGCCGGGCTCTCCTGCGCCACCAGCGAGCTGGCCTCCGCCGGTTCCGGCGGCATGCGCGTCGAGCTGGACACCGTCCCGCTGCGCGACGCGACCCTCTCGCCCGAGGAAATCCTCATGAGCGAGTCGCAGGAGCGCATGTGCGCGATCGTCGAGCCGCAGCACGTCGGGCGCTTCATGGAGATCTGCGAGAAGTGGGACGTCATCGCCACCGTCATCGGTGAGGTGACCGACGGCGAGCGCCTGGAGATCTTCTGGCACGGCGAGCAGATCGTGGACGTGCCCCCGGGCACCGTCGCCCACGAGGGTCCGGTCTACCACCGCCCGTACGCCCGCCCCGAGTGGCAGGACGCCCTCCAGGCGGACGACGCGAACAGGCTCCCCCGCCCGCAGACCTCCGAGGAGCTGCGCGCACAGGTGCTGAAGCTGGTCGCCTCCCCGAACCAGGCCTCCAAGTCCTGGGTCACCGACCAGTACGACCGCTTCGTGCAGGGCAACACGGTGCTGGCCCAGCCCGAGGACGCCGGCATCGTCCGGATCGACGAGAAGACCAACCTCGGTGTGGCCATGGCGACCGACGGCAACGGCCGGTACGCCAAGCTCGACCCCTACACGGGCGCGCAGCTGGCGCTGGCCGAGGCGTACCGCAACGTCGCCGCGACCGGTGCGAAGCCCCTCGCGATCTCCGACTGCCTCAACTTCGGCTCCCCCGAGGACCCGGGCGTCATGTGGCAGTTCGCCGAGGCCTGCCGCGGTCTCGCGGACGGCTGCCTCGAGCTGGGCACGCCGGTGACCGGCGGCAACGTCTCCCTGTACAACCAGACCGGCGACACGGCCATCCACCCCACCCCGGTGGTGGCGGTCCTCGGCGTGATCGACGACGTCAACCGCCGGACGCCGATGGCCTTCAAGGAGGCCGGCCAGCTGCTGTACCTGCTCGGCGACACGGCCGAGGAGTTCGGCGGTTCGGCCTGGTCCGAGGTCGTCCACGACCACCTGGGCGGCCTGCCGCCGAAGGTGGACCTGGGCCGGGAGAAGCTGCTCGCCGAGATCCTGATCTCGGCCTCCCGCGACGGCATGGTCGACGCGGCGCACGACCTCAGCGACGGCGGCCTGATCCAGGCGGTCGTGGAGTCCTGCCTGCGCGGCGGGCAGGGCGCGCGGCTGGTCGTCCCGGACGGTCTGGACGCGTTCACCTTCCTGTTCTCCGAGTCCGCGGGCCGGGCCGTGGTGGCCGTCCCGCGCAGCGAGGAGCTCCGCTTCACCGACATGTGCGGGGCGCGCGGCCTGCCGGCCACCCGGATCGGCGTGGTGGACGGCGAGGAGATCGAGCTGCAGGGCGAGTTCACCCTGCCGCTGGCCGAGCTCCGCGAGGCCCACGAGGCGACGATCCCGGCGCTGCTGGCCTGACCGCTCTACGGCTCTACGGCTGTACGGCTGTACGGCTGTACGGCCAGGAGGCTCCGCCCGGATTCCGGGCGGAGCCTCCGCGCTGTCGGACCCCCTTGCTACGGTCGATTCGAGTCGAGTCGGATCGACTCGTCGCAGTTGCACGATCGGGGGGTGGGCGGTGCTGCCGGACCGGGGCAGGTGGCGCAATGCGGTCAATCTGCTGCTGTGCATGGCCGCCGTGGCCGGGGTGCTGGTCGGCGGCTGGTCGATGCTGGATACGTACGAGACGCGAAAGCACCGCGCGGAGAGCCGCCGGGTGATCGGTGAGGCGTGCGCCGGGCTGGCGGATGCCGACGAGGTGATGCGCCTGGACGGCGGTGCGGACCGGCTGGGGATCTCCGGCCTGAACCCGGAGATCATCGACATCGAGGGCCTGCCCGACCGGTGCGAGCTCGGCCGGGTCGGGGTGAAAGCGGGCAAGGACTACTTCCGCTCCCACTTCACCCTGGCGGTGCGTGCCCTGCCGCAGGCCGATCCCCTCCATGTGCTGGACACCTTCCTCGACGAATCGCCGTTCGTACGCCGCGTCTCCGGTGACGACGCGGACATCACGGCGCGGACGCGGATCGAGCAGCGCCATCCGCTGGGGGACGGCAGTGCGGGGGACTACGACAGCAGCGCGGTCGCGGTGACCGTCCGGTGCGCGGCCCCCGCCGAAGGGGGCACCACCGCGATACGGGCGTCGGCCATCGCCGACTACGCGGCCGGGACCACCACCGCCGCCGACCGCCGCCGGCTGAGCCGGCTGGCCCGCACGGCGGCCGGGCGGGCGGCTGCCGAGGTGGGCTGTGCGACCAGCGTGCCCGAGCTGCCCGCGGACCTGCCGGTCCCCGCCCGGGACCTGGGCTCCGCGACCGGCCGGCAGGACAGCTGCGGCTGGTACGCGGAGTACCTGCGCGGCCAGGACCGCGGCCGGCTCCCCGACCGGGCGCTCGGCGTCCCCGTCGCCGCCGCGTCCCGTCAGGAGTCCTGTCTGCTGGCGGTCGGTCCGTCCGAGGTGAAGCGGATCTTCCCTCAGCTGACCGAGGAGGAGCGGGGGCGGGCCTCCCTCCGCGAGGTCCTGACGAGCTCGCCCTGGTGGATACGGACCCGGGCGTTCTTCGAGGAGGAGGCCGCGGTCGCCTACAAGGAGACGCGCTACCCGACGCAGATCGACCCCGGCGAGGCCGGGCACAAGGGACAGCTGCGCTGGGCCACCGCGACCTGCCAGGGCCGGCCGGCCGTGTTCACCCTGAGCGCCGGGGAGTTCCGCTACTCGCGCATGGTCGAGTCGCGCCTGGCTGCGCTGTTCACCGCCTACGCCGAGCACACCGCAGCCCGGCGCGGCTGCGTCAACCTCGTGCTGCCCGGCGCCGGATAGGGTCGCCGTATGGACCAGGGGAAGAAGAAGCCGCGCACCTACGACTCCGCCCGGATCCGCACCGCGGTCGCCGCTCAGCTCGCCTCCGTACGGGCAGCCGTCGGGCAGCTCACCCCCGAGCAGCTCGCGCTCCCCACCCACCTGGGCGACTGGACCGTGCGGGACCTCGCCGCGCACATCGCCTGGATCGTCCGGTCGATCCCGGAGGCAGCCGCCCGGCCCGCTCCCGCCAAGGCCGAACTGACCGTACGGGACTGGCCGTTCGCCACCTCCCGGCTCGCGGCGACGGTCGCCGAGCTGGCCAAGGAGACCGCGGCCGGGGAGGAACTCGGCCCGCTGTACGAGGAGTCCGCGGCCCGGTTCGAGGAGCTGCTCGCGGTCATCCCCGACGACCGGGTCCTGCAGCTGCGCGTCGGGGCCATGGCGTTCGGGGACTTCATGGTCACCCGCACCGTGGAACTGGTCGTGCACACCGACGACCTGAACCGTGCCGCCGGCCTGGACATCCCCTTCGACCGGCAGGCGCTCGCCGCCTGCACCCGACTGCTCGCCGACGCGCTCGCGGTCAAGGCGCCCGGCGGCTCGGTGGAGGTGCGGATCCCGCCGTTCGCCGTGGTGCAGTGCGTGGCCGGACCCCGGCACACCCGCGGCACCCCGCCGAACGTGGTGGAGACCGACCCGCTGACCTGGATCCGGCTCGCGACCGGGCGCACGGACTGGGCGGCGGCCATCGAGGAAGCGCAGGTCAGCGCCAGCGGCGAGCGGGCCGACCTGTCCGGGCTGCTGCCGGTGATGAGCTGACGGAACCGGTCGCCCGGCGGGCACGTCGGAGGAACATGAGGAATTCCAGCCGAGTTTCCCGCAGCCTGCCGGTCGCCCTCGTCGCCGTACTCGCGCTCGCCGCCTGTGGCGGCGGTGCGGAGCAGCCCGGCGGACCGGGCGGCGGCGGGCCGACCCTGTCCGAAGGAACCTGGTCGGTGGAGAGCCTGACGGTGGGAGGCCGTACGCTGCCGGCGCCTCCGCAGGCCAAGCTGACCGTCGAGCCCGGTCTGACCAGGGCCGGCGGCAACTACGGGTGCAACGGAATCGGTGCTGACCTCGCCGTCGAGGACGACGGCCGGGCCGTCACCGTGAAACCCGGCCCGCGCACGCAGATGGCCTGCCCGGACCTCGACTTCGAGAACGCGTTCGCGAAGGTGTTCAAGGGGCGCCTGGAGATCGCCCGGGACGGCGACCGGCTGACCCTGACCGCCACCGGCGGGGACCGGATCTCCCTGAGCTCCGCGCCCCGCACACCGGCCCCGCTGCTCACCGGCACCCGGTGGATCGTGGACTCGATCATCAAGGGGGAGACCGTCTCCTCCGTCCCGGCCGGAGCGGAAGGACGGGCGGAACTCACCATCGCCGCCGACGGCGCCGCCAGCGGCAACCTGGGCTGCAACCGGTTCACCGGGAAGGCGGCGATCGACGGCCCGAAGATCGAGTTCGGGCCCCTCGCCGCCACCCGGATGGCCTGCACCGGCCCGGCCGGAGAGGTCGAGCAGGCGCTTTCGGCGCTGCTCCGCAGCGGTCCGCTGCACTACACGATCAAGGACGGCACGCTGACCCTGACCGCCGCCGACGGCCAGGGCGTACGGGCGACCGTCGGCCGGCAGTGATCGGCCGGCAGGGATCGGCCGCAATGATCAGGCGGTGATCCGGCAGTGATCAGACGTGGGCCGTGCCGCCGTCCTTGGCCATCGCCTCCGCGACGGCACGCCGGTTCGCGGCCCACTCCTCGTCGGACAGCCGGGGCAGCGCCTCGTCCCACAGGGGCAGACAGCTGCCGCGCAGCTGGAGCATGCCCTCGGGCCGGGCGAAGAAGAACAGGTGCAGATGGGCCCCTCCGTCACCCCACCTGTTCACGTGCACACGGGCGATCCCGCCCAGGGACTTCAGGGCCCGCTCGACCCGCTGGATCATCGGGCCGAGCTCCGCGGACCGTTCGGCAGGCAGGTCGGCCAGGTCGTGGTGGCCGCGGGGCAGCAGTTTGACGATGGCCGGGAGGGCGCCGTGCTCGTCGACGAGCATCCAGTGCTCATCGGTCCACAGGCTGTCGCCGGCGGTGAAGGAGCAGGGCCCGCAGTCCTGTGGGCCCTGCTCCCCGTCCCGCGGCGGTTCGGGCAGGGTCGGCTGCTCCAGAACCCTGACCCGGATGTCCCCCTCGTAGGGGAAGACGTCCCATCCCTGTATGCCGGTGTCGGGGAACGGGAGCCGCTCGCCGATCGGCAACCGGCGCACGTATTCGCTGGGTTCGGTCATGCGTTGATCATGACAGCGGATGATCAGCCCGGGTAGGGCAGCAGCGTCGCGTCCGTCCTCTCCCAGGACGCCTTCAGCTCCGCCAGCCGGGCCGGTTCGGTCCGTGCCCTGTCGGCCTGCTCGCGGATGTCCGCGGCCAGGTTGAACAGCTGGTCGCGGCCGCTCCTGCCCCGGTAGTACTTCCAGTCGCCGCGGCGCAGCGCCCGCTCGCCGCGGACCCGCCAGAACAGGTCCCGGGCCGGGGCCGCCTCGCCGCGCAGCAGGTAGCCGGCCAGGCTGACGCCGTCCAGCGGGTAGGCGGGGTGCCGGCGGGCGCCGGCCAGCTCCAGCAGGGTGGCGGTCCAGTCCGGGGTGAACACCGGGACGTGGCTGACCTGGCCGCCGTCGATCCGGGCGGGCCAGCGGACGATGTTGGGAACCCGGATGCCGCCCTCCTGGAGGGAGGCCTTGTTGCCGGCCAGCGGCCAGTTGTGGGAGAAGCGCTCGCCGCCGTTGTCGCTGGAGAAGAAGACCAGGGTGTCGTCCTCCTGGCCGGACCGGCGCAGCGCCTTCAGCACCTCGCCGATGGAGCGGTCCAGGTCCTCGACCATCTCCTTGTACTTCTCGATCGAGCCGCCGTCCTCGTGCCACAGCGCCCGCCGGTCGCCCGCCCTGATCCGGCGGGCGATCTCGGCACCGGCCTCCTCGTCGCCGTCGGCGACCCAGGGCCAGTGCGGGGTGGTGAAGTTGAGGTTGAGCAGCCAGGGCTTGCCGCCGTGGTCGCGGGAGACGTAGTCGCCGGCCCGCTCGGTCAGGATGCGCGTGTAGTAGCGCAGGTCCTTGTACTCGGCATCGCCCTCGTAGAGGTCGTGGCTGCCGTCGCCGGACAGCTTGGAGTAGTACTCCAGGGCCCCGCTGAAGTTGCCGAAGAACTCGTCCCAGCCGGACTTGGTGGGGCTGTGGTCGGGCAGGAAGCCGCAGTGCCACTTGCCGATCAGGGCGGTGGAGTAGCCGGAGTCGCGCAGCAGCGAGGCGAGGGTGGGGTGGGTGGGCTCCAGGCCGGCGGACCTGTCCGCGATGGGCTCGGCGAGACCGCCCTCGGTGCGGCCCGGGTAGCGGCCGGTGTACAGGCTGAACCGGGTCGGGGAGCAGGTCGCGGAGCCGGAGTAGGCGTCGGTGAAGCGGACTCCCTGGCGGGCGAGGCGGTCCAGGTGGGGGGTCTCGATGTGCGGGGAGCCGTACGAGGAGAGGTCCGCCCAGCCGAGGTCGTCGCCCAGGATGAAGAGGATGTTGGGGCGGCGGGAGGGGCGGAGGCGGGCGGGGCGGAACTCGCTTTCGTGGGCCTGGGCCCGGGCGGCGCTTGGGGTGGCGGCCAGGCCGGCCGTGGCGGCGGCCGTGGCGGCGACGGCGGCGGCGAATGTGCGGCGGGACGGGGTGGGGCTTGGCATGGGGGTGCTCCTGGGCAGGGCAGAGGGCCGCCGGGCGGCGGTGGGAAGGGTGAACCGGGTGCGGCGGCCGCTGCGCGGGGCTGTCCCCTCCCCGCCCCTTCCCGAACTGGGGGCAAGCCCGCAGACCCCCGTACGTGCGCTGCGCGCCCGTGCGCTCAAACGTCGCGCGGGCTGGATGTGCGCAGCACAGGGGGATCGGCCCGTCGGGGCCGGGGATGGAAGTGCAGCCCCGGGCAGGGGGCGGCGCGCCGCAGGGTGAAGGTGCGGCGGCTAGCGACAGATGGCGCTGGCGACACGGGCCAGGTCGACGTGTCGGCGCTCGACGAGGGTGACCGTCCGGTCACCGAGAGGCTGCATGGGGCGGAAGCCTGTACGGATCCCCGCGTACCTGTCAACCAGGGGCATCCGGATGCCGAGACACCACCCGGATGGAGGGGTTCCGTCACACTCCGTGCTGTGAGATTTCCCGGGCCGTCCCCAATTCGGACCAGTGGTCGACCTCGCCTACACTCGGAGATGTGCCTCGTGGTGATGGACGACTCAACCACGACCTGCTCCCCGGCGAGAAGGGCCCCCAGGACGCTTGCGGCGTCTTCGGTGTCTGGGCTCCGGGTGAAGAGGTCGCCAAGCTCACCTACTTCGGACTGTATGCACTGCAGCACCGCGGACAAGAGTCCGCGGGCATCGCTGTGAGCAACGGTTCCCAGATCCTCGTCTTCAAGGACATGGGCCTCGTATCCCAGGTCTTCGACGAAACCTCCCTCGGATCCCTCCAAGGTCATATCGCGGTCGGTCACGCCCGCTACTCGACCACCGGAGCCTCCGTCTGGGAAAACGCTCAGCCCACTTTCCGCGCGACCGCCCACGGCTCCATCGCCCTGGGCCACAACGGCAACCTGGTGAACACCGCCGAGCTTGCCGAGATGGTCGCCGACCTCCCCCGTCAGGACGGCCGCGCCACCCAGGTGGCGGCCACCAACGACACCGACCTGGTCACGGCCCTGCTGGCCGGGCAGGTCGACGCCGACGGCAAGCCGCTGACCATCGAGGAGTCCGCCCGCGTGGTGCTCCCGCAGGTCAAGGGCGCCTTCTCGCTCGTTTTCATGGACGAGGGAACGCTCTACACCGCCCGTGACCCGCAGGGCATCCGCCCGCTGGTCCTGGGCCGGCTGGAGCGCGGCTGGGTGGTCGCCAGTGAGACCGCCGCCCTCGACATCTGCGGCGCCAGCTTCGTCCGCGAGGTCGAACCGGGCGAGCTCATCGCGATCGACGAGAACGGCCTGCGCACTTCACGATTCGCGGACGCGAAGCCCAAGGGCTGTGTCTTCGAGTACGTGTACCTGGCGCGCCCGGACACCGACATCGCCGGCCGGAACGTCTACCTCTCGCGTGTCGAGATGGGCCGGCGGCTGGCCAAGGAAGCGCCGGTCGACGCCGACCTGGTGATACCGACGCCGGAGTCGGGTACCCCCGCCGCCGTCGGATACGCCGAGGCCAGCGGGATTCCGTACGGATCCGGCCTGGTGAAGAACGCCTACGTAGGCCGAACCTTCATCCAGCCGTCCCAGACGATCCGCCAGCTCGGCATCCGACTGAAGCTCAACCCCCTCAAGGAGGTCATCCGGGGCAAGCGCCTGGTGGTCGTCGACGACTCGATCGTCCGCGGCAACACCCAGCGCGCGCTGGTCCGGATGCTCCGGGAGGCCGGGGCGGCCGAGGTCCACATCCGGATCTCCTCCCCGCCGGTGAAGTGGCCGTGCTTCTTCGGCATCGACTTCGCCACCCGGGCCGAGCTGATCGCCAACGGCATGTCGGTCGACGAGATCGGCAAGTCGCTGGGCGCGGATTCCCTGGCGTACATCTCCCTCGACGCCATGATCGAGGCGACGACGATCCAGAAGCCCAACCTCTGCCGTGCCTGCTTCGACGGCGAGTACCCGATGGAGCTGCCCGACCCGGAGCTCCTCGGCAAGCAGCTGCTGGAGACCGAGCTGGCGGGCGGTACCGATGCCGCCGACGCGCTCCGTCGTCCGTAAGTAACACCCCGCAGTAACGACACGAAAGTTCTCTCCGTCATGTCAGAGACCACCGGTGCCAGCTACGCGTCTGCGGGCGTCGACATCGAAGCGGGCGACCGCGCCGTCGAGCTGATGAAGGAGTGGGTGAAGAAGACCCAGCGCCCCGAGGTCCTCGGTGGCCTCGGCGGATTCGCCGGACTCTTCGACGCCTCCGCCCTCAAGCGGTACGAGCGCCCGCTGCTCGCCTCCGCCACGGACGGCGTCGGCACCAAGGTCGACATCGCCCGTCAGATGGGCGTGTACGACACCATCGGCCACGACCTGGTCGCGATGGTCATGGACGACATCGTCGTCTGCGGCGCCGAGCCGCTGTTCATGACCGACTACATCTGTGTCGGCAAGGTCCACCCGGAGCGGGTCGCGCAGATCGTCAAGGGCATCGCCGAAGGCTGTGTGCTGGCCGGCACCGCCCTGGTCGGCGGCGAGACCGCCGAACACCCCGGGCTGCTCGGCCCGGACGAGTTCGACGTGGCCGGGGCCGGCACCGGGGTCGTCGAGTACGACCGGCTGCTCGGCGCCGATCGCATCCGTACGGGTGACGCCGTCATCGCGATGGCGTCCTCCGGCCTTCACTCGAACGGGTACTCGCTGGTCCGGCACGTGCTCTTCGACCGGGCCGGGTTCGCCCTGGACCGGGAGATTCCGGAGTTCGGCCGGACCCTCGGCGAGGAGCTCCTGGAGCCCACCAAGATCTACTCGCTGGACTGCCTGGCCCTCACCCGCACCACCGAGGTCCACGCCTTCTCGCACATCACCGGGGGCGGCCTGGCGGCCAACCTGGCCCGGGTGATCCCGGACCACCTGCACGCCACGGTCGACCGTTCGACCTGGGCGCCCGGCGCCGTGTTCGACCTGGTCGGCACCGCCGGCCGGGTGGAGCGGCTGGAGCTGGAGAAGACTCTGAACATGGGCGTCGGCATGATCGCCGTGGTCCCGCAGGAGTCGGTGGACGTGGCCCTGACCACGCTGGCCGACCGGGGCGTGGACGCCTGGGTGGCCGGGGAGATCCTGGACCGGGGCGCGCACACCGAGGGTGCGACCCTGACCGGTTCCTACGCGAGCTGAGCAGCACGAAACCCGGTCCGGGGCCCGCAGGCCCTGGACCGGGTTACGTGATGTGCGTGTTTGTACGAAGCGTACGAACCGGTGAGCGCGTCAAGCGCCGCGACGGTGCGACGCGGGACCGGACTCTTCGTCCTCGTCCTCGTCGTCGTCGTTGTACATCTCCGCGTAGCGGGCGTACGGGTCGTCCTCGTCCTCGTCGTCGTCCTCGAACGGCTCACCATTAGGCGGCTGGTTCTGGATCGGTTGCGAGTTCGATGCGCCCAGCTCGCTGGCCAGACGTGTCAGATCAGTTCCGCCGCTGCTGTACTTCAGCTGGCGGGCGACCTTCGTCTGCTTGGCCTTTGCCCGGCCGCGCCCCATGGCTCGACCCCCTCGGTGACGGGGCTCGACGGCCCCAGAGTCTTGACACGCGTTCATGGTTCGGAGCGGGCTCTCCTTGGAGAGACCGTCCGTAGGGCTTTAACGGTACCTGCTTCCGCGGCCATACGGTACGCCGCCCGCATGACGTGCCCCGGCACAGTGACCGCGAGCCGCCCTGTACTCGCTGGTCAGCTGCGATTTTAACCCTTTATTGGCGGCCGACCCGCCGAGGCGCAGTGAGTCTTGTCTCGCCGCGCCCCGGCGGGGGCCATTCCGCTTACGCGGTGCGGGCGGAGCGGGCGTCCGCCATCCGCTGTTCGGCGATCCGGTCGGCCGCCGCGGCCGGCGGAATGCCGTCCACCTTCGCGCGAGCAAAGATCTCCAGCGTGGTGTCGAAGATCTTCGTCGCCTTGACCTTGCACCGGTCGAAGTCGAAGCCGTGCAGCTCGTCGGCGACCTGGATCACCCCGCCCGCGTTGACCACGTAGTCCGGGGCGTAGAGGATCCCGCGGTCCGCGAGGTCCTTCTCGACGCCCGGGTGCGCGAGCTGGTTGTTCGCGGCCCCGCAGACCACCTTGGCGGTCAGCACGGGCACGGAGTCGTCGTTCAGGGCGCCGCCCAGCGCGCAGGGGGCGTAGATGTCCAGGCCCTCCACGCGGATCAGGGCCTCGGTGTCGGCGACCGCGGTGACCTTGCCCGGGTGCTTGTCGAGGATGCGCTGGACGGACTCCTGGCGGACGTCCGTGATCACGACCTCGGCGCCGTCCTCCAGGAGGTGCTCGACCAGGTAGTGGCCGACCTTGCCGACGCCCACGACGCCGACCTTGCGGCCGCGCAGGGTCGGGTCGCCCCACAGGTGCTGGGCGCTGGCCCGCATGCCCTGGAAGACGCCGTAGGCGGTGAGCACCGAGGAGTCGCCGGCTCCGCCGTTCTCGGGGGAGCGGCCGGTCGCCCAGCGGGTTTCACGGGCCACCACGTCCATGTCCGCGACGTAGGTGCCGACGTCGCAGGCGGTCACGTAGCGGCCGCCGAGGGACTCCACGAACCGGCCGTAGGCGAGCAGCAGTTCCTCGCTCTTGAGGATGTCGGGGTCGCCGATGATCACGGCCTTGCCGCCGCCGTGGTCGAGCCCGGCGAGGGCGTTCTTGTACGACATGCCGCGGGCGAGGTTCAGCGCGTCCAGGACGGCCTCCTCGTCGGAGGCGTACGCGTGGAAGCGCGTGCCGCCGAGGGCGGGGCCCAGGGCGGTGGAGTGGATGGCGATGACGGCCTTCAGGCCGCTGGCCCGGTCCTGGCACAGCACGACTTGCTCATGGCCGCCCTGCTCCGTACGGAACAGGGTGTGCAGGACGCCGTCGGTCATTTCGGTCACGGTGGTGACTCCCATGGAAGAGATGCGGCGGGACCCTCCTGAGGGTGGGGAGGGCGTGTAGGAGCAGCGTAAGACCTGCGCGGCCGACCGCGGTGCGGAGTGGCCCGGATCACCCTCCGCGGAGAGTGCGCCGGGCTGTCCGGAGTAGCTCCGGGCGGTGCGGGGGAGGACGAAGGGGTGAGCGAATCCCCGGATCCCCTGCTGCCCTCCGCGCGCTCGGCACCGACCATTCCGTACGCCTCCTACCTGCGGGTTTACGAGCCGCTGGCGGCTTTCCCGGAGCCGGAGCGCACCCACTGGAACGACTACGTCCGGCGCGGGGTGCGGCCCACCGCCCAGGACGAACTGCGGAGGTCGCTGGCGGACTTGGTGGCCGTACCGCTGGTGGGGGTGCCGGTGCACGAGAGTGCGGACGCCTTCACGGCGGAGCTGGACGGGGTGGTGCTGGTCTGCCCGTGGCGGACCCGGCTGCGCGGCTGGCTGGCCCTGCGGGAGCTGGTCGCGGAGTTCCCGCTGCCGGTGCTGGACGCGGCGCTGCCGCCGGGCGTGCGGCGGCGGGCGGCCGAGGAGTACGAGCGGTGGCGCGCGCGGAACCCGGACGCCCGGCCGTGGATCCGTACGGCGGTGTGGCAGGTGCCGCTGCGCTGGTTCGTACTGGTGGCCGACGAGGAGCGGGACTACCTTCCGGGGGAGCGGCTGCGCTACCGGACGCCGATGGTGCAGGCCCGGCGGCGGCTAGCCCGGGGACTGCGGACGCTGCGGGAGGCGGAGGGCTACGAGCCGCTGGCCGAGGGCCTGGTGGAGGTCGGCAGCTGGCTGGAGGAGTTCCATCCGCGGTCGATGGTGGAGCTGGACTACGGCGGGCTGGTGCACGCCCTGCCGGGGGACCGGCTGGCGGCGGACCGCTCGGCCGGGGACCTGGCGGCCGGCCTGGCGGCGCTGCGGGCGGGGGACCGGGACGGGGCGCAAGAGGTTTACGAGGGGCTGGCGGACCGCTGGCGGAGCGTCCGGGAGAGACTCTTCGCCAACTAGGGCCGCTCGGGAGCGGCCGGTTCGCGGGGTCCCGTCGACCGGACACGCATCTGTGATGCTGCCGGTATCGGCCGAACGGCCACAATAGGGGATCATGGTCCTCAACCCAGGCATTCGGGTCTTAGTGCCAGGACCTACGTCCCGATACGGGCCATTGGCCCAAGCGTGACGGACCGCACTATCTACACCCTTGCGCCGTTCCCCTACCCTCGTGCCAAAATAGGACAAGGAGTCCGGGGAGGGTTCCTTCCGCCCAACTAAGGGCGGAATGCTCGGCATTGCGCTCTATGGGGGGTCTCGTGACTCCTGATCGCTCTGTGACTGATCGTTACAGTGGGGTGACTGTCCGTTATGGGCCAGTCCATCGGCTTCCGCCGCTGATGAACACCTCGGAGGGCAATTCCATCGGTTTGGCCGACGAGGCTGGACAGATGGTGTAGTTGTAGTGCCGAGGACAAGCCGTTCGTCCTATAACCGACTCGGCCCGCGTCTGTCCATTTCGGGCAACGCGGGCCAAGGTGCAGAATTTAGAGGAAAGAACCGAGATGGTTCGGTTCTCCCGAGGAGGCCGCTCATGACCGCTCGCACCCCTGATGCCGAGCCGCTGCTGACCCCGGCTGAGGTCGCCACGATGTTCCGCGTGGACCCGAAGACGGTGACCCGCTGGGCCAAGGCCGGCAAGCTCACGTCCATCCGCACCCTGGGTGGGCACCGCCGTTACCGCGAGGCCGAGGTTCGTGCTCTGCTCGCGGGAATTCCGCAGCAGCGCAGCGAGGCCTGAGGTCCCGCAGCAACCGCAGTACCCCGCTTTACCGGGTTCGAATCGGGTCCCCCAATCCGATGAAACCCACATGGCTTCATGCGACTGGATCTGCCCCAACAGGTCCGCCCAAGTCGTTCGATCGCGCTGGACTCCGCCGGGTCCAGCGCGATCTTTTTATGCCCCCGACATGAGGTGCCATTGCACATATTAAATCGAGGTCGCGTAGGGGTGCGATAAAAGTGAGAGTCTCAAAAACTCATGTGGTGACCCCTGTCACGTTCGATCACTCTTGTATGCACGGCAATGCACCCGTAAGGGGACTCACTGCCCGGGGCGCCTCATGCGGACGGGGGATTTTCGGGGCGCCCTGCGGCCGGTCCGGCAAGGGGAGGGGAAACGGCGGAACGGGGCAACGGCGGAACGGGGCAACGGGGAAACGGGGGAAACGCATCAGGGCCCGTATCCGAATGGGATACGGGCCCTGACTTTGTTGCGATCCTGACGGGACTTGAACCCGCGACCTCCACCTTGACAGGGTGGCGAGCTAACCAACTGCTCCACAGGACCTTGGTTGCGAGTCAGACTGTACAGCAGGTCAGGGGGTGCGGTCGAACTCGATCAAGACCCGTCACGGCGCGGCCGCGTCCACCGCCTTCACGATGCGCTTGTCCGAGATCGGGTAAGCCGTGCCGAGCGCATGCGCGAAGTAGCTGACCCGCAGCTCCTCGATCATCCAGCGGATCTCGGTCACCTCGGCCGGCACCGGCCGGCCCTTCGGCAGCTGCTCCAGCAGCCACGCGTACTCGTCCTGCATCTCGTGGACCTTCTCCATGCGCGTGGTGTCGCGCTGGACCGCCGTCGGCATCTGCTGCAACCGCCGGTCCACCGCCACCAGGTAGCGCATCAGGTCCGGCAGCCGCTTCAGCCCGGTCCGGGTCACGAAGCCGGCCGGTACGAGGGCCGCCAGCTGCGTTCTGACGTCCTGGAGGTTGTTCACCAGGGCCAGGCTGCTCGTGGCCTTCAGACGGCGCTCACAGGCCTGCCAGGCGGCCAGGATCTGCTGCACCTGGCCCACCGCCCGCACCGTGGTGTCCACCAGGTCGGCCCGTACGGCCTCGTAGAGCTTCCGGAAGCCCGCCTCGTCCCAGGCCGGGCCGCCGTGGTCGGCGATCAGCTTGTCCGCCGCGGCCGTGGCGCAGTCCTCGAACAGCGCCTGGACGGAGCCGTGCGGGTTCCGCGACAGGGCCAGCTTCTGCTGGTTGCCGAGGTGCTCGGAGGCGAACTTCGCCGGGTTCACCGGGATGTTCAGCAGGATCAGCTTCCGGGTGGCCGGCCACATGGCCTGCGCCTGCTCGGCCTCGGTGTCGAAGAGCCGTACGGCAACCGTCGCCCCCTCGTCCACCAGCGCCGGGTACGCCTTCACCGGCTGCCCCGCCCGCCGGGTCTCGAACACCTTGCTGAGGGTGCCGATGGTCCAGTCGGTCAGCCCGCTGCGCTCCACGGACTCGCCGCCCGAGCGCTCGGCGGTGGCCGCGGCGGCCTTGGAGAGCGCCTGCCGGGCCTTGGGCTTGAGGGCGAGCCTGAGGGTCTCCAGGTCCTTGTCCTCGGCGAGCTTCTTGCGGCGCTCGTCGACGATCCGGAAAGTGATCTTCAGGTGGTCCGGGACCCGCCCGAGGTCGAAGTCCTCGGCCGCGACCGGCACTCCGACCATCCGCTGGAGCTCCCGCGCCAGGGTGACCGTCAGCGGCTCCTGCAGCGGGACGGCGGTGTCCAGGAAACGGGCCGCGAAATTCGGCGCGGGCACGTAGTGCCGCCGGATCGGCTTCGGCAGGGACCGGATCAGCTCGGTGACGACCTCTTCCCGCAACCCGGGAATCTGCCAGTCGAAACCCTCGTCCCGGACCTGGTTCAGCACCTGGAGCGGAATGTGGACGGTGACGCCGTCCGCGTCCGCGCCCGGCTCGAACTGGTAGGTCACCCGGAAGGTGAGGGCACCCTGCCGCCAGGAATCCGGATAGTCGGCCTTGGTGACCCCGGCCGCCTTTTCGGTGAGCAGCATCTCCCGTTCGAAATCGAGGAGTTCGGGCTCTTCCCGGCGCTTGTGCTTCCACCAGGAGTCGAAGTGCGCGCCGGAGACGACGTGCTCCGGGATCCGCTGGTCGTAGAAGTCGAAGAGGGTCTCGTCGTCCACCAGGATGTCCCGGCGGCGCGCCCGGTGTTCGAGTTCCTCGACCTCGGTGAGCAGCTTCCGGTTGTCGGCGTAGAACTTGTGGTGGGTCCGCCAGTCGCCCTCGACCAGGGCGTTGCGGATGAACAGCTCGCGGGAGACCTCGGGGTCGATCCGGCCGTAGTTGATCTTCCGCTGGGCGACGATCGGCACGCCGTACAGGGTGACCTTCTCGTACGCCATGACGGCCGCCTGGTCCTTCTCCCAGTGCGGCTCGCTGTAGGTGCGCTTGATCAGGTGCTGTGCGAGCGGCTCGACCCACTCGGGCTCGACCTTGGCGTTGACCCGGGCCCACAGCCGCGAGGTTTCCACCAGCTCCGCCGACATCACGAACTTGGGCTGCTTCTTGAACAGCGCCGAGCCCGGGAAGATCGCGAACTTGGCGGACCGGGCTCCCAGGTACTCGTTCTTGTCGGTGTCCTTGAGCCCGATGTGCGAGAGCAGGCCGGCCAGCAGCGACACGTGGATGTGCTGCTCGGGGGCGTCCGTCTCGGACAGGTGGATGCCGAGCGTCTTGGCGACCGTACGGAGCTGCGAGTAGATGTCCTGCCACTCGCGGATGCGGAGGAAGTTCAGGTACTCCTGCTTGCACATCCGGCGGAAGGCGGACGAGCCGCGCTCCTTCTGCTGCTCGCGCACGTACCGCCACAGGTTCAGGTAGGCGAGGAAGTCGGAGGTCTCGTCCTTGAACCGGGCGTGCTGCTGGTCCGCCTGCGTCTGCTTGTCCGAGGGGCGCTCGCGCGGGTCCTGGATGGACAGGGCCGCCGCGATCACCATGACCTCGCGGACGCAGTTGTTCTTGTCCGCCTCGACCACCATGCGGGCGAGCCGGGGGTCCACGGGCAGCTGCGAGAGCTTCCGCCCCATCGGCGTCAGCCGCTTCTTCGGGTCCTTCTCGGTGGGGTCCAGCGCGCCGAGCTCCTGGAGCAGCTGCACGCCGTCGCGGATGTTGCGGTGGTCCGGCGGGTCGATGAAGGGGAACTTCTCGATCTCGCCGAGGCCGGCCGCGGTCATCTGCAGGATGACGGAGGCCAGGTTGGTGCGGAGGATCTCGGCGTCTGTGAACTCCGGGCGGGCGTTGAAGTCGTCCTCGGAGTAGAGCCGGATGCAGATGCCGTCCGAGGTGCGGCCGCAGCGGCCCTTGCGCTGGTTGGCGCTGGCCTGCGAGATCGCCTCGATGGGCAGCCGCTGCACCTTGGTGCGGTGGCTGTAGCGGGAGATCCGGGCGGTGCCCGGGTCGATCACGTACTTGATGCCGGGGACGGTGAGGGAGGTCTCGGCCACGTTGGTGGCGAGGACGATCCGGCGGCCGGTGTGCTGCTGGAAGACCCGGTGCTGCTCGGCGTGCGAGAGCCGGGCGTACAGCGGCAGCACCTCGGTGAAGCGCAACTTCAGCTTGTTCAGGGCGTCCGCGGTGTCGCGGATCTCCCGCTCGCCGGAGAGGAAGACCAGGATGTCGCCCGGGCCTTCCTTCTGGAGCTCGTCCACGGCCTCGCAGATCGCGGTGATCTGGTCCCGGTCCGCGTCGTCCGAATCCTCTTCCAGGAGGGGCCGGTAGCGGACCTCCACCGGGTACGTCCGGCCGCTGACCTCGACGATCGGGGCGTCGCCGAAGTGCCGGGAGAAGCGCTCCGGGTCGATGGTCGCCGAGGTGATCACGACCTTGAGGTCGGGGCGCTTCGGCAGCAGCTGGGCGAGGTAGCCGAGCAGGAAGTCGATGTTGAGGCTGCGCTCGTGGGCCTCGTCGATGATGATCGTGTCGTAGGCGCGCAGCTCGCGGTCCGTCTGGATCTCGGCGAGCAGGATGCCGTCCGTCATCAGCTTCACGAAGGTCGCGTCCGGGTCCACCTGGTCGGTGAAACGGACCTTCCAGCCGACCGTCTGCCCGATCTCGGACTTCAGCTCCTCGGCGATCCGCTCCGCGACCGTGCGGGCGGCGATCCGGCGGGGCTGGGTGTGCCCGATCATGCCCCGGACGCCGCGGCCCAGCTCCATGCAGATCTTGGGGATCTGCGTGGTCTTGCCGGAGCCGGTCTCGCCCGCGACGATCACGACCTGGTGGTCGCGTATCGCCTCGGCGATCGCGTCCTTCTTCTGGCTGACCGGCAGGGCCTCGGGATAGGTGACCTCGGGCATCCGCGCGGCACGCCCGGCGAGCCGTTCGGCGGCCTTCGCGGCCTCCGCGGCGATTTCGTCGAGCACGGCCTGCTTGGCCTCGGGCTTGCGGATGCGGCGAGCGCCTTCGAGGCGACGGCCGAGACGGTGAGCGTCGCGGAGCGAGATCTCACCGAGCAGCGTCTGCAGGGCGGCGAAAGAAGTAGACATACCTGGTCGAGGATCTCACCCACAGGCTGTGGGTGGCGAACGCATTTGTCGGTCGTCCCCGTACCATTCCGGGACGAGAGCCCCCGAACCGACCCGCCGTACGAGTGAGAGGCCCGTCATGTCCCGCCCCCGGACGCCCGCGTCCAAGAAGCCGCTGCTGATCTCCGCCGGGGTCGCGCTCGCCGCCGTCACCCTCGGACTGCTGTCCTGGCAGGCCGGCGCGCCCGAGGACCGGGCGGCCCGGTACGACGCGACGGTGCCCGGCGGTCCCGCCGCGCCGGTGCCCGGGGAGTCCGGCGCCGCCGGAGCCTCCGACGCCAACGCGGAGCTGCTCGCACTCGCGCGGCGGGAGGCCGGGGACAAGCTGGCGGCCGGCCGCGCCGACGCGCCCGTCGTACTCATCGAGTACTCCGACTTCAAATGCGGGTACTGCGGCAAGTTCGCCCGGGACACCGAGCCCGAGCTGGTGAAGAAGTACGTGGAGAACGGAACCCTGCGCATCGAGTGGCGGAACTTCCCGATCTTCGGGGCCGAGTCCGAGGCCGCTGCCAGGGCCGCCTGGGCCGCCGGGCAGCAGGACCGGTTCCGGCAGTTCCACGCCGCCGCCTACGCCGACGGTGCCAAGGCCAAGGGCTTCGGCGCGGACCGGCTGCTGGAGCTGGCCGAGGAGGCCGGGGTGCCGGACCTGGAACGGTTCAAGAAGGACATGGACGGGGACGCCGCCCGGCAGGCCCTGGCTAAGGATCAGGAGGAGGGGTACCGCATCGGGGTCAGCTCCACCCCCTCCTTCCTGGTCAACGGGAAGCCGATCGCCGGCGCCCAGCCCCTGGACGCCTTCACCGAGGCGATCGAGAAGGCGAAGGCCGCGCAGTAGTGGAGATCGGATACCTGGCCGCGCTGCTGGGCGGCCTCCTCGCCCTGCTCAGTCCGTGCAGCGCCCTGCTGCTGCCGGCCTTCTTCGCGTACTCGATCGACTCCCCCTCGCGGCTGCTCGCCCGCACCGGGATCTTCTACGCCGGCCTCGCGAGCACCCTGGTGCCGCTGGGCGCGGCCTCCTCCACCGCGGGCCGGTTCTTCCACGGCAACCGCGACCAGCTGGTGCTGGCCGGCGGCTGGCTGATCATCGCGTTGGGCCTGGCGCAGATCCTCGGCCTGGGCTTCGCCTCCCGCCGGATGGCCGAGCTCTCCGGCCGGATCCGCCCGACCACCGCGCTGTCGGTGTACGCGCTGGGGGCGGTCTACGGCCTGGCCGGGTTCTGCGCCGGCCCGATCCTGGGCAGCGTCCTGACGGTGGCGGCGGTGTCCGGCTCCCCGGTCTACGGCGGGGTGCTGCTGGCCGTGTACGCGCTCGGGATGGCCGTACCGCTGTTCCTGCTCGCGCTGCTGTGGGAGCGGTTCGAGCTGGGCCGGCGCCGGTGGCTGCGCGGCCGGGCCTTCTCGGTGGGGCGGTTCGAGCTGCACACCACCTCGCTGCTGTCCGGGCTGTTCTTCATCGCCCTGGGCGGCCTGTTCCTGGCCTACGACGGGGCGAGCGCGCTGCCGGGGCTGCTGGACGTGGACGACTCCTACGCGGTGGAGCAGTGGGTGCGGTCCTTCGCGGACCGGGTGCCGGACTGGGCGCTGCTCGGGCTGATCGCGGTGGCCGCGCCGGCCGCCGGGCTGGTGCAGTGGCGCCGCCGGGCGCGTACGGCGGAGGAGCCGGAGTAGGGGAGAACGGGAAAGGCCCCGTCCATCGGACGGGGCCTTCTCACTTGTGGCTGGGGCCGGGGTCGAACCGGCGACCTATCGCTTTTCAGGCGATCGCTCGTACCAACTGAGCTACCCAGCCACGAGGACTCTTTCGAGCCTCAGCGATCCTGACGGGACTTGAACCCGCGACCTCCACCTTGACAGGGTGGCGAGCTAACCAACTGCTCCACAGGACCATGGTGTCTGTGCCAGACAAGTCTCGCACAGAGTGATGCGTGCCCCCAACGGGATTCGAACCCGTGCTACCGCCTTGAAAGGGCGACGTCCTGGGCCACTAGACGATGAGGGCTAAGGGCCCACCTGGGCGCTTTCCAGCGCGTCGGGGACGTGAGAAGCATATGGGATGAGGGGAGCTATCGCCAAAACGGTTTCCTCCGGAGGGGTCAGCCCCAGCCCAGCTCGTGGAGGCGGTCGTCGTCGATGCCGAAGTGGTGAGCGATCTCGTGGACCACGGTCACGGCGACTTCGTGCACCACGTCTTCCGGGGTCTCGCAGTAACGCAGGGTCGGGCCCATGTAGATCGAGATGCGGTCAGGGAGGACCCCGGCGTACCACTCGCCGCGCTCGGTGAGGGGGGTGCCCTCGTAGAGGCCGAGGAGCTCGGGGTCGCTCGGATGGGGTTCGTCCTCCACGAACACCGCGACGTTGTCCATCACCCGGGTGAGTTCGGGCGGGATGGTGTCGAGGGCCTCGGCCACGAGCTCTTCGAACGCGTCACGCGTCATCTCCAGCACACCGCCATTGTCCGCGAGGGCGGGCGGCCGCGGACGCCCCACGCGAGAATGGCTCGCGTGGTGAACGGATGACCCGGCCGGTGGAAGGCGCGGAGGCGATCGATCCGGACGTCGACCTGCACGTGCCGGCCCAGCGCGCCGAGCCGCAGGGGCGGGTGCTCGCGGCGGTGTCGGCGGGCGGCGCGCTCGGGTCGGCGGCGCGGTACGGGCTGTTGCTGGCGTGGCCGGCCGGACCGGGGGCGTTCCCGTGGGCCACCTTCTGGACCAATGTGGCCGGCTGCGCCCTGATCGGCGTCCTGATGGTGCTGATCGGCGAGGGCGGGCGGACGGCGCATCCGCTGGTGCGGCCGTTCCTCGGGGTCGGGGTGCTCGGCGGGTTCACCACCTTCTCGACGTACGCCGTGGACTTCTCCCGGCTGCTGGACGAAGGGGAGGCCGGGCGGGCGCTGGCGTACGCGGCCGGCACCCTCGCCGGGGCGCTGGGCGCGGTCTGGGCGGCGGCCTCGGTGACCCGGCTCGCGGTCCGGGAGCGCCGGTGAACTGGCTGCTGGTGATCCTGGGCGGGGCGGTGGGGGCGCCGTTGCGCTATCTGACGGACCGTGCGGTGCAGGTCCGGCACGATTCGGTGTTCCCCTGGGGGACGTTCACGGTGAACGCGGCCGGCTGCCTGGTGCTGGGCGCGCTGACCGGGGCGGTGCTCGCCGGGGGTGCGGGGTCGCGGCTCGGCCTGCTGCTGGGGACCGGGCTGTGCGGGGCGCTGACCACGTACTCGACCTTCTCGTACGAGACGCTCCGGCTGGCCGAGCGCGGCGCGGGGTTCCTGGCCGCGGCGAACGTGGCGGCGTCCGTGCTGGTCGGGCTGGGCGCCGTACACCTGGGCATGGAGGTGGCGGAGCAGCTGCTGGAGCGGTGAGGGCGGCTGCGCTGTGCGGTTGCCTTGCTTGCCTTGCGCGGTTGCGGTTGCGGTTGCGTGGGCGCTGCGCGGGCGGATTTGCGGACAGGAGGTGTCCGCAGGGGCGTGTCCCGAACGGGGCAAACGGAGTTGGGTCCATTGACCCGTTCCTCGCGGGCCCTCGCCGCCTTGTCCCGGAGGTGCCACCCGTGCGCCAGTTCTCCGCCGCGTCCGTCCGACTGGCCGTCACCGCGCTCGCGGTCGCGGCGGCGGCGGGCTGCATGAGTGTGAGCGACGACTCCGCGAAGCCCGCGCCGTCCTCGTCCGGCGACCGCCCGGGGGCGGCCGCCGATTCGGGCGGAGGCAGCGGTTCCGGCCGGGGCGGCACCGGTCACGGGGCCGGGCACGGGCCGAAGGGCGGTGCGGGCGCCAAGGACGGCAAGCCCGGCGAGGACGGCAAGCTCCACCCCGGCGCCTCCCCCAGCCCAGGGGCCTCGCCCGGCGCGCCCGGCGGCCCCTCGCCCTCCGCCGGTACGGGTGCCTCGGGCGGGTCCGGCGGATCCGGAGGGCCCGGCGGCGGCCAGGGGCCGGGTGGCGGGAGCGGCGGCGAGGAGCCGGTGGACCCGGACCCCGGAGGCGGGGATTCCGGTGGCTCGGGCGCCTCCGAGCCGCCCCCGCCGGTCGACCCGTCCACCCCGCCCCCGCCTGTGACCGAATCCACACCGCCGGTGCCCCCGGACCCGGAGCCCAGCAGCCAGCCCAGCCCGTAGACCCGGGCGGCAGGCCGGGGCCCGGACGGGCCCTGGGACACCCCGGGGCCCGGTCCGACCTGCGGACTTGCCAGGTGGGGGGAGGGGTGCGTATGGTTATAGATCGTTTGATCCCATTGCCCGGCGCCGAATCCGAAGAGCGCCGCGTGGCGCGTACTCTCCCTAGCCGTGGCTGACCGCATTGAGGCGGTCGATTTGCGATTCACGGAGTTTGGGCGCGTGCCGAGACTCCGGAAGGTTTCGCATTTCGCATGTCCATTTCCAGTTCTGACCGTGCCGTCATGCCCGAGAACGACTCGATCGAGGCCGTCGAGACCCTTGTGGTCGACGAGACCATCGAGGCGCTCGAGGCTGAAGTTGCCGACGTTGTAGACGTTGCCGACGAGACCGACACCATCGACGCCGACACCGACGCCGAGCCCACGATCACCTTCGGCGACCTCGGTCTGCCGGAGGGCGTCGTGCGCAAGCTCGCGCAGAACGGCGTCACCACCCCCTTCCCGATCCAGGCCGCGACCATCCCGGACGCCCTGGCCGGCAAGGACATCCTCGGCCGTGGCCGCACCGGCTCCGGCAAGACCCTCTCCTTCGGTCTCCCGCTCCTGGCCACCCTGGCCGGCGGGCACACCGACAAGAAGAAGCCCCGCGGCATCATCCTCACGCCGACCCGTGAGCTCGCGATGCAGGTCGCGGACGCCCTCCAGCCCTACGGCGACGTGCTCGGCCTGAAGATGAAGGTCGTCTGCGGCGGTACCTCCATGGGCAACCAGATCTACGCGCTGGAGCGCGGCGTCGACATCCTCGTCGCCACCCCGGGCCGTCTGCGCGACATCATCAACCGCGGCGCCTGCTCCCTGGAGCAGGTCAAGGTCGCGATCCTCGACGAGGCCGACCAGATGGCCGACCTGGGCTTCCTGCCCGAGGTCACCGAGCTGCTCGACCAGGTTCCGGTCGGCGGTCAGCGCCTGCTCTTCTCCGCCACCATGGAGAACGAGATCAGCACGCTGGTCAAGCGCTACCTGTCGAACCCGGTCGTCCACGAGGTCGACAGCGCCCAGGGCAACGTCACCACCATGACCCACCACGTCCTGGTCGTGAAGCCGAAGGACAAGGCGCCGGTCACCGCCGCCATCGCCGCCCGCAAGGGCCGCACCATCATCTTCGTCCGCACCCAGCTGGGCGCCGACCGGATCGCCGAGCAGCTGCGCGAGTCGGGCGTGAAGGCCGACGCGCTGCACGGCGGCATGACCCAGGGCGCGCGTACCCGCACGCTGGCCGACTTCAAGGACGGCTACGTCAACGCGCTCGTCGCCACCGACGTCGCCGCCCGCGGCATCCACGTGGACGGCATCGACCTGGTCCTCAACGTGGACCCGGCCGGCGACCACAAGGACTACCTGCACCGCTCGGGCCGTACCGCCCGCGCCGGCCGCTCGGGCGTCGTCGTGTCCCTGGCCCTCCCGCACCAGCGCCGCCAGATCTTCCGCCTGATGGAGGACGCGGGCGTCGACGCCTCGCGCCACATCGTCGGCGGTGCCGGCGCCTTCGACCCCGAGGTCGCCGAGATCACCGGCGCCCGCTCGCTGACCGAGGTCCAGGCCGACTCCGCGAACAACGCCGCCAAGCAGGCCGAGCGCGAGGTCGCCGAGCTGACCAAGCAGCTGGACCGCCTCCAGAAGCGCGCCGTCGAGCTCCGTGAGGAGGCCGAGCGCCTCGTCGCCCGTGCCGCCCGTGAGCGCGGCGAGGACCCGGAGACCGCCGTGGCCGAGGCCGCGGAGGCCGCCGTGGCCGAGGTCGCCGCGGAGATCGCGGCCGCGCCGGTCGCCGAGGAGCGCCCGGAGCGCACGTACGAGCGCCGCGACGAGCGGGGCAACTACGAGCGCCGCGACAACCGTGGTGGCGACCGTGGTGGCGACCGTGGCGGCTTCCGCCGCGACGACCGTCCGTCCGGTGGCTTCCGCCGCGACGACCGTCGTGACGACAACCGTGGTGGCGACCGTGGCGGCTTCCGCCGCGACGACCGTCCGTCCGGTGGCTTCCGCCGCGACGACCGTCGTGACGACAACCGTGGTGGCGGCTTCAACCGCGACGACCGCGGTGGCGACCGTGGCGGCTTCCGCCGCGACGACCGTCCGTCCGGTGGCTTCCGCCGCGACGACAACCGTGGTGGGGGCTTCAACCGCGACGACCGTCCCTCCGGTGGCTTCCGCCGCGACGACCGTCGTGACGACAACCGCGGTGGCGGCTTCAACCGCGACGACCGCGGTGGCGACCGTGGCGGCTTCCGCCGCGACGACCGCCCGTCCGGTGGCTTCCGCTCCGGTGGCGGCGACCGCCCGTTCAACCGCGACCGCCGCGACGACCGCCCCTCGGGCGGCTTCCGCTCCGGCGGCAGCGACCGCCCGTACGGCCGCCGCGACGACCACCGCCCGTCGGGCTCCGGCTCCGGCTCCGGCTCCTCCTTCGGCGCCGGCCGCCGCGACGACAAGCCGCGCTGGAAGCGCAACGGCTGACCTGCTCAGCTGAACTGAACGGCCCAGAGGGCCCGTACGACACCCGGTGTCGTACGGGCCCTCTCCCGTTGCCGGGGCTCAAGTCCTTCGGCTCGTGCACGGCGCAGGGGTGTGCGGACGGACGGACAAGGTGGCCGGCTGCGACATCAAGGAGCTTGAGGCGTACGGCAGTTCGCTGTACTGGAAATGCGATTTCGCCTACGGCTACGGCGGCTTCAAGGCGATCCCCTGATGCTCCCGCGGCACCGGTCCTGACACACCTGCGACCCGTCAGCCGATACCCGATCGGCTGACGGGCGCTGTCCGGCTATGCTCTGGGGAGAGCACACCAAGGGCCATTAGCTCAATTGGCAGAGCAGTGGACTTTTAATCCATTGGTTGTCGGTTCGAGTCCGACATGGCCTACCGCTCGCACGGGAAGCCCCGACCGGAAACCGGTCGGGGCTTCCCGCTGTTCAGGCTGCTGTTCAGGCCTGCGGTGGCCAGTTGGACAGCAGGACGTGCAGGGCCTCCAGCATCCGCGGCCAGGACTCTTCCCGGGGGCGCGGGGCCAGGAAGGCGCCGGAGACCTCCAGGGCGGTGAAGCCGTAGAGGGTGCTGCGGAGCAGCCGGACCGCGTCCGTCAGGTCCGGCTCGGTCAGGTCGTAGCCGAGGAACAGCGCGTACGTGTACTCGATCATGCGGCGGTGGCCCGGGGAGGCGGCGCTGATCTCCGGGGGGAGCGGGAGCTGGGTGGCGGCGTACCGGCCCGGGTGCTCGGCCGCGTAGTCGCGGTAGGCGGTGGCGAAGCCGGACAGGGCGTCCTTGCCGGAGCGGCCGGCCAGGGCCGAGCCGAGCCGGTCGGCGAACTCGGCCGCACAGCGCACCGCCAGCCGCTCCCGCAGGTCCTGCAGGCTCCGGACGTGGGAGTAGAGGCTGGCGTCCTTGACGCCGAACTGCCGGGCGAGCGCCGAAACGGTGATCCGGTCGAAGCCGGCGGCGTCCGCCAGCTCCGCGGCCGCCTCGACGATGCGGTCGGGGGTGAGTCCCGCGCGTGCCGCCAACGGTCCCTCGCTTCCTTGGGCTGTTAATCATTTGCCTAGGGGATCTAGGCAAGCCTAGCGTCGCGGGCATGAAGGCACTGACCGAGACCGAGATCCGCAACTCGTTCGTCAACTGCACCAAGGGCGAGGCCGCGCGGATGCCGCTGCCCCGCGATCTGGCCGACCGCCCCTGGGCGGATCTGGACTTCCTGGGCTGGCGCGACCTGTCCGCCCCCGACCGCAGCTATCTGGTGACCGAGCACGGGGGCCGCCTCGTCGGCGTCGCGCTCCGCTTCCCGTCCGTGAAGCGCGGGTTCCTGCACCGCAGCATGTGCAACCTCTGTCTGACCACCCACCCCGGCAGCGGGGTCTCGCTGATGACCGCCCGCAAGAGCGGGAAGGAAGGGCGGGAGGGGAACTCGGTCGGCATCTACCTGTGCACGGACATGGCCTGCTCCCTCTACGTGCGGGGAAAGCGGCAGCCGGAGCCGGGCGGGCGGTTCGAGGAGTCTCTGACGGTGGAGCAGCAGATCGACCGGATGACCGGGAATCTGGCCGCTTTTCTGGGCCGGCTCTAAGGGGCAGCTGGGATCCGGGCGGGTTCGGGGGCGGCCCGGGGGCGGCCCGGAGATTAATTGGCGTCGGGCGGCTCCCGGATGGCGTAAGGTTGTGTTTACCGACGCGGGGTGGAGCAGCTCGGTAGCTCGCTGGGCTCATAACCCAGAGGTCGCAGGTTCAAATCCTGTCCCCGCTACTCAGTACGAAGGCCCGGATCCCATGGATCCGGGCCTTCGTCGTTCCCCGCCCGATCGGCCCCCGCCCTCACCACGGATCTACGCCGGCACGCCGGCGGCGGACCGTACCGGCGACCCGTCGCCACGGTGAGTGACCGAAGGGGAGCGCTCCGCACTGTGATTGACGGGTCGTCATGTTCTGTTGGTGGCCGAGGGAATGTCGATGGGGCCGCCGGATTGTCCCGGTTGAACCCTGTTATGCGGCGAATGCGGAGGCCAAAGCCAGTCAGGGAGTGGCCGATTGGCGTGAACGATCTACGGCAACAGCTTGGAATCACATACCTCTGTCTATTACCGTTCGATAACGCAGCGCGGTCGTCCCAACCGTCGCAAGAGGCGGCGCCGTGCGCGTGTGCGCCAGAAGGAGTCACCCCGGTGGAAGGTATCGAGAACCAGGAAGAGGCCTCCGCCGGCGCCTGGGGCGAGTGGAACCCCACTGAGGACTCCGTCCGTCCGGCCCGGGGCAAGCACCGGGTCGCCCGGCAGCGCGGCGGACTCGCCCGCAGCTCCACCGTGCTGGGCGTCGGTGTGATCGCGGCCGTCGGAGCCGGCGGTATCGCCACCGCGCAGGACCGCCCCCAGGTCTCCATATCCATGCCGTCCATGCCGTCCATCCCGTCGCTGGACTCCCTCGTCGGTGACGGGGACGACGCCCCTGCCGAGGCCTCCACCGGACCGGAAGACCGCGCCGACTCCGCCCGCGCGGACCGCGGATCCGGCGAGCGGACGGCCTTCATCCCCCGGCAGACGGGCGTGGCCGAGGCCGATGCCGGCGAGGCCCTGCGCCACCGCATCCTCCAGCAGGCCGAGTCCCAGAAGGACGCCGCCGCGGCCGCCGAACGGATCGCCGCCGAACGCGCCGCCGCGGAAGCCGCCGCGCAGGAGGCGAAGGCGAAGCAGGAGGCCGCGCGCAAGGCCGCCGAGGCCGCCGCCCGCGCCAAGGCCGAAGCGGAGGCCAAGGCCAAGGCGGAGGCCGAGCGGCTGGCCAAGCTGGCCGCGAGCTACTCCCTGCCCACCTCCGCCTACACCCTCACCTCGCACTACGGCGACTCCGGCTCCATGTGGTCCTCCGGGCAGCACACCGGCCTCGACTTCGCCGCTCCGACCGGCACCCCGGTCAAGGCCGTGCACGGCGGCAAGGTCACCTCGGCCGGCTGGTCCGGGGCCTACGGCTACCGGATCGTGCTGGAACTCGAGGACGGCACCGAGATCTGGTACTGCCACCTCTCCTCGATGGCGGTGACCTCCGGCTCCGTCGGCACCGGCGACACCATCGGCCGGGTCGGCGCCACGGGCAACGTCACCGGGGCCCATCTGCACCTGGAAGTACGCACGGCGGGTGGTTCGACGATGGACCCGCTGGCCTGGCTGGAGTCCAAGGGCCTGAACGTCTAGCCGCCGGCACCGAGACCGGCACCGAGACCGGTGCTGTGGCAGGCACTTCGGCAGGCACTTCGGCAGGCGTCGTCTTGGGCACTACGGCAGGCGGTGTCGCGACCCGCACCGAGACCGGCCCGGCGGGCGCGTCCGCCGGCTGTTCCCACACCGGGGGCACGAGCTCTTCCACCACCGCCGCGCGGGCCAGCGCCGGACCCGCCTCCGACCGGCGCAGCCACAGCCGGCCCAGCAGCTCCCGCTCCCGGTCGGCGAACTCCGGTACCCCCGCCGGGCCACCGCGCCGGGCCCGGTGCCGCAGCAGCGCCAGCTCCACCGCATCCGCCTCGTACGAGGCGACCACCCGCCCGGCCGCGCGGCCGCCCGTATGCCGGGCCAGCGCACGGGCCAGCGACCGGGCGGGCATCGAGGCGAGCGCCCGCGCCTCGGCCTGGCCCAGCCAGCCCGCCGCCACGTACACCGCCAGCTCGCTGCCGACCGTACGCAGTTGACGCCGCCGCAGCCGGACGGCCAGCCACACCAGCAGCCCGAACGCCGGGACCATCACGCAGCCGTACACCAGGTAGAAGCCGTACTCGCCGAGCTCGGAGGAGCTGTTCCACAGCGCGTGCGCGCCCATCGCGAGCGCCAGCCCGAGCAGCGGCAGCCCGATCCGTGCCGCCCGGTGGGCGCACAGGGCGGCCGCGCCGAAACCGAGCCCGGTGAGCACCGTGAACAGCGGGTGCGCGAACGGGGACAGCATGATCCGGACGAAGAAGGTGGCGGCGGTCATCGAATCGAGCACGCCCGTACCGGTGCCGAGGTCCTCGCCGAAGGCGTTGCCCAGGTAGAGGATGTTCTCGGTGAAGGCGAAGCCGGTCGCCGTGAAACCCGCGATGACCAGTCCGTCGCTCGGGGCGCTGAGCCGGCGTCTTCGGAACACGAACACCAGCAGCAGGGCCGCTGCCTTGGCGGTCTCCTCCACCACCGGCGCGATCGCGATCGAGCCGAGCTGGTCGGCATCGGAGGGATCGGCGGTGGAGGCGGCTATCCACTCGGTGGCGAAACTGTTGGCCAGTATGGCGATCAGCGCCGCCGCGCAGGCACCCCATCCGAAGCAGTACAGCAGGTACGCCCAAGGGCCCGGCGAGACCCGGCCGAGCCACCGGAAGGCCGCCATGAGCGGGGGGACCGGCAGGAGGGCCAGGCCGAGGCCGACGAAGAACCCCGGGGTGCCGGTCTCTTCCCGCACCAACTCCAGGATGGCCGCCCCGGACACCGCGAGCACGCCGAGGAGCACGCACGTACGGACCGTGCCCGACGGGCGCGAGAGCACAGCACGGATGTCAGCATCACGGAGCGCTCCGAACACTCCATCACAGTAGCGAGCGGGTCTGACACGCGCTGTGACGTTCCCGGGTTTCGGCCCGGTCCCGGTGCGTTCCCGGGTTAAGGGGTGCGGCGGAACAGCAGGTCGTGTACAAGGTGCCCCTTGTCCAGGCCCTGCCCCTCGAACCGGGTCAGAGGCCGGAACGCCGGGCGCGCCGCGAATCCGCCGTCGACCTGCGTGTTCTCGAAGTCCGGGTGCGCGCTGAGCACTTCGAGCATCTGCTCGGCGTACGGCTCCCAGTCGGTGGCGCAGTGCAGGACCGCGCCGGGCGCGAGACGGGACGCGGCCAGGGTGAGGAACTCGGGCTGGATCAGTCGGCGCTTGTGGTGGCGCTTCTTGGGCCAGGGGTCCGGGAAGAAGACGCGCATCCCGGCGAGGGAGGCGGGCGGCAGCATCTCGCGGAGCAGGATGATCGCGTCGCCGTTGGCGACGCGGATGTTGCTCAGCCCGTTGCGCTCGGCGAGGGCGAGCAGGTTTCCCTGGCCCGGGGTGTGGACGTCGGCCGCGAGGATCCCGGTCTCCGGGTCGTCGGCGGCCATCTGGGCGGTGGCCTCGCCCATGCCGAAGCCGATCTCCAGGACCACGGGCAGCCCGTCGAAGAGCTTGTCGAGGTCGAGGACCTCGTGCCCGTCGATGTCCAGGCCCCACACGCCCCAGAGCCGCCGCAGGGCGTCCTCCTGCCCGGTGGTCACCCGGCTGCGGCGCGGCTGGAAGCTGCGGATCCGCCGCTCGTGGTGGGATCCCGCCGGGTCGGGGGAGGGGCCGTCGGGGAACCGCGGCTCGGTGCGCCAGCGGGGCGGGGCCTTGGGTTCGGGCTGGGGGTTCGGAGACTCAGACACAATGCCTCGATTCTACGGTCGCCCCCGCCCCCCCACGCGCGCCCGCCCCAACCGCCCCCGTCCCCCGCCGGGCGGCACCCACCCCGCCCCGGCACCCACCCCGCCCCGCCGGGCGGTACCGACCTAGCCCCGCCGGGGTTTGGCCTTTCCAGCCTCCCCGGTGTTTGGCATCTCCAGCCTCGCCTGGTGTTTGAGGCGCGGGGTCCGGGTTCCGCCGGGCGCACCCCCCGGCCCCGCCGGGCGGTACCCCCCAGCCCCTCCGGCGTTTGAGGAGCGGGGTCTGGGGCGGAGCCCCAGTTCGGGAAGGGGCGGGGTGGGGAAAGGCTCCGCGCAGCGGCCGCTTGTCGCGTACGGCGCCGTTGCCGGGGGCCAGCCCCCGGGCCCCCGCGCCTCAATCGCCGGCGGGGCTGGAGTTGCCTGCGGCAACCCAGCCGCAAGGGGCCGGCGGGCTGCGGGTGCCGGGTCCGGGTGCGGCGCCGTTGCCGGGGGACAGCCCCCGGACCCCCGCGCCTCAATCGCCGGCGGGGCTGGAGGCGGCCCGGCGGGGCTGGGCAGGGCCCGCGGGGGTTAGGTGCGGGTGGCGGTCAGGGCGCGGCGGGCGATTTCGCGGCCGATGGGGAGGGCGGCGGTTGCGGCGGGGGAGGGGGCGTTCAGTACGTGGACCGTGCGCGGGGCCTCGCGGATCAGGAAGTCGTCCACCAGGGTGCCGTCCCGCAGCACCGCCTGCGCACGCACCCCCGCCCCCGCCGGCCGCAGATCCGCCTCGGCGACCCCGGGCAGCAGTCGGCGCACCGCCTCGGTGAAGGCGCGCTTAGACAGGGAGCGGTGGATCTCCCCGGCCCCGTACCGCCAGTGGCGGCGCGCTATCGCCCAGGTGCCGGGCCAGGCGAGCTCGCCGGCGAGGTCTCGCGGCCGGACCACGGACCAGCGGTACCCCTCGCGGGCCAGCGCCGGCACCGCGTTCGGCCCGACATGGACGCCGCCGCCGATGCCGCGGGTCAGATGCACGCCCAGGAAGGGGAAGGCCGGGTCCGGGACCGGATAGACCAGGCCGCGCACCAGCCAGGGTCGGGCGAGGTCGTAGTACTCGCCGCGGAAGGGGATGATCCGCATGCCCGGGTCGTCGCCGGCCAGCCGGGCCACCCGGTCGCACTGCAGTCCCGCGCAGTTGACCAGCGCGCGGGCCCGCACGACGAGCCCGGTCGCGGTGCGCACCGCGACCGCGGACGGGCGGCGCGAGATCAGCTCCACCCGCTCCCCGTACAGCACCTGCGCGCCCGAGGCCTCCGCCAGCTGCTCCGCGACCCGCCCGTAGTCCACGATCCCGGTGGTGCCGACGTGGATCGCGGCCAGTCCTCGCACCTCCGGCTCGTATTCGGCGATCTGTGCGGGACCGAGCTCCCGCACCGGAATGCCGTTCTCCCGGCCGCGCTGGACGAGCGCGTGCAGCCGGGGCAGTTCCGCCCGCTCGGTGGCGACGATCAGCTTGCCGGTCACCTCGTGCGGGATGCCGTGCTCCGCGCAGAACTTGACCATCTCGGCCGCCCCGCGCACCGCGAACCGCGCCTTCAGCGAGCCGGGCCGGTAGTAGATCCCGCTGTGGATCACGCCGCTGTTGCGGCCGGTCTGGTGCCGGGCCGGGCCGGGTTCCTTCTCCAGCACCACCACCCGCGTCCCCGGGGCGAGCCGGGACAGCGCATGGGCGGTCGACAGGCCGACGATCCCGCCGCCGATCACCAGCACATCGCAGTCCAGGCTGCCCACTCGCTCCACCTCCCACCCCTGATACTGCACCGTGGCTCTGACAACCAAGCCTCGGGGCGTCGGGCAGGCGCCGATTCGTGTCTCCGGGAAGAGGCTCCGGGAAGTTTCGCCGGGTCGTGTCTCCCGGTCGTGTTCCCCGGTCGTGTTTCCCGGTCGTGTCTCCGGCCGGGCTCGGCGAGTGCTCCGAGGGCTCGGTCGGGGTTCAGGCCGGCGTGACCAGCAGCGGCCGGGCCCGTTCCCGCAGCTCGGCGACGCGCGGTTCGTCCCCGTACGGTTCCAGCCGGTGCAGCAGGTCCCGTACGTACTCGGTGGTGCGGGCGGAGGAGATCCGGCCCGCCACCTCCACCGCGCGGGCACCGGCCGCGCAGGCCGCGTCGAGGTTGCCGGATTCCAGCTCGGCGACCGCGCTGACCACCAGCCGGAGGCCGTGCGAGCGGACGTACTCCTCGGTCGGCCGGGACAGTGCCTGCTCGGTGAAGCGGCGTACCTGCCGGGGCAGTTTGAGGTCCCGGTAGCATTCCGCCGCATCCGCCGCGAAACGGTCGTACGAGTAGAAACCGAGCCAGGTGGGGTCCGGATCCCCGTCCCGGGACCGCTCCAGCCAGCCTTCGGCCGCCCGCAGGGCCGCTCCGGCCGCCTGCGAGTCGCCGGCCTTGGCGTGCGCCCGGGCCTCGACGAGCCGGAAGAAGCTCATGGTGCGGGCGGTGGCCAGGCCCCGGTTGCGTTCCACGGCCGCCTGTGCCAGGTCGACGCCCTCGTCCGCGAAGTCCCGGTAGGTGGCCTGCAGGGACATGGACGCCAGCACGTATCCGCCGAGCGGTACGTCGGCCGCGGCGCGGGCCAGTCGCAGGGCCTGGATGTAGTACCGCTGGGCGGCCTCCTGCTGGCCGGTGTCGAAGGCCATCCACCCGGCCAGCCGGGTCAGTTCGGCGGTGGCGCCGAACAGGGCCCGGCCCACCTCGTCGCTGTACGAGCCGAGCAGCAGCGGGGCGGCATCCATCCGGAGGCACTCCGGCACCATCGACGAACGCCAGTCCCCGCCGCCGTACTTGGAGTCCCAGCGGCGCGCGTCCTCGGCCGCTTCGCGCAGTTTGGTCACATCGCTGTGGCCGACCCGCTGCGGTGAGGCGTCGGTGAGGCGCGGCGCGGGCTCGCGCGGAGTTTCGGGTCCCGGCTGCGAGGGCACAACGGAGGACGGCGAAGACGCGGGCGACGGCGGTGGCGATGTGGACACGGCAACAGCAGCGGCATGGCCGGTGGCGGACCCGGTGGGGCCGGCCGGGCCTGCAGGGCCGGCAGGCCCGTTGTGCCCGGTGGCTCCCGTGGCTCCGGCGGCTCCGGTGGTTCCGCCCGTGCCGGGCGGCGGTGCGGCCTCCCGCGCCACCGAGCTGTCGGCCGGCGATATCAGCCACCGGGAGGCGGGCGTCGCGTATGCCGCCACGGAGAAGGACCCGGCCAGCGACTGCCAGATTCCGCCACCGCCGCGTCGCCCCGCCAGGTCCAGCCGGTACAGATCGGTGGCCGAGCGCACGGCCGCCCCCACGTCGCGGGGGAAGCCGAGACCCACCTCGGGCGCCGGATCCGCATCGGCCAGCCCGATCTCGTGCAGCGGCACCGGCCGGCCCAGCTTGGCGCCGATGGCGGCGGCGATGAGATGAGGGGCGGCACCCTGCGGGACCATGCCCTTCGACACCCAGCGCGCCACCGAGGTCTTGTCGTAGCGAAGCGTCAGGCCCCGTTGCGCGCCGAGGTCGTTGACCCGCCGGGCCAGCCCCGCGTTGCTGATGCCGGCGAGGGCGAGGACGGCGCCGAGCTTCTCGTTGGGCTCGCGGAGCTCCCTGGACATGCGCCACCCCTCGTCACGCGGAACGCAAGACGCACACGTACGGTCATAAGGTCGGCCACCGGGCATAGGCACCCGGCATTCGTAAACCCAGCGTAGTTCCCCGCATCCCAAGCGTTAAGGCCCCGACTTCCGTATGGCGGGATTGTTGTCCGTGTGCACAGTCCCGCCCGGGGCGCACGTGTCAGCGCGTGCTCCGTCCGTGTGGCCGTGCGCCTGCCCGTGCGCTCTGGCCCGCCCGCAGGACCGGCGATTCGATGTCCGGTGCGTGGGTCGGCCCGCTGCGCGGATCCGGCGGGCCGGGGGACGCCGCCGCCTCAATCCCCGCGGGTGGCGGACCGGTCCGGGGGGTGGATCGCGCCTCCCGGACCGCACCGCGCACATCACCCCTGGGTGGCCGAAGAATGGCCGAAACCGACCTATGGGGCACGCCGGGGCGCCAGGAACGGAACGCCAAATACCGCATGGCCGGGGCGTGTTCGTCCGCATGTGCGCCCCCCTTACCGACTCTCGCGCGCCCTTCTCGTGGCAGCATGGACCCCGACCCACAGGTGGCCACGATGCTGGTAGCGGGGAGGCGGCGATGCGCTGGTTGGTGGGCTGGAGCAGTATCGCCGCGAGTTTCGGTACGGCGGGCCGCGTCTCCGGCACCGGCCACGACGGCCCCGTCCACGGGGGCATCGCCGATGCGGCCCACCCGGACGACCCCGCCGAGGACGCCGAACGCACCGTCCACCCCGTCGGCGCCCAGCTCCTCTGGGGCGACCCCGACCCGCTGTGGGCCGTCGGCGACTGGCGCGCCGACGAGATCCGCACCGTCACCGCCGACCCCGCCGACCCCTTCACCCGGCTCGCCGTCCTCGGCTGCTGCGGCGCGAGCGACGACGAACTGCGCCGCGCCCTGTACGCCGCCCGCGGCGGCGCCCTGCGCCATCTGACCTCCTGGCCGGGCAGCTACACCGCCGTCGTCCAGGCCGGCCGCCGGATCACCGTGCTCGGGGACCTCGCCGGGGCCCGGCCCGTCTTCTACACGCCCTGGGCAGGCGGTACGGCGTACGCGACGGCCGCGCTCCCGCTCGCCGACCTGATCGAGGCACAGCTCGACATCGGCCACCTCGCGGCGCTGCTGGCCTGCCCCGACAGCCCCGAGGCACTGGGCGACGGCACACCGTACGCCGGAGTCCGGCGGATCCCGCCCGGCCACGCCCTCATCCTGCGCGAGGGCTCCCGCGAGATCACCGGCTACGAGCCGGTCGCCTCGCTCGCCGTGGCCGCCCCGGAGATCGACGCGGAGCGCGCGGTGGAGGGCGTACGGGAAGCACTCGTCGACGCGGTGCGCGCCCGGCTCACGGCGCCGCGGCATGCCCCCGAGACCGTTCCGTACGACCCGGGGCCGGTTCCCGGCATGGGACCCGAGGACCGGCGGGCGGCCCGCGGAGCACCCGCGCCGGTGCCCGGAATCGGCGCCGACCTCTCCGGAGGCAGCGCCTCCGCGACCTTGGCGCTGCTCGCCGCAGGTCTGCCCGGCGCGCCCGGCACCGTCCTGGGCCACGGCGCCACGGCGGCCGGCGAACGCCTGCTGGCCGTCACCTTCAACGACCTCGTCACCCCGCAGGGCCGGGAGGCCGAACTGGAGCGGGCCCACCTGATCGCCGCCGACCCCCGGCTGCACCACGTGGTGGTCGCCGCCTCCGCGGAGGCCCTCCCGTACGCCGAACTCGAAGGCCCGCTCACCGACGAGCCCGGTCCCGCACTGGTCGTGGCCGCCCGGGAACGGCGCCGGCTGGCCGCCGGCTCCGCCGACCACTTCGTGGGCAACGGCGCCCGCCAGGTCCTGGACGGGCACCCGGCCCGGCTGGCCGACCTGCTGATGGACCGGCGCCGGCGGCACCTGCTGCGGCCGGTGGCGGCCCTGGCCCGCTCGGCGGCCACCGAAGGGGCGTCCCTGCTGGTGCCGTTGACCGTCTACTCCGCTGCCCGCCGGCTGGCCCGCACCTCCTACCGGGCGGGGATGGAGGCGGTGGCGGCGCAGCTGCGCGGCGGCCGGCTCGCCGCCGGGCCCTCCGGTCCGGTGGACGCCTCCCTCTCCGCGCTGACCTGGTGCCGGCCCGGGCCGGCGGCGCGCTGGCTGACCGGGGAGGCGCTGGCGGAAGTATCGATCCGGCTGGGGAGTGCCGCGGCCCGCCCGCCGCTGTCGCTGCGCCCCGGTGAGGCGCGGGCCCGTTCGGTCCTCGCCCGGCACGCCGCCGACCACCGGGTCTTCGAGCAGGCGGCGGAGATCCGCAGTCAGCGGCTGCACGCGCCGTTCCTGGACAACCAGGTGGTGCGGGCCGCGCGCGCCCTTCCGGAGTCCCTCCGGGTCCAGCCGGGCGCCCGCGCCACGATCCTGCGCGGGGTGCTGTCGGCGGCCGGGGTCCGTGAACTCCCGCCGGGCTGGGGCGCGGTCTCCCACTCCCCGAACGAGACGGCGACCCGGCTGGGTCTGCGTGCCGCTCTCCCCGACCTGCTCCTGCTCTTCTCCTCCCCGTTCCTGGCGGACGCGGGGCTGATCGAGGCGCGGGTGGTCCAGCAGGCCCTGAGCGACGCGGCGGACGGCCGGCCGGTGCCGTTGGACGGGCTGGCGGAACTGGTGTCGATGGAGCTGTGGCTGCGCCGGCTGCTGGCCCGCCGCGGCACCTGCTGGACCGGCACCTCCACCCCGCGCCGCCGTGCCGTTCCCACCGGCGTCCCGCTGCGCCGCCCGGCCCTGTCGTAGCGTCGCCGCTGCCGGCTCAGCGGCAGGTCAAGACCGCGTCGGCCCAGCCGGCCAGGGTGAGCCGGGTGTGCGGTGCGGCGTGTTCGACGACCAGGCGGAGCGTTGTGCTGCCGCCCAGGCCGCCGACCTGGACCGGGACCGCGGGGTCGCCGTGGCCCAGGGCGGGGGAGCGCCAGAGCTGCCTGCCGTCCCCGTAGACGGAGAAGCGCACGGTGCCGTCGCTCAGCAGGGACAGGTCGTCCACCCCGACCCGGGCGGAGAAGCTGCTGCACTGCCGGTTGAGCCGGATCTCCACCCGGGAGCGGGAGTTGACCGTGATGCCGTGGTCGAAGCGGCGGTCGTCGATGCGCAGGCCCCAGCGCTGCCAGACCCAACTGCTGCGCCAGGTGTCCAGCTCGGGCCCGGTGTGGTCGCCGAAGGCCGCATGGTTCAGCGTGGCGAGCCGGTACCCGGTCGGCACCGTCACGGGCGGCGGGGTCGGCTTGGGCGTGGGTGTGGGGCTGGGCTTGGGCGCGGGCTTCGCCGGCGGGGCCGGCTTCGGAGGCGGCGTCGGGCTCGGCTTCGGCGCGGTGGGCGCCGGGCTCACCGCGGCCGCGCCGGGCCGGGCGGGCGAGGGCGTGGGCTTCGGGGTCTGCTGTGGCGGTACGGGCGCCTTCGCGCTCGGCGGCCGCGGCGCGGGCGGGCTCGGTGCCGGCGCGGGCGGTGCGGGGGCCTCCGGGAGCACCGGGGCCACGGCGCTCGGCGCGGGCTTCACCCCGGCCTGGGGCTGGACCTCGTCCCCGGCGAACGCGAAGACCAGCCCGGCGGCCGCGGCCACCGCGGCGCCGGCCGCGAGGGCGGCCTTGGCGGGCAGCCCGAGCCCCTCGGAGACCGCCGCGGACCCGGCCGAAGCCCCGCCCCCGCCGGCCCCACCCGCAGCTCCCGCCCCGCCGGCACCGCCGGCAGCTCCCGCGCCGGCGGCACCTGCCGTGCCCGCGCCTGCCGCGCCCGCTCCCGCCGTCGATCCGCCGGTCGCTGCCGCGGCTGCACCGGCGCCGCCCGCGGCCGCGGCTCCACCGGCGACCACTCCGGCCGCCTTGGCCGCGTACCCGGCGGCGAACCACCCGATGACCGCGACCGGAAGCAGCGCCGGAATGCCCGCGTTGACGTCCTTGAGCTCGCCGGCCGCCACCCGGCACTTCGCGCATTCCTCCAGGTGCTTGCGCAGCCCCCGTTCCGCCCGCATCCGCAGCCCGCCCCGGGCATAGGCGCCCAGCCGGTCCGCGTACCGCGCGCAGTCCCCGCCCGCGCTGAGCGCCGTACTGACGTGCGCCTGCAGGTACGCCTGCTTGAGGCCTTCGCGGGCCCGGCCGGCCAGGACCGCGGTGGCGTTGGCGGTCAGCCCGAACAGCGGCGCGATCGAGCTCGGCGAGGCCTCCTCGACGGTGGTGTGCCACAGCACGGCCTGCCACCGTTCCGGAAGGCTCCGGAAGGCCTGCATGGCCAGGGTCTGCTCGGCTTCGTGCATGGCCCGCACGTCCGCGCCCAGTTCCAGCGTGTCCTCACCGGACAGCCCGAGCCCGGTCTCGGCTCCTGCCGTGCCCGTGGCCGCCTGCTCGGCGAAGACCGCGAAGTCCTCGACGAGCTGTTCGCGCTTCGCCGTCTTCGTCCACGCGGCAGCGACCCTGCGCACCGTGGTGAGCAGGTACGCGCGGACGGCCTGGTCGGGGCCGGCCCCGCCACGGACCGCCTGCAGGGTTCGGGCGAACACCTCCGCGGTGAGGTCCTCGGCGGTGTGCCCGTCCCGGCAGCAGGTCCGCGCGTACCGGCGTACGGCCTCGGCGTGCCGGCGGAACAGCTCCTCGTAGGCGCTGTCGTCGCCGCCGCGCATCCGGGTGATCAGGTCGCCGTCGGAGGGAGGCAGCTCGGCCGAGGTCGCCCCGCTGCCCGCCTCCCGCTGGGCCGGCACCTGCCGGGCCGGCACCTGCCGGTCGGACGGACTGCCCGCCTCGACGTCGCCTCCGGCGCCACCGAGTGGCTCGTCCCGCCCGTCAACGCTCATCGCGGAAGCTCCCGCACGACACACTCAACCGGTACACCGGGCAAGCGTGTCACAAAGCGGACGCACGCCGAACCCCTCTCCGTGCCTTCCACTCATCCGGGCACAGTTCGACTGTCGGACGGCAACAGCGAACCGGGCAGCACCCGTTCGAGCGATCAGTTCTTCGAGGAGCCCGGCCGGCCCGTCCGTTCGGTGCGGCACCGGCCGGCCCACCGCTGAGACAGCCGGTGAGCCGCCGGTGAATCCGCCGGACGGTGCGTCAGACGGTGCGTCAGGCGGTCCGCGAGCGCAGGCCCTCCAGCAGGATGTCGAGCAGTCGGGCCGAGGCCGCGGCCTGCTGCTGCGGGTCCGGCAGGGCCGGCGCCGCCGTCGCTATGACCAGCAGGACATCGGCCACCGTGACATCGCCGCGGAGCTCGCCCGCCGCCCGCGCCCGGTCCACCAGCTGGCCGACCACCTCGAGCAGCGCTCCGGCGCCCGCGTCCTCAGACGGCTCCGGTGCGGCGGACGGGGCCGGCGCGGTCCGCGCGCCCACCACCCGCAGTTCCGGCTGCTGCCGCTGCTGCGGCACCCGGACGTCCGCGGAGGCCGCCCCGTTCTCGTCGGCCTCGTCACCGACCGAGCCGACCCGCAGCACCTGCGGCGGCAGCAGCCGCCCGGCGCCGGAGGCCACGGAGGTCCGCAGGAACCGGGACAGTGCCTGCCACGGCTCCTCCTCCTGACCCAGCGCGGCCCGTGCCTGCTCGGTCAGCCGAGCGGTCTCCTCCTCGGCTATCCGCCGGACCAGCACGTCCTTGCTGGGAAAGCGCCGGTAGACCGTGCCGACACCGACGCGGGCGCGGCGCGCCACGTCCTCCATCGGGGCCCCGTAGCCCAGCTCGCCGAAGACCTCGCGGGCTGCCCGCAGGACGTGTTCGAGATTGCGCTGCGCGTCCACCCGCAGCGGAGTGGAACGGCCCACGCCGTGCGTGGTGCCGCCCGCGATCACGCGGCCGCCGCCGTCCGAGAGCGCGGTCGCAGAACCATGGAAATCGGAAATATGCATATGTTTCCCCCGGTAATCATTTGTCTCCCCCCGGAGACACTCCCCGCCTTCGTGTCGAGTGGGCCGAGGTCATCTGGGCCCGGTCCTACTCCTCGACGAGCTACGAACATAGTTGAGCCAGAGTCAATTCAGAAGAGGCAGCCCCGTACGGACCACCGCCCGATCGGAGCATTCACACCCACTTTTCCGTTTCCACTCCCCGGAATCATCCACTCCGGTAGCTCTGACCTGCACACTTTTCCTCCCGCCAGCCCCTCCCGCCAGCCCCGTCCCACCACCGCCGCCGGTCACACAATTTGACGGGCCTGTGGACAAACTCCCGGCCACGTTGCGTCATGGGATGGTGAAGGCTGCTAACTCCCGGGGCACGGCCCCCGGTACCCCGCCCCGCGCACGCATCCTCGTCGTCGGCGGCGGCTACGTCGGCATGTACACGGCTCTGCGCCTCCAGCAGAAGCTGAGAGCGGGTGAAGCCGAGGTCACGGTGGTCACACCCGAGCCCTACATGACCTATCAGCCCTTCCTCCCGGAAGCCGCAGCAGGCTCCATTTCCCCGCGCCACGTGGTGGTCCCGCTCCGCCGGGTCCTCGGCGACTGCCGCATCGTCATCGGCGAGGCCCGGCGCATCGACCACGCCAAGCGCACCGCCACCGTCACCACCCTCGCCACCGAGGAGGAGGGCGCCGGCGCGCTACAGCTCGAATACGACGAACTCGTCCTGGCTCCCGGGTCCATCTCGCGCACCCTCCCGATCCCCGGCCTCGCCGACTACGGCATCGGCTTCAAGACCGTCGAGGAGGCCATCGGCCTGCGCAACCACGTCCTCGAACAGATGGACATCGCCTCCTCCACCCGCGACCCCGCCATCCGCGACGCCGCCCTCACCTTCGTCTTCGTCGGCGGTGGATACGCCGGCGTCGAGGCACTCGGCGAACTGGAGGACATGGCCCGCTACGCCGCCCGCTACTACCACAACGTCAAGCCCGAGGACATGAAGTGGATCCTGGTCGAGGCCAGCGACCGGATCCTCCCCGAGGTCGGCCCGGAGATGGGCAAGTACACCGTCCGCGAGCTCCGCCGCCGCAACATCGACGTACGCCTCGAGACCCGCCTCGACTCCTGCGAGAACCGCGTCGCCGTCCTCAGCGACGGCACCAGCTTCCCCACCCGCACCGTCGTTTGGACCGCCGGCGTCAAACCGCACCCGGTCCTCGCCGCCAGCGACCTGCCCAGGAACGAACGCGGCCGCCTCGCCTGCACCGCCTTCCTCACCGTCGACGGGACCGAACACGCCTGGGCCGCCGGCGACGCCGCCGCCGTCCCCGACATCACCGCCGAGGAGCCGGGCCGCGAATGCGCGCCCAACGCCCAGCACGCACTCCGCCAGGCCAGGGTCCTCGCCGACAACCTCCTCGCCTCTCTGCGCGGCGAGGTTCTCACCGAGTACGCCCACAAGTACGCCGGCTCCGTCGCCTCCCTCGGCCTCCACAAGGGCGTCGCGCACGTGTACGGCCGCAAGCTCAAGGGCTACCCTGCCTGGCTGATGCACCGGATCTACCACCTCAGCCGGGTCCCCACGGTCAACCGGAAGATGCGCGTCCTGGCCGAGTGGACCCTCGCCGGACTCTTCAAACGCGAGATCGTCTCCCTCGGCTCCCTCGAACACCCTCGCGCCGAATTCGAACTCGCGGCGGGTGGCGGACCCACCACACCCCCGCCCAAACCCCCGAAGCCCAGCCAAGGCTGACGTTGTCAGTGCGGTCGGCCACACTGGACGTGTGACCATAGGTGGGCTCACACCTGCACAGAGTGACACCGCCCCAGCACCGCCCAGCGACCGTCCCCCGGACAACACAGCGACCACGAGCGACACCACGAGGCTTGAACGCAGTGAACTTCACGCGCTGGAGCGCCCGGTTTCCCGGAACGCAGCGCCGCGCCGCCGCCCGGATCGAACACGCCGCCGCCCAGGCCAAGCGAGGCGAAGGCTCTGTCCCTGCTGCCCGTGGCTCCGCGCCGGACGGCCGCCCCGCCGACCCCACCGTCTCCGGCACGGGCACCGGCACCCCGCTCGCCGCCGTGCCCTCCGCCGACGAGCTGTCCGTACCGGCGGTCCTCGGACGCATCCCCGCCCTGGTGGCCCTCGTCCACGGCCCGGACCACCGCATCGCCTACCTCAACGACGCCTACACCGCCGGCTTCGGCCCCCGCCCGGCCGGCGCGCCCGCCGCCGAGGCCCTCCCCGAGCTCGGCGAGCTCGGCCTGCTCCCGCTCCTCGACCAGGTGCTGCGCAGCGGCAAGCCCCGTACCGCCAAGAACCGCACCGCACCCGGCGGCGGGAACTCGTACACGGTCACCTGCACCCCCGTCGACTTCCCCGGCCCCGACAGCACCGGCGTGATGATCCACCTCGCCGACGTCACCGACCACGCCGAGGCCGTCGACCGGCTGCGCGCCAGCGAACGCCGGCAGCGCGAGGCCGCCGTCACCCTCCAGCGCTCCCTGCTCCCGCAGGAACTGGAACAGCCCGACGACCTGCGCATCGCCGCCACCTACCAGCCCGGCGGCACCGAGGCCGCCGTCGGCGGCGACTGGTACGACGTCATCACCCTCGGCGCCGGCCGCACCGCCCTCGTCATCGGCGACGTCATGGGCCGCGGGGTCCGCGCCGCCGCCGTCATGGGCCAGCTCCGTACGGCCGTCCGCGCCTACGCCCGCCTCGACCTGCCGCCCCACGAGGTGCTCCAGCTGCTCGACGGACTGGCCGCAGAGATCGACGCCAGCCAGATCGCCACCTGCGTGTACGCCGTCCACGACCCCAACGAGGGCCTGCTCGCCTACGCCTCCGCCGGCCACCTGCCCATCCTGGTCCGGGACCCCGACGGCACCGTCCGCCGCGCCGCCGACCCCACCGGCCCCCCGCTCGGCACCGGGGGCTGGCTCCACTCCTCCGGCACCATCGCCCTCGGACCCGGCTCCACCGCCGTCCTCTATACGGACGGCCTGGTCGAGCGGCGCGGCGAGGACATCGACGAGGGCGTCGCCGCCCTGGAGCGCGCCCTGTCCGGAGCGCAGGGCACCCCGCAGGTCATCTGCGACCGCCTGATGCGCGCCCTCGGAGTGGACGCCGACCACGACGACGACGTCGCCGTGCTCGTCCTCCAGCACCCCACCCGCACCGGAACCGACGCCGAGCTCTTCCACAACGCCGCCCTGGAACTCCTCGGCGGCATCGAGGCGGCCCCGCGCGCCCGCGCCTTCGCCCAGGGAGTCCTCGCCTCCTGGCGCTTCCCGGTCGAGCTGTGCGATCTCGGTGTGCTGGCGGCCAGCGAGCTCGTCGCCAACTCCCTCCAGCACGGCACCCCGCCGATGCGGCTGCGGCTGCGCCGCACCGACCGCCGCCTGATCATCGAAGTGACCGACGGCGACGACCACCTGCCGCGCCGCCGCCGCGCCGAACCGGCCGACGAGACCGGCCGCGGCATCTCGATCGTCGCCACCATCGCCTCGTCCTGGGGCTCCCGCCGGACACCGGGCGGCGGGAAGGCGGTCTGGTGCGAGTTCGCCCTCCCGGACAAGTAGGCCCGGACAAGTAGCCCCGGACAGTAGTCCCGGACACGCGAAAGGCCCCACTCCCGGTGGAGTGGGGCCCTTCGTATGCGGCGTCCCTACGCGGGGACCCGGTCCGCGGCCGGCGCCGCCGGCTGCTTGGCCGGTGCCAGGGCCGTCCGCACCAGCGAGGGGTTGTCCTGCGCGGTGCTCAGCTGCCTGCCGAGCCGCAGCGCGAGCCCGGCGATGCCCAGCGAGACCAGGACGAAGATCCCGATGTAGACCATCGGCAGCCCGGCACCCACCGGCACACCCAGCGGTCCGAGCGCCAGTGCCATCTGCTTCACCAGGGCGAAAGCCGAGTTGTACTGCCCGACCGACCCCTCCGGAGCCAGATCGGCGACCAGCGGCGCCAGCGTCGGCGACAGCATGGCCTCGCCGATGCCGAAGAGCGCGTACGTGGTGATGAACGCGGCGGCGGCCATCACCGCACTGCCGTGCCCGAGACCCGAGAACCCGGCGATCACCCAGGCGACCGTCCAGATCAGCCCTACCAGCGCGATCACCCGGGACCGGCGGCGCTTCTCGACCAGCTTCAGTACGACGAACTGCGCGACCACGATCGCGCCGGTGTTGGCGGCGAGGGCCAGACCGAGGGTGGACGGGGAGATCCCGGCGGCCTCGGTGCCGAAGGCGGCCAGACCCGACTCGAACTGCCCGTAACAGGCGAAGAACAGCACGAAGCCCAGCACGCACAGCTGAACCATCGCCTTGTGCTGCAGCAGCCGCTTCCAGCCGCCGCCGCCCGCCTGGGCCGGGTCCCGCGGCACGGCATCGGTGATCGCCGGCGCGTGCGGCATCTTCACCGAGGCGATGACGCCGGCCAGCACCAGGAACATCACGGCCTCGATGCCGAACAGCAGGGTGAAGCTGCCGGGGCGGCTCTCGTCCACGATCTGGCCGCCGAAGAGACCGCCGATGCCCAGACCGAGGTTCTGCATGAAGAACTGGAGCGCGAAGGCACGCGTCCGCGTCGCCGGGGTCGAGCACCACACGATCATCGTGGCCAGCGCGGGCTGCATGACGGCCTGGCCCGCACCCAGCGCAAGAGCGGAGAGCAGGAGCGGCAGGACGCCGGTGGCCAGTCCGAGGGACAGCGCACCGAGGGCAGCGGTGACCGCGGCACCGATGACGACCGGGACCGGGCCCCGCCGATCGATGACCCGCCCGGTGAAGGGCAGCGCGACGAGCGCACCGAGCGCGAACGCGATGAACGCGCACGTCGCCCACATGGAGCCCAGATCTCGCACCTGCGCCACATAGATGTAGAGGAACGGAACCGTGAAACCGATGCCGAACGCGGTCAGCGCGTTCCCGGCCTGGATCCGCCGCATCGCAGCGCCCATCACCTTGGTCACTTCTCACCTGCCCTTAGAGCTGAAGACTTCACACCTAAAGTTCAAGCATTAAGAGTACACATCGAAGGAGTTAGATGCCAACGGAGTCGTGCGATACTCGGGACCATGGGTGACACCCCGGACGGCACAGTGGCCGTCAACGAGCCGACCATCGACGAGCAGATCGCCGCCTACCAGCGCGAATTCCAGGACCTCGACCCCCAGGTCGAGAAGGTCGTGTCGGGGCTGAGCCGCCTCAACCGCCGCATGAACGTCGCGTACGGGCGCCAGACCGCGGCCCTGGGCATCAGCAACGCGGAGTGGGAGGTCCTCAAGGCCTTGGTGCTGGCCGGCGCTCCCTACCGGATGGGGCCGAGCGAGCTCGCGAAGCAGCTGGGTCTGACCCCGGCGGCGATGACCCACCGGATCGACCGGATGACCGCCGAGGGGCTGGTCACCCGCGAGCGGGACGAGTCGAACCGGGTCCGCGTGATCGTGGAGCTGACGGACGAGGGCCGCAGCAAGTGGCTCGACGCGATGCGCATGGCCTCGGTCTTCGAGGAGGACCTCCTCCAGGACCTTTCCACGGAGGAGCGCGGCCTGCTGGGCGACATCCTGACCCGCCTGCTGGACCGTGTGGAGGAGCTCCAGGGGAGGGGCTGACCCGGGGTTGACACCCCCCTGCCGGATCCGTAAAGTACTCCGAGTTGCCACGGGGCCGTAACGGTTCTTCGGCAGCACATCCCGCCGCCTCGTTGCGGCACCCAACTCAGCACGATCTCCCACTGGGAACGAATTCGGCATGCCCGAATTCATTTCCGAGGCCCGATTATGAGCCGCCCGGGAAATCCGCTAGAGTTCGGGAGTCGGAAGGGCCCAACAGCCCGGAAGACAAAGCCCGCTGACTGGGAGTCAGGCCCGAAAGGATCTGATAGAGTCGGAACCGCCGGAAAGGGAAACGCGAAAGCGAGAACCTGGAAAGCACCGAGGAAATCGGGTCCGAAAAGATCTGATAGAGTCGGAAACGCAAGAACGAAGGAAGCG